>JADLBT010000145.1 GCA_020847555.1 Gemmataceae bacterium
CCGGGGAAGACCTGGCGGCGCATGCGCTCGTGCCAGCGCGGGCGGCCCGCCCCGTCATCCTGGAAACTGGGCCAGGGCGGGATCGTCGCCGGATCGTAGCGGTCCTTGAAATCCTCGGTCGGCAGGTAGGGCGCGTGCGGTTCCCAGTAGTGGCAGCCGATGAAGAACGGCCGGTCGCCCGCGGCAAAGGCATCGACCTGGGCGAGCGCCAGGTCCGTCACGAAGTGGCAGGGCGACGAGCGGATGTCGCCCTCGGCCCAGCCGCTCACGTTGCCGCCGCTCCGCGCCGGGTCGCCGCCCTCGGCGACAAACTCGATGTGCGCCTTCGGCTCGAGCCGGTTGTGCCGCCGCAGGTAATCGCGGAAGGCCTCGCAGTGGCGGATGCCGCCGTAATCGCGCAGACTGAAGCCCTCGAATCCGGCCTCGGCCGCGGTCGCCGTCAGGCCGGCATGCCACTTGCCCTGGTGACCCAAGCGGTAGCCGGCGGCGGCCAGGCGCTGCGGGAACAGCGTGAGCCCGCGGCCGCACTCCTCCTCGGAAAGACGGGAGAACACGCCCGTGTTGAAGCGCACGCCGTGACCGTGGGGCAGGAGCCCGGTGAGGAGGCTCGCCCGGGCCGGCGTGCAGAGGGCGCTCGGCGTGTAGGCGCGATCGAACCGGATCCCGTCCGCCGCCAGCCGGTCGATTCGGGGCGAGCGCGCGACGGCCGCCCCATAGCACGACAGGGTGTGCAGCGCCTGCTGGTCGGTCATGATCAGCAGGATCGATGGCGGTCTCGCCGCTGGCTCGGGCATGACGGCGGCCAATCCACGAGAACGCGGCCTTTAATGCAAGTTCTATAGATACATATTTTTCATTTTTCGGAATATATTTTTTCTTGTTTCACATTTAGATTCACTAAGAATGCCCGAACATGCAGGACCGCCGGATACTTCACCTGGTCGGGCAGGCCCATCTCGATCCCGTCTGGCTGTGGCCCTGGCAGGAAGGCTGCTCGGAGGCACTGACGACCGTGCAATCGGCGGTCAACTGCCTGGAGGCCGAGGCCGACCTGTGCTTCACCCGTTCCTCGGCGGCGATCTACCGGTGGGTGGAGGCGGCGGATCCCGCGCTGTTTGCGCGGGTCCGCGCCCTCGTGCAGGCCGGGCGCTGGGAGATCGTCGGCGGCTGGATCGAGCAGCCCGACTGCAACCTGCCGGCCACCGAGGCCTTCGTGCGCCAGAGCCTCCTCGGGAAGGCCTACTTCCAGCGCACCTTCGGGGTCGATGTCCGCATCGGCTACAACGTCGACTCCTTCGGCCACGCCGCCGGCCTGCCCCAGTTGCTCCACCGGGCGGGCTTCACCCACTATGTCATGATGCGGCCCCAGGCCTGGGAAATGTACCTGCCGCTGCTTTTCTGGTGGGAGTCTACCGACGGCTCGCGGGTCCTCACCTGGCGGCTGCCGCAAAACTACGGCCAGCCGCCGCAGGCCGACACCGCGGCCTTCACGGCGGAACTGCACCGGGCCGTCGCGAGCGCCTTCCCGGCCGGGGCACGGCACGGCCTCTTCTTTTACGGCGTGGGCAACCATGGCGGCGGTCCGACGCGCCGGCAGATCGAGGTCCTGCGCCGCCACCAGGAGGATCCGGCGCTGCCGGAACTCAGGTTCAGCACCGTCGGCCGGTTCTTCGCGGCGCTCGCCGCGGACGGCGCGCTGGCGGACCTCCCCACGGTGCGCGGCGAGCTGAACCGGCATGCGCCCGGCTGCTATTCGGCCCACCGGCGCATCAAGCAGGACAACCGCCGCACGGAGCGCGCCCTCGTGACCGCGGAGGGGCTGCTCACGGCCGGCGCCCTGAGCCTGCCGACCGCCGCCCCGGTCCCGGCGCTCGAAGGCGCCTGGACGCGGCTCCTCTTCAACCAGTTTCACGACATCCTGGCGGGTACCTGCACCGCCTCCAATGACGCCGCGATCCGCGACCGGTTCGGCGCCGCGGCCGACGAGGCAAACGAGGTCGCCGGCCTCGCGCTGCGCCGCCTTGCCCGCGCCGTCGACGCCCGCGGCGTGCCGGAGGGATCGCTGCTCGTGTGGAATCCCCTGCCCTGGCCGCGGCCCGCCGTGATCAGTTTCGACGCCTTCGTGGCGCCCCACGGCGACGCGGCCATCCAGCGGCTGGTCGCGGTGGATGATGACGCCGAATTCCCCGTCCAATGGACGGCCGCCGAGACGTGCTTCGGGCCCATGGGAAGCCGCTGGCAGCGCCTGAACGCCGTCGTGCCCCTGCCCGCCTGCGGCTACCGCCTGTTCCGCCTCGACCACGGCGCCCCGGCCGGGACCGCGGCCCCGACCGTCGGCAGCATCGCCGCCCGCTCCGACGCACCGGGGCTGGCGGAGCCGCTGCCCGTGGGGCTCGGTGTCTGGGCCGACCCGGGCGACACGTGGGGACACCGCCTGCACGGGTACGACGAGCGCCTGGGCGCGCCGACCCTCCTTGAGACCGTCGAACTTGAGGCCGGGATCTGGCGGCGCACCGTCCGGCAGCGGGCCCGCTGGGGCGCCTCCGACCTCCTGATTTATTTCCGGCGCTGGGCCCACCGGCCCGGGATCGAGATCACGGTGCGGTGCAACTGGCAGGAGGCGGGCGCCATCCTGCGGCTCGAGCTTGCCACCGGGCTCGTGGACGTCACTTCGGTCGCGGCCGTCCCGGGTGCGATCGTCGAGCGCCCGGACAACGCCGGCGAGCAGCCGGCCAACGACTGGGTGGCCGCCACGGGCCGCCGCAAGGACGGCACGCGCCACTCCTGCCTGCTCGTGAGCGACGGGAGCCTGAGTTACTGCACCGCGAACGGCACGCTGCAGGTGATCGTCGCCCGGTCCGCCTTCTACGCCCATCACCGGCCCCAGTCACCGCCGGACCCCTGGGAAAACGCCCGCCTCGACCTGGGCTGGCACGAGGCGCGTTTCTGGCTGCACGACGGGCTCGGGGAGCCCGCGGCCTTGAACCCGGGCCGCTTCGCCGCGGACATGCTCAATCCGCCGCTGCCGGCGGCCGACAGCGCCCACCCCGGCACCCTGCCCACCTCCGGCTCGATCCTCGAGGTCGAGGCCGCCAACCTCAACCTGACCGCCTGCAAGCTGTCCGCCGACGGGCGCGCCTGGATCGTCCGCCTCCAGGAAACCCGGGGCACCCCGGTCACCTGCGACCTGCGCTCCACCCTGCCCGTCCGCCGCACCTGGCGGGTCGCGGTCGGGGCGTGGGCGCTCGCGACCTTCCGGCTCCCGCTCGCGGGACCGGGCCCGGCCCAGCCGGCCGACCTCCTCGAACAACCGCTTCCCCCTTCATGAAACCGCCGCGACCGAACATCCTGCTCATCACGACCGACCAACAGCGCTGGGACCACCTCGGGCTCCTGGGCACGCCCGGCATCCGGACGCCGCACCTCGACCAGCTCGCCGCCGACGGCACCCATTTCGGCCGCGCCTACACGCCGTCACCCTTGTGCATCCCCTGCCGCGTTTCGCTGCTGACCGGCCAGTATCCGTCTTCCCATCACGCCTACTCGATCGGCATGACCGTGGATCCGTTTCCGGCGCCGACCCTGCCCACGCTCCTCGCGGCGGCCGGCTACCACACGAAGCTGGTCGGCAAGTCGCATTTTGTCGCCCGCCCCCATGAGGCCCGGCACATGGCCGGCGGCGAACCCCCGCCCGGGTTCTTCCGCGACTGGCACGGGCCCTACGTCGGCTTCCAGGAAGTGTCCGCCTCCACCGGCCACACGATGAACAACGAGCCCGACATGCACTACCGGGTCTTCCTCGAGGACGCCGGGGTGGATTTCCGCCCGTGGTTCCGGAGCGGGCGCAAGGACTACGACCACCACTGGGCCGGGGCCTGGGACATCCCCGCCCCGTATCACGACACGGCCTGGGTCGGCGGCGTCACGGAGGAATACATCACGCGCCGGGCGGGCTCGGGCAAGCCGTGGTTCTGCTGGGCGAGCTTCCAGGATCCGCACGAGCCGTTCGTCTGCCCCGAGCCGTGGTACTCCCAGGTGCAGGCCGACGCCCTGCGGCCCTACGAGGGCTACCGCGACGGGGAATTCGCCGACCGGCCGGGCATCTACCAGCGCATGCTCACCCGCGACTTCGGAACCTACAGCGAGGGTAACGGCGTGCCCTGCTCCTACGGCAACCCCGACCGCGACCCGCTCCGCTCGCTGCAGGCGACGGCTGGGATGCTGGCCTTCATCGACGACCAGGTCGGCCGCATCCGCCAGCGGCTCGCCGCCACCGGCCAGGCCGAGAACACGATCATCATCTTCACCTCCGACCACGGCGAGCTGCATGGCCACCACGGCCTGTGGGGCAAGGGGCTGGCGGCCTACGAGGACTGCCAGCGCATCCCGCTGATCGTCGCCGGACCCGGCCGCCTGCCTGCCCAGGGCACGACCGCGGCGCTCGCCAACCTGGTCGACCTGCCCCGCACCTGCCTTGGTTTCGCCGGCCTGCGAATCCCGCAGGGCATGCAGGGGCGCGACCTGGGGCCCGTGCTGCACCAGGCGCAGGCCCGCGTCCAGGACGCGGTCCTGATCGAGAGCCGCGTGACGCGGCAGACCCTCTACCAGCAGACCCTGGTGACCGAGCGGCACAAGCTGGTCGTCTACCGCGACTGGGAAGAGGGCGAACTCTACGACCTCGAGCACGATCCGGACCAGTACGCGAACCTCTGGTCCCGGCCCGAGCACCGCGACCTGCGCGAGCGCCTGCTCATGCGGCTCGCGCGCCTGCACATGGAGCGCGACGGCGAGGTGCACCCACGCATCAGTTTCGGCTGAGCGCGGGGGCTAGTGGCGGGTGTCCTTGTCGCTCTCGCTAAGGAGGTAGCCGGGCAGCCCGTGCGCGCCGAGGAATCCCGCCGGGCGCGGGACGACCGGGCCCTGCGGCAGGGCGCCCGCGACCAGATGCGGCGAGCGGCTCGCGGCCAGTTCCGCGACGAGGGCCTCGCGGAGCGCGGCCTTGGTCGCCTGCAGCGCGGGATCGCCCGCGCGGTTGTGCAGCTCCGCCGGGTCGGCCCGGAGGTCGAAGAGCTGCTCGGTCGGCCCCTCGGGAAACCACAGGTACTTCCAGCTGCCGTCGGTGACCGCGAGCTGGAAGCAGTATCGGGCATCCGCATACACGCTCACGATGCGCCGGCCCGCCGGCCCGGCCCCGCCGCGGGCGATCGGGCCAAGGTCGAGGCCGTCGACCGGCGCCGCCGGCGCCACGCCGGCCGCGGCCAGGAACGTGGGACAGACGTCGGCCAGGCAGACGAGGTCGTCCACCGTCCGGTTGCTGGTGACCCAGGGCTCCGCCGGCGGCAGGCGCAGGACGAACGGCACGCGGGCCGAGGGCTCGTGGAAGAAGCCCTTCGCGCCCATGCGATGGTCGCCGAGGTATTCGCCGTGATCGGAGGTGTAGACGATCACCGTGTCCTGCCAGGCGCCGCTGGCCCGGAGGGCCGCGAAGATCCGCCCGAGGCCGTAGTCCACCTGGGTGACGAGGCCGTAGTAGGCGACCCGGGCCGCCCGGATCACCTCCGCCGGCAGGCGCCCGTAGCCCTGCCGCTCGCGGAAATGCCGCATCGCCGCGGGGCAGGACTCGTCGCACCAGTCGCCGTAAACCGGGTCCGGGATCGGGCAATCGCGGTACATCGAGTAGTAGGGCTCCGGCGGGTCGAGCGGCGGATGGGGCTTGCTGAACGAGGCCCACAGGAAAAACGGCGCCTCGGGATCGCGCCGGTAGGTGAGGAAATCCACGCAGCGCTCGGCAATCCAGGCGGTGAGCGTGGCGGACTCCGGCACGGTCGCCTGCGTGGGATGGAGCTCGTTCTGCCCGAGGCCGTGCCGCATGGGCTGCGGCCCGCCGCGCTGCGCGAGCTCGCGGTAGTAGTCGTCGGGCAGCAGCATCTCCTGGAAGCCATGCCGGTGCCGCTGGGGCGTGAAGTGCATCTTCCCGATCGCCACGGTCTGGTAACCGGCCGCGCCGAGCTGCCCGGGCAGCGTCGCGGCGGCCTCCGCCAGCCCCCGCGTGGGACCGTTGGCCGTCAGCCCGTGCCGGTGCGCATGCCGGCCGGTGAGCAGCGTCATCCGCGCCGGCACGCACATCGGGCAGTCGGAATAGGCCCGGTCGAAGCGCACGCCCTCCCGGCACAGATGGTCGAAATGGGGCGTGCGCAGGAAGGACGGGCCGGTGGCACCGGTGGCATCCCAGCGCTGCTGGTCGGTGGTGATGAGGAGGAGATTCGGGCGTGAGGCCATGGGACACCTATCCTTTCACGGCACCGGTATGGATGCCGCTGATCAGTTGTTTGTGCAGGAGCGTGAAGATGAGGATGAGCGGGACCACCGACATCGTGACGGCCGCCATCAGCAGATGCGTGGACTGGCCGTAGCTCGAATCAAAAAAGAGCAGCCCGACCGGCAGCGTGTACTTCTCGACACTCTTGATCATCACCAGCGGCCAGAAGAAGCTGTGGTAGTTGCCCATGAAGGTGAAGATGGCCAGGGTGAGCAGCCCGGGGCGGCAGAGCGGCAGAATGACGAGCCAGAACACCTGCCACTTGCTGGCCCCGTCGATCTCGGCCGCCTCGTCCAGCGCCGCCGGGATCGTGAGCATGAACTGCCGCAGCAGGAACGTGCCGAAGGCGCTGAACGCCGCCGGCAGCACCAGGCCGTAGTAAGAGTTCACCAGGCCGAGGCGCACCATGTTCTGGTAGTTCGGGATCAGCATGACCAGGCCGGGCAGCATCATGGTCCCGAGGTACAGGACGAAGACCCGGTCGCGCAGGCGCCAGCGCAGGCGGGCAAAGCTGAAGGCCGCCAGCGCACTCGTGGTGACCTGCAGGAAAGTCACCCAGCCCGCGATCAGCAGGCTGTTCCAGAGGAAGCGCAGGAAGGGGATCGTGTGGAACACGGCCGGATAGTTGCGCCACTGCCAGTCCCGCGGGAGCCAGGACTCCTCCGCGACCTCGGGCAGCGTCTTCAGGCTGGTGAGCACCATCCAGACAAAGGGCAGCACCATGCCGAGGCTCACGGCCGTCAGCAGGAGGTGCAGCCAGAGGTTCGCCGGGGAACCGGCCGGCCGGTTCGCGTCAGTCCGCGACATAGCGATTGCCGAATTTCATGTTGAAGAGGGAAATCGAGAACACGAAGGCGAACAGGGTCCACGCCACCGCCGACGCGTAACCGAGCCGCCCGGTCTCGAAGCCTTCCGTGTAGATGAAGTAGCTGAGCGTGGTCGTGGCCCCGGCCGGGCCGCCGGCGGTCATCGTGCGCGCCATCTCGAAGCCGCCCTGCAGGCCGTGGATGACGCTCATGATGACGATGAAGAAGGTGATCGGCGCCAGCTGCGGCCAGGTGATGTGGCAGAACCGCTGCCAGCGCGAGGCTCCGTCGATGTCCGCCGCCTCGTACAGCTCGGTCGAGATGTTGCTCAGGCCGGCCATGTAAAGGATCATGTTGTTCGAGCCGATCGCCGCCCAGATCGCCATGATCATGATCGCCGGCTTGGCCCATTCGTAGCCCCCGAGCCAGTCGGGCGGTTCCAGGCCCGCGGTCGCGAGGGTCGGCAGCCGGCGCGCCGCCAGTGCGAGGCCGGCCAGCGCCGCCAGGATCCCGACCAGCCCCAGGGCCAGGAGCAGCTCCGTCCCGACCCCGGCATCGGCCGGGACCGCTCGCCGCACGAAATTCTCTGGCCGCCGCCAGGTCAGGGCCAGGGCGGCGAGCAGGATCGCGACGCCGGCACCCACGCCGAAGGCGGCCCCTCCATGCACCCACCAGACCGCGAGCCCGCCCGCCACGCCGAGGGCGAGCGCGGCGACGGCCCAGCCGATCAGGCCGGTCTCACCTTCCGCCCGCCGGACGCGCAGGCGGCGGACCTGCCAGAAGCCCAGGGCGAGAAACAGGCCCGCGGCCACGCCCGGCAGGACGAGGGTGAACAGCGACGGGAAGCGCAGCGACCAGTCTCCCAGCGCATCGAGCACCGGGGCCAGCCCGCGGTTGATCGGACCGCTTTGCGGATTGTAGAGCTTCTTCCACAGGACGTAGGTGGCCACGCCGGCGGTGAAATGCGGCAGGTAGAACATCGTCCGGTAAACCATCCCGCCGGTCAGCGCTCCCCCCAGGAAAACGGCCGCGGCCAGCGTCCCCAATAGCAGCCACAGGCCCTGCTGGCTGAAGCCGCCGAGGACGAGCACCACCAGGCTGCCGACGAGCACCAGCCCCGCCCCGCCCAACGCCCAGCGCCGCCCGACCGGGGCGTGGCCGGCCCGCGTCAGCAGGAGCGCCGCCCCGAGGCTGCCGGCGATCGACACCGGCAGGCCCATCATCAGGAACAGGGTGTTGCCGAAATTCCGGTAGAAGTCCGGATGCGTGAAGAGCCGGACGAAATTGTCGAGTCCGGCCCAGCGCAGCGGGTCGTCGCGGAAGAGGTTGTGGCGCTGGATATCCCAGTCCGAAAACGCCATCGCAAAGCTCATGACCAAGGGAACAAGCGTGAAGGCGAGGAAGCCGGCGATGTTCGGCAGCAGGAAGGCTGCACCCACCAGGTTGCGGCGGCACTCAGGAGAGAGCTTCATGGGGTGGGGGTATCGGCACGGGCAAGCCAGCCCTGTGCGCGGTAATACGCCCGGTGAAAGGGATTCCGGATCAGGCGCTCCGGCACCAGACGGCCGTCCGACCGCAGTTGGTCGATCAGGCGCTGGTCGGCCGCCGCCACCTCATAATCCGGCCGCATCTCGGGATTGGTCTCGAGCGTAAGGTCGATTTCGCGGTTGATCCGCTCCGCCGCCTCAATCCCGGCCTGATCCGGCGTGAGGCGACCGGCGATCATCTTCTCGAAGGCTTCGAGCTCGATGCGCCAAAAAACACTCGAAAGGACATACGGGCACAACGGGGGGCTGATGCCGATCTCGCTCACCGTCTCCGCAAAGACCTCGTGGGCTCCCCACTCGTTGGGATGCGCCGGCGGGCGCCGGAATTCATCCACCTGGGCAAAGGCTGGCAGCGGCGGGAGCGAATCCCCGCTTCTGACCACCTCGAGGTTGTACTCCGGGCTGGCGAGGAACCCGAGGAAACTGGCCGCGATCTCCTTGTGCCGGGACCCGGCGTACACGCCCACCCCGCCGACCGTGACATCCACATTGGGGAAGCCGCCGTGGAACGGCTCCACCACGGCCAGGCGGACCGGCGGCTGGTCGCGCAGGAGGACGGTCGCCCACCGCCCGAGGTAGAGCATGGCGTACTGGCCCCGGGCAAACAGGACGATGCGCAGGCGGATCCCGCTCACGTCCGCTGCGAACGCCTGCTCGGCCTCACGCGTGGGGACCAGCTTGTCGACCACGACCCACTTGTGAATGTACCGCATCATCTCGAGGTTGCGCGGATCATCGAGCGTGCAGCGGGTCAGGGTCTCGTTGAAGATGGAAACCCCCAGGCTCCGGCGCAGCGGGATCCGGGGCACGTGATTGAGGAAATAGACCCGGTCGCGCTGCCCGGGCGGATTCGCCGCCGCGACAAACTCCCGGCCCAGCCGGTCGAATTCCTCGATCGTCCACCGACGGTTGGGCGGGTTGACCCCGTGCTTCGCGAGGGCGTCGCGATTCACCCACAACAGGCTGGCGACGATGCTGCGCGGAAAGGCGTACTGCCGGCCCTCGGACACCAGGTCGGTCACCGCGGTCGGATACGTGTCCGTCGGCGTTGCACCGTAGCTGCGCATGAGCTCAGTGACGTCCGCCAGAATGCCGGCGCTCTGGAACGGCCGGAACTCGCCGGGCCAGATTTCGAGGAGATCACTCCCCATGCCGGACACGCCCTGCACCATCTTCTTGGTCTTGTCGCGGTTTGCCGCATCAAACCGCAGCTCCACCGGCGGGAGCCCGCGCTGCTCCCGCCAGGCGTAGAAGAGGTCGCAGATACGCCGCTGCGCCGGTTCCGGCTGGACGGTCCAATAGATGATGGGCCGATCGGTCTGGTGCTCCGGGAGCGACAGATAAGTCAACCCGCTCGCAAGCAGCAGCACCGCCAGGCAGATTGCGAAAAGCTTTTTCAAGGGGGAGGGGTACAGCCCAAGTATCTGAATTATTATCTAATACAAATCCAGTATTTTTCAGAATATGTATCTTTTTGTTTCTAGAAATGACTCATCCTAGGACTCGGTTCGCTCCGAATCCTCCAAGCTGGGGCCGTCGGACCGGTGTCGCGACAGGCCGGAGGATCAGGCGCTTCGCCCAGTCTCCCGGGGATGCCGCGCGGCCAGGCGGCGGGCGCAGTCCGGGCGGCCGGTGGCC
>JADLBT010000146.1 GCA_020847555.1 Gemmataceae bacterium
CGCGCGGGACGCCGCCCTTCAGGCCGGCTCGATGGTGACCACCAGACCCTTGCTGGCGAACTGCTCCACATACAACTCGGCCCGCTCCCGGTGTGTCGTCAGGAGCAGGGAGCGCCCGCGGTGGTGGGCCTCCCACATCTTGTGGGTCGCCTCCGTCCGGCAGAAGCGCGTCAGCTCCATGATCGTGCGGACCACGAACATCATGTCGGCCGCCGCGTTATTCAGCAGAACGACTCGATACCGGGGCAGCTGCCGCGGCCGGGAGTGTTGCCGGGCCTGCCCGTTGGAAAATCGAGGAGGGAATGCCGGCAGGTCACGGGGGATCATGCTCATCGGTCTACCCCTCCGCTGTGAGCGGGTGCAGATAGGAGGCGCCGGGGAAAGCACCTATCAGGAGTATAAAGGACGACTCGCCCGGGACTGAAGGCCAGCCGCTCGTGCCGCACGCTTCCCCGGCGATTTTTGTTCCTTCGGCGCCGGGTGCGCCGGGTTTGCCTGGCTTGTCGTCCCTGTCGAGTGTGAAGGCTCCTCCGCGTTTTACTCGGCCCGGGCATTACCGTGCGCGAGCCGAAAGACCGCCGCGACCGCGCTGACGAAGCGCCGCCGGTCCGGTAGGACGAAAGGAGACGGCTCAACATCCCTGGTGCCCGCCCGGAGTTCAGGGGACCATCCATGTTTCGACTTCTCATGCCAGCGCTGGTCGTCCTCGTCCTGGTCGGGCTCGTCACCGACGCCCCGGCCCAGAAGCAGAAGGGCAAAAAGCCCGACACGAAGGAGGTCAAGAAGAGCCCCGGCAAGAGCCCGTTCCCCGACAAGAAGCTCGAGGAGGCGGTCCGGGACGTTCTGCACGAACCGTCGGGCGACCTGACCGACCAGAAGCTCCTCAACGTTTACGTCCTGGAGGCGAAGAAGAAGGGGATCCGCGACCTCGCCGGCCTGGAGAAGTGCAAGAACCTCGCCCAGCTGGTGCTCGCCGGCAACGAGGTCGCGAACCTGAACGCGCTCAAGGATCTGAAGAACTTGCAGTCGCTCGACCTGGCGGGGAACAAGCTCGCCAACCTCACGCCGCTCGAGGAACTGACGAAACTCCAGTTCCTCGACCTGTCCGACAACCAGATCGCCGACCTGAAACCGCTGGCCAATCTGACCAGCCTGACGTCGCTGTATGGGTCGGGCAACAAGGTCAAGGATCTCGCCCCGCTCGCCGCCCTGACGCGCCTGTCGTCGCTTTCCCTGGGGCGCAACCAGATCCAGGATCTCGACCCGCTGGCGAAGGTCAACCGGCTGATGACGCTCGACCTGACGGACAACCAGATCGCGAACATCGCCCCGCTGGCGAAGCAGACGGAGCTGAGCCTGCTCATGCTCGACCGCAACAAGATCGACGACCTGGGGCCGCTGGTGGCGGCGGCGAAGGCGGACGCGGCCGGAGCCAAGCGGTTCGCCCCATACCTGCGGCTGTACCTCACCGGCAACCCGCTGAAGGAGGCAACCGCGAACGGGCAGCTCAAGGCGCTGGAGAAGATCGGGGTGCGCATCAACCCGAAGACGAGCTGACCGGGCTCACAGGTGGATGAGCAGACCAACGAGGACATCGTAGCCGGCGTGCGCGCCGACCGCGATGCCGAAGCCGCGGAAGTAATACAGCCCGGTGAAGTACAGGCCGGCGAGGGTGCGGAAGAGGAACACGTCCGGCTGAAACGTCTCCCCTTGCGTCCCGATGTGGTGGGCGAGGGCGAAGACCAGGGCCGACAGGACGGCGGCCAGCGCCAGCGCCGGCAGACTGGTGAACTCGGCAGCTCGTACCAGCCAGGCCAGGACCGAGAACAGCAGCAGCCGGAACAGCGCCTCCTCGTAGATGCCGGCGCCGACGAACCCGAGCAGCTGCTCCACCGCCGGGTCGCACGCGGTCGCGCAGGAGATCTGCATCCCGAGCCGTTCGAGGAGCGGGAACAGGATGTGACAGGCGCCCCACAGACCCAGCGCCAGGGCGGCGCATTCCAGCACCATCCCGAGCCAGACGGCGGGCAGTTCGGGCGGCCGGTCCTTGCGCCGCGCCCACGCCCAGGTGAGGAGTGCGACGCCCAGGAGGAGCGGTGCCCAGAACCACTGGCGCAGGCCGGTCTGGCTGATCAGGGAGCGTAGCCACAGGTCGGCGCCGTTGCGGCAGGCGGCCTGCTGGGCGGAGGGCAGGCAGAGGACGCCGCCCTCGTAGGCGGCCAGCAGCGGCAGCACGAAAAACACGCAGGACCAGGGGTGGCGCGCCGCCGCGAGGTATTCGCCTCCGCTCCGTGGCATCCTGCTCCTCCGCCTCCGCCCCGCCGTCCGTGCGGGAGGCCGATACGTCTAATGGCGAGCGCCTGTGCGCGGGAACCTGTTCCCGCGCACTGGCGCTCGCGGCTGGTAGGCACGTCAGCTGTGACGGACCATTAATACCGATAGGCGTCCGGCTTGTACGGCCCCTCGGCCTTCACGCCGATGTACTTCGCCTGCTTGTCGGTCAGCTTCGTCAGCTTCGCGCCGAGCTGCTCCAGGTGCAGGCGGGCGACCTCCTCGTCGAGTTCCTTCGGCAGCAGGTAGACCTTCTTCTCCAGATCCTGGTGGTCCTTCCACAGTTTCATCTGGGCCAGCGTCTGGTTGCTGAAGCTGTTGCTCATCACGAAACTCGGGTGGCCGGTGGCGCAGCCGAGGTTCACCAGCCGGCCCTTCGCCAGGATGATGATCCGCTTGCCGTCCGGCCAGATGACGTGATCGACCGGCACCTTTGTCTGGATCGGCTCCCAGCGCAGCGTCTTGTCCTTTTCCAGCGACGCGATCTGGATCTCGCTGTCGAAGTGGCCGATGTTGCACACGATGGCGTTGTGCTTCATCTGGTCCATGTGCTCGCGCGTGATGACGTCCACGTTCCCGGTCGTCGTCACGAAGATGTCGCCCCACTTGCAGGCGTCGTCCATCGTCACGACCTGATACCCCTCCATGCATGCCTGCAGCGCACAAATCGGATCGACTTCCGTGATGAAAACGGTGGCGCCGGATCCGCGGAACGCCTGGGCGCACCCCTTGCCGACGTCGCCGTAGCCGCACACGACGGCCTTCTTGCCGCTGATCATCACGTCGGTGGCACGTTTGATGCCGTCGATCAGACTCTCGCGGCATCCGTACAGGTTGTCGAACTTGCTCTTGGTGACGCAGTCGTTGACGTTGATGGCCGGGAACATCAGCTTCCCTTCGGCCGCGAACTTGTACAGGCGCTTCACCCCGGTCGTCGTCTCCTCACTGACGCCGACGAGGTTCTTGGCGATGCGGCTGTAGAAGTTCGGGTGGTCCTGCAGCGTCCGGCGGATCGACCCGTACAGGATCACTTCCTCTTCCGAGTCGGCCGGACGATCGAGGATCGTCGGATCCTTCTCGGCGTCGCACCCCAGGTGGACGAGCAGGGTGGCGTCGCCGCCGTCGTCGAGGATCAGGTTGGGGGTGCCGCCGTCGTGCCATTGCAGGATGCGGTGGGTGTAGTCCCCGTATTCTTCGAGCGTCTCGCCCTTCTTGGCGAAGACGGGGGTGCCGGCTTTGGCGATGGCGGCGGCCGCGTGGTCCTGGGTCGAGAAGATGTTGCAGCTGGCCCAGCGCACGTCGGCGCCGAGGGCCCGCAGCGTCTCGATCAGGACGGCCGTCTGAATCGTCATGTGCAGGCTACCGGCGATCCGGGCGCCCTTGAGGGGTTGCTGCGGCTCGTACTTGCGGCGGATCGCCATCAGTCCGGGCATCTCGTGCTCGGCGATGGCGATCTCCTTGCGGCCCCAGTCAGCCAACTCGATGTCGGCGACGACATAGTCCGTGGCCGGCCCCTTCTTCCGCTCCCCGACGGGCGTCTTGGTTGCGAACACCGTCATCAGTGTCTTTCTCCTTGAAGGCCATGCGCCTGGCCCGCGAGCACAACCCGCCCGGCGGGTGCCGTGTGACAGGCCGCCCGCATCCCTTGACATCGGCGAGCGGCACCAGGCAGTTCCACTTACGCCCACATGATAGGCAGAATAGGCGGATCGGGACAATGGGAAATGACGGTCGTGCCGGCTGGCGCTCAGCGCGCCGCCTCGCGGGCGCGGTCGATGAAACGCCGCACCCGGTCGGGATCCTTCCGCCCGGGACGCGCCTCCACCCCGCTGGCGACATCGACCCCGTAGGGCCGCACGGCGCGCACCGCCTCGGCGACGTTGTCGGCCGTCAGCCCGCCCGCGAGGATCACCGGCACGCCCGGCCGGAACTCGTCGAGCAGCCGCCACGGGGCGGCTCGCCCCGTCCCGCCGTACTGGCCCGGGGCGTGGCCGTCGAGCAGGACCGCCGCGGGCAGGCGATCGAGGCTGCGGCACAGGTCGAGGAACCGCAGGACGCGCGCCAGCGCATCCGCGTCGCGCACCTGGAAGGCGGGGATGTACTGGAAGGTAAGTTCCGCACACGGTTCCGGCTGCTCGCCGTGCCACTGGACGGTTCGCACTGGACCCAGTTGTCGTGCGGCTGCCAGGGCGGAGGCGAGCGGTTCGTTGACGAAGAGTGCGACCGGCTCCACGAACGGCGGCAGCGCGCGGACGATGTGGGCGGCCCGATCGGCAGGAATGTAGCGCGGCGAGGGCGGGTAGAAGTTAAGTCCGATCGCGTCGGCGCCCAGATCCGCCGCGGACAGCGCATCCTCCTCGGTGGTGATGCCGCAAATCTTGATGCGCAGCGCGCCCATCGCCGTTCCCACCCGTGCGCCCGGCAGATGCCGCCGATCTTTCCACTGTAGAGCCCTGGTGGAGTGCGTCAAGGCCGCGCGTGCCCGACGTCCGTCGTACCAGCCCGGAGCGCCAGCAACGGGCACCACAAGCGCCCAGAGCGCCAGCGCCGGGCTGGTACGACGGCACCGGGAAGTGTACCGACCGTCTCCAGGCTTGTGCGGCGCCCGCCGGCGGTTTACAATTTTCACAACTTCCTAAAAGGGCTAAAAACCATGAAACCTGCCAGGAACGACCTCTCCCAGCGGCTGCAGCGGGTGGAAGACGAGTTCGTCGAGTTGTGGAACAACATGGGGTCGCTCTGGGGCATCAGCCCGACGATGGCGCGGATTCACGGGCTGCTGTACATCACCGGGGCGGCGCTGTCGATGGACGACATCATGGAGAAGTTGCACCCGATCTCGCGCGGCAACGTGAGCATGAACCTGAGCAAGCTGGTCGATTGGGGCCTGGTGCGTCGAGCCCACAAGCGCGGCGATCGCAAGGACTATTACGAGTCGCTCAGCGACGTGTGGGAGATGTTCACCGTCGTCGCCAACCAGCGCAAGCGGCGCGAGATCGACCCGGTGCTGACGGGCCTGCGCCGATGCAAGGAGGAGTTGTCGCCGGAAGCGCTCGGGACGCTGGCAGACCAGCCGGAGGCGCAGGAGCGCTTCCGCCGCGTCAACGAGCTGTTCAAGTGTCTCACCCTGCTGGAGAGCCTGGCCCAGCGCTTCTTCGAGAGCCACCGCGGATTGCGCGCGGCGGTGGAACTCCTCGCCCAGGAAGACGCCGAGGCCACGCCCAGACCGAGGTAGGCCGCGGGTCGTCCCCTGTCACTTTGGCAGCAGCCGGCGCCGGGTGTGGCAGTCTCGGCAAGGCGGGCTTGATTTTCTTCTCATCCCATGTTTTGTTGAAGAAAGGGGTTAGCGCCCAGGGAGGGTGCCGTCCGCGCGGCGGTACGGCGTTTGCTTGGGAGGGCAGTGGGATCGAGGTTCGCACCACCAGCCCCCGGCCTCCTGCGGAAAATCGGAACGGCCCGAAAGGGAAGCGGCATGGTGATGACGGTGTCGAAGTCTTACTCCATCCTGATCACCGACGACGACCGGGGGTGTCGCGAAATCCTGCGCGAGATCTTCGAGCCCGAGGGGTTCCGCACCCTGTTGGCGGAGTCGGGCGAGGAGGCGCTGGACATCGTTCACAGGGAGTCGGTCCACCTGGCCCTGTTTGACCTGCACATGCCCCGACTGACGGGGCTGGAAACGCTGGAGCTGGTCCGCCAGATCAACGCCCTGTTGCCCTGCATCCTCGTGACGGCCGACGCCAGCGAGGGGGTGATGCGGCAGGCGTTCCAGGCGCGGGCGTACAGCGTGATCCCCAAGCCGGTCAGCAAGGGTGTCGTCCTGTACACGGTCGTGCGCGCGCTGGTGCGCGTGTACGGCCCGCCGCCCGACCCGGCCCCGGAAGCCCAACCGGGATCCGAAACCACCGAGCAGTAACCCGCCCGCCCGCACCCACGCGGATCTGCGGCCGGGCGTTCCTGGATCCGTTTCCTCCTCAGGAGAGTTAGCGACATGAGAGTCGTACCCCTCAACGACAAGATCGTGGTCAAGCGCCTCGAAGCCGAGGACAAGACGGCCGGCGGCATCCTGCTGCCCGACACCGCCAAGGAGAAGCCCAAGCAGGGGAAGGTGCGGGCGGTCGGTGACGGCAAGCTGCTGGAGAACGGCAAGCGCGCCCCCTTCCAGGTCAAGGAGGGCGACCGCGTGCTGTTCACTTCCTACGCCGGCAACGAGGTGACGGTGGACGGCGAGGAGTTCCTGATCATGTCCGAGGACGACATCCTGGCGATCATCGACTGAGCCGGACGGCTCTGCCAATCCGAAAAGCCGCGGCGCCTTGCAGGCGCCGCGGCTTTTCGCTTGCGCCACCCGCCGCGCCGGCCTACAATGAACCTTGTGTCTTTCCCCCCCTGCCCCTCTCCCACGAGGGGCAGGGGGTGCGGGGGAGAAGAAGAATCGCGCAGAGCGTGGCCACGACTGGCGACGTGCTGACCACTCGCCCGCGCCGGGAGGCGGGAAAAAGGCTCGCTCCGATGATCCGGTCCACCTGGCACTCGGTTTGCCAGGGAAGTTGTCCGCGAAATCGTCCTCTACTCGAACACCAGGAGAACGTTCCGATGAGACGACTGTGCTGGACCGGGATGGCGGCCGTGGCGTGCGCGGCGCTGCTGGGCGGACTCTCCCTCCACCGGAGCGCGGCCCAGCCGGCCGGGTCGGTGGATGCCGCGAAGTGGGAGGCGGTGACCGCGAAGGCGATCAACTTCCTCAAAAGCAGCCAGGAGCCGAACGGCGGCTGGAGCACGAAGAAAAGCCCCGGCGTGACGGGCATCGCCCTCACCGGCCTGCTGCGCTCCGGCAAGGTGACGCCGAACGACCCGGTCGCGGCCCGGGCGCTGAAATACATCGAAGGCCTGGTGAACGAGAAGGCCGGCCACATCGCCGGCCAGGATCCGCGTGTCCAGCTGCAAAACTACGTCACCAGCGTCAACGTCATGGCGCTGGCGGCGGCGCAGCGGGCCGACAAGTACGAGAAGATCATCGGCGACGCCGTCACGTTCCTCAGGAAACTCCAGTGGGACGAGAGTGAGGGCAAGACGGCCAAGAACGACTTCTACGGCGGGGCCGGGTACGACAGCAAATCGCGGCCGGACCTGTCGAACACCCAGTTCTTCCTCGACGCCATGAAGGCCGCCGGCGTGCCGTCCGACGACCCGGCCCTGAAGAAGGCGCTGGTGTTCGTCAGCCGGTGCCAGAACCTCAAGGGCGAGCACAACGATCAACCGTGGGCCGGCAAGATCAACGACGGCAGCTTCATCTACACACCGGCGACCGGCGGCGTGACGAAGGTCGTCGATAAGCCCCTGCCCGACGGCTCCCTGCCGGGGTACGGCAGCATGACCTACGCCGGCATCAAGAGCCTGATCTACTGCGGCGTGTCGAAGGACGACCCGCGCGTCAAGACGGCCTACGCCTGGATCCGCAAGAACTACACGGTGGACGCCAACCCGGGTATGCCGGACGCGCGCAAGGAATGGGGTCTGTTCTACTACTATCACACGATGGCGAAGTGTCTGAACGCGCTGGGCGTGGATGTTGTCGTCGATGCGAAGGGGAACAAGCACAACTGGCGGGCGGACATCCTCGGCGCGCTGGCCCGACACCAGCAGAAGGACGGCAGCTGGGCGGGCGACGCCCGCTGGATGGAAGGCGACCCGAACCTCGTCACCGGCTACGCACTGATGGCGCTGAGCTACTGCCGGCCGAAGCAGTAGGTGACGGAGTAAAGCCCACGGGTGGCGTCCCGTGGGGGAAGCGCTGGCGACCTGGCCCACGGGACGCCACCCGTGGGCTTTACCCTTGCCGTCACCATGCGCACGTTCCGCCTGTATGTCGTCGCCCTCGCCGCGTTCGTCGCGCTGGCTCCTTCCGCCCGTGCCCACCCGGTCCCGAAGAGTAATCACGACCGCACCCTCGTCGTCCGCCTGGAGCGCGAGGCACAGGCCGGCCGGATGGTGGCGACCGTCGCCTATCGCCTGGAACTGGACGAGTTGACCGTCATCGAGGACATGCGGCCGTTCGAGGGCGACGGCGCTTTCAGCAAGTTCGGCCGCAACCGGCTCGACGAGTTCTACGGCGAGTTCACCCGCGTCTACGCCCCGATCCTCGCGCGCAAGCTGCACGCGACCCTCGACGGTAAGCGACTGACGTTCCAGTCCGTCCGGCGCGAGCACCGGCTGCGCGACGACCAGGGACAGCTGCTCGGCCATCTGCGCTGTGACTTTGAGTTCCGGGCGACGGCGTACGTTGCCGGCGCCGCGGCGCACGAGTTCGCCTTCCGCGAGGGCAACTACCTCGAACAGAACGGCGCGATTGACGTCTCGCTCGCGGTCGGCCCGGGCATCAAGGTCGCGCGGCGCACAATCCCCGACACCGAGCTAAAGAAGCGGGCAGCGATCGAGCTGCGGCCCGGGGACGATGACCGGCTGCGGCAGGTCGATGCCACGTTCGAGCTGAAGGCGCCGCCAGTCGCGGCGTCTCCCGTGGCGCCGCCCGTCGCCCCGCCTGCGCCCGCCCCGCCGGCGCGGCAGGCCGACGACGAGGGGTTGCTGCAGCTGTTCCTGCATTCCGACCATGCCCTGTGGGTGCTGCTGCTGGTGTTCGCCGGTATCGGCGCCGTCCACGCCCTCACGCCCGGCCACGGCAAGACTCTCGTCGCGGCGTACCTCGTCGGCGCGCACGGCACCGTCTGGCATGCCCTGGCCCTCGGTCTGGTCACGACCTTCACGCACACCGCCATCGTCATCGCCGTGGCGCTCGGCCTGTACTGGCTGTACCCGACCGGCGCCCCCGCCGACGCCCGCCAGAACGTTCAGTTCGGGTTGCAGCTGATCATGGGCCTGCTGGTCCTCTGCGCCGGCGTCTGGCTGCTGCTGCGGCGCCTGGCCGGCAAGGCCGACCACTTCCACATCGGCAGCGGCCATCACCACCATCACGGCCCCCACCATCATCACCACCACGCGCACGCCGGCCACGACCACGACGCGGCCGGGAACGCGATCCCGCGAACTCAGGCCGTCGGCTGGGGGGCGCTGGTCGCGCTCGGGATGAGCGGCGGGATCGTGCCGTGCTGGGACGCGATCGCCATTCTCGGCTTCACCGTCGGCACCGACCTGATCTGGCTGGCGCTGCCGCTGGTGGTTGCCTTCAGCCTCGGCCTGGCGGCGGTGCTGGTGCTGATCGGCGTGCTCGTCGTCAAGGCCCGCGGGTTCGCCTCGTCGCACTGGGGCGAGGGCTGGTTCGTCCGCGCGTTGCCGGTCGCCAGCGCCCTGCTCGTCACCGCGATGGGGTTCTGGCTGTGCTACGAGGCGGTCCACGCACGCCCGGACGAACGCCATGTCGCGCGGCCGGCGGCCGGCTCACACCCTTGAATTTCCGGCCTCACATCCCGACAATGTGCCCTTTGCGACAGCGAGGGCGCGCGAGCCATGCGGATCGTCGAACTGACGGCGCGACAGGTGCGGATTCCCCTGCGGAAGCCGTTCCGCCACGCCTCCTACACGCGCACCTCGACGGACAACGTCCTCGTCTGCTGCACCCTGGAGGACGGCACGGTCGGCCACGGCGAGGGCGTGCCGCGCGCGTACGTCACCGGCGAGACGATCGACTCCGCCCTCGACCTGCTCCGGCGCAGCGACCTGCCGGCGCAGCTGGAACCGTGCCGCGACTTCCCCGCCGCCGTCGCCCTGGCCGAGCGGCTGAGGCTCGCCCCCATCCCCGGCGACGAGCGCGCCTGCCAGGGCAATGCGGCGCGCTGCGCCGTCGAGTTGGCGGTCCTCGACGCCTACGGCAAGCACTTCGGCGAGCCGCTCAGCAGGGCGGCCGAGCTGCTCGCCCCGGAGCTGTACGCGCCGCGGCCGTGGGTCCGCTACAGCGGCGCGATCACGACCGGCAAGCGGCTGAAACTCGGCTTCTCGGCGTGGATGATGCGCGTCTACCGCTTCCGCCAGGTAAAGGTGAAGGTTGGCATCGAGGGGCACGACGACGTCTACCGGCTGAAGGTCATCCGCCCGCGGCTCGGCCGCAAGATCGATGTGCGCGTGGACGCCAACGAGGCGTGGGCGCCGGCCGACGTGGTGCGCCGGATCGAGGAGCTGAAGCCGTTCGCCGTCAGCGCGTTCGAGCAGCCGGTGCCGCACGCGGACGCCGCCTGCCTGAAGGAGGCGCGGCGCGCGACCGGGGCCGCCATCATGCTCGACGAGTCGCTGTGCAGCGCCGTCGATGCGCAGCGGGCGGTCGAGCAGCAGACGTGCGACCTGTTCAACCTCCGGCTGTCGAAGTGCGGCGGGTTTACCCCGACCCTGCGGCTGGCGCAGTTCGCGAAGCGGCACGGCCTGGGCTGTCAGCTCGGCTGCCAGGTGGGCGAGACAGTCCTCCTCTCGGCGGCCGGCCGGCACTTCGCGGCGAGTGTGGCCGATCTGCGCTACGTCGAGGGTTCCTACGATCGCCACCTCGTGCGCGCGGCGCTCGGGACGCGCGATCTCACGTTCGGCTGGGGCGGGTGGGCGCCGGCGTTGCTCGGTCCAGGGCTGGGCGTCGAGCTGGACCCGCAGGCGCTGGAACGAGTGACAGTGAGTTGTCACCAACTCCTGTGACCGCCCAATTTGTCTTTCCCCTCTCTCCCACGAGGGGAGAGGGGGGAAAGCCGACAGCCACTCCCGGACCGCGCCTGAGGGACCTGAAGCCGATGACCGCGCCGACCTCCACCTGCACCGTCGAGTCCTACACGACCGGCGACGGCTACGCCTGCCACTATCGGCGCTACCGCCCCGACGGCGCCGCGCGGGCCGAAGTGGTGTACCTTCACGGCATCCAGAGCCACGGCGGATGGTACGAGTACTCCTGCGCGCGCCTCGCCCGCGCCGGATTTGCCGTCTCGTTCCTCGACCGGCGCGGGGCCGGGCTGAACGAGGCCGGGCGCGGCGACGCCCCCGGGTTCCGCCGCCTCCTCGACGATCTGGCCGACTTCCTGCGGCCGCGGCACGGCGCTGCCGTGCCGGCCGGGCCTGTCCGGCAGGCACCGCCGAACTCGGGGCCGCCGGTGTTCCTTGTTGCCGTCTCGTGGGGCGGCAAACTGGCGGTGGCGCTGCAGCGGCGCCACCCGGGGCTGGTGGACGGGCTGGCGCTGCTCTGTCCCGGGCTGTTCGCCCAGGTGCGGCCGCCCTTCCTCCAGCGGCTGCGGATCGTCTGGTCGCGTCTGGTGGCGCCGCGCCGCCTGTTCCCGATCCCGCTCAGCGATCCGGAACTCTTCACCGCCAACCCGGAGCGCCAGCAGTTCATCCGCGCCGACCCGCTTGCCCTCCGCCAGGCGACCGCCCGCCTGCTGCTCGAGAGCGTGCGCCTGGACGGCTACCTGCGCTTCTGCCGGCGCCACGTCACGGTGCCGCTGCTCCTGATGCTGGCGGGCCGCGACCGCATCATCCGTAACGAGCGGACGCGCAACTACGTCGCGCGTCTGGCCAGCACCGACAAACAGGTGATCGAGTACCCCGAAGCGCACCACACCCTCGAGTTCGAGCCCCGGCCGGACGCCGTCATTGACGACCTGATCGCCTGGCTGGAGCGTCACCTGCCTCCGGCACGCCAGCCCGTCGCCCGCACGCAGGAGGCCCCGCGATGAGCCGCCGCGCCGCCTTCGGCCAGCTGGTCCTGTCCCGGCTGCGCGAGTTCTACCGCGAGCCCGAGGCCGTCTTCTGGGTCTACGGGTTCCCGCTCCTTCTTTCCGTCGTGCTCGGCCTCGCCTTCTCGGGCGGGGCCGCCCCGCCGCCGCCGGTGGATGTCCAGGGCAGTCCGGAGGATCCGGCGGTCAAGAAGATCAAGGAAACCCTCGTCAAGCACGACTTCGACAAGGTCGAGGTCCACCCGCCCGACGAGGCCCGGCGCCGCCTGCGGGCCGGCAAGACGAGCCTGATCGTCGTGCCCGGTGGCAAGAAGCTGGTGTACGTCTACGACAGGACTAACTCGGACAGCCGCCTGGCGCGCTTCTGGGTCGATGACGTCCTCGCCCGCGCCGCGCTCGGGGCGGTGTCGCAGCCGGCGGACGAGTACGTGAGCGAGGTCGGCAGCCGCTACATCGACTTCCTGCTGCCGGGCCTGATCGGCGCGAACCTGATGGGCGGCGGGCTGTTCGGCGTCGGATTCGTGCTGGTGGACATGCGGGTGCGCAAGCTGTTCAAGCGGCTGATGGCGACGCCGATGAACCGCGGCGACTTCCTGCTGGCAATCCTGACCGCCCGGCTGGTGTTCCTCATCCCCGAGATGCTGGCCCTGTTTCTGGTCGGCTGGCTGCTGTTCGGCGTGCCGATTCACGGGAACCTGCTGACGCTCGGACTCGTGATCCTGACCGGGACCGCCGCGTTCAGTGGCATCGGGCTGCTGATCGCGTCGCGCAGCGAGAAGACGGAGACGGTGTCGGGGCTGATCAACCTGGTGATGCTGCCGATGTACCTGCTGTCGGGGACGTTCTTCTCGTCGAAGCGATTCCCCGACGAGATGCAGCCGTTCATCCAGGCGCTGCCGCTGACGCAGGTGAACGACGCTCTCCGCGAGGTGATGCTGGAGGGCCACGGGCTGGGCGAGATCGGCTGGCGGCTGGGCATCCTGCTGGCGTGGGGGGCGGTCACATACGTGCTGGCGCTGAAGTGGTTTCGCTGGCGCTAGTGCAAGGGGAAGGGGGATGGGGTGTCGAGGGTCAGTCAACGCCTGCGGGATGTCACCCGTGGGCGTTGAGAGTGGCCAACGGTCCGCGGCCCGGCGCGGAACTTTCCCGGGCCGGCGGGGTTCCATGATCAGCCTATCTTCCCCCGTGTTCACCACGCCCCAGGGCAGACACGGTTCAAGGAGTCACGCGGTCCCGACGGACCGCACGGTTTCCCTCCCCAGAAGGAGAAGCTCGCATGCGCTACGGTAAGCAGCTGGGCGTCCTGGCGGCGCTTGGCGCCCTGTCTCTGGGCGGCCTCGCCGTCGGCGGCGGAGTCGGCCCGCTCAACCCCCAGGGGCGCCCGACCAGGCTCCAGGAGGGCAAGGCGAACGTGTACGCGGTCTGGCACGACGGCAACGGCTGGCACCTGCGCACCACGACGAAGAGGAAGGAACACTACTTCCGCGGCACCATCCACGTGGAGGGCGGCACCTTCACCCGCGTTCACTCGCGCGGGCTGGAGAAGAAGGGCGGACTGCACGATCACTGGAAGATCGGTCCGAAGCGGCAGACGATCACGTTCGACTTCCAGACCAACAAGGGGATCGACGGTATCGACTTCAACGTCAGTAAGGGCGCGGACCGCGTCCGATTCCACCTGCACATCGACGGCAAGGATCTGCCGACCCACACGCTCGTCGGCGCGAGCAACCAGCATCCGCAGCAGATGCCCTTCTCCCTGCCCGCCCACCCGCTGCAGAAGAAGAAAAAGAGCAA
>JADLBT010000147.1 GCA_020847555.1 Gemmataceae bacterium
CTGCGGCACACCGACATCCGGACGCAGGCCGCCATCTTCGAGTACTTCCCAATCGACTGGGAGGTCCAGATGGTCGAGGGGATCGGCCAGCAGCACATGGCCCGGCTGATCGAGCAGATGTCGCACGACGACCGGGTCGATCTGCTCCGCCGGCTGCGGCCGCGCGTCGCCGACCAACTCCTGCGCCTGGTGGACGAGGCTGACCGGCGCGACATTGCCAGCCTCGTCAAGTACGAGGAGGGGACGGCCGGCGCGCTGATGACGACCGATTATGCCTGGCTGCCGGCGAACATCGCCGTCGGCGAGGCGCTCGACCGGCTGCGCCTGCAGGCGCCCGACCGGGAGACGATCTACTACATCTACGTCCTCGACGAGCAGCGCCGACTCCTGGGGACGGTGTCGCTGCGCGATCTGATCCTGGCCCCCAGGCAGGCTCTGCTGCGCGACATCATGGAGCGCGACATGGTGACGGCAAAGGTCACCGACGACCGCGAGCAGGTCGCCCAGCAGATGGCCCGCTACGACTTCCTGGCGATGCCGGTGGTGGACATGGAGGGGCGGCTCGTCGGCATCATCACCCACGACGACGTGATCGACGTGGTCGTGCAGGAGGCGACGGAGGACGCGCAGCGCATGGGCGGCGTCGGCCTGATCGAGGAGAACTACCTGGAGGCCGACCTGCTCACCGTCTGGCGCAAGCGCGTCGGGTGGCTGTCGTGCCTGTTCATCGCCGAGTTGTTCACGTTCACGGCCATGACGTTTTTCGAGCACGCCATCGAGAAGGTGATCGTGCTCAGCCTGTTCATCCCGCTGTGCATCTCGACGGGCGGGAACTCCGGCTCGCAGGCCGCGACGCTGACGATCCGGGCTCTGGCGCTGGGGCACGTCGGGTCGAAGGACTGGGGGCGCGTGCTGCGCCATGAACTGCTGATGGGGCTGATGCTGGGGGTGAGCCTCGGGGCGATCGGCTTCGTGCGGGCGGCCCTGACGCCCGATTCGACCCTGCGCGGTCAGGTGGAATGGTGGCAGCTGGCGCTGGTGATCGCGCAGGCGGTGGCGATGATCTGCCTGTGGGGCACGCTGGTCGGCTCGCTGCTTCCCCTGGGCTTCAAGGCGCTCGGCTTCGACCCGGCATTCGCCGCCAGTCCTTTCGTCGCCACCTTCGTGGACGTGACCGGCATCGTCCTTTACTTCACCATCGCAACGCTGTGGATTCCAGGGCTGCAGTTATAGGGACCCGTCCGACCAGCCCGGAGCGCCAGCGCCGGGTGCTCGTTGCGTCCGGCGCGGGCGCTCCGGACTGGTCCGTCGGCCGCTACTTCTTCGTCGTCTGCTGCAACAGCCAGCCAACCACGAACACCCCGACTCCGACGGCCGACAGGATCAGCGACTCCTTCAGGCTGAGCCGCTCGTCCGCCACGTTTCCCATGACCGCGACCGGGAGGATCACCAGGCCGGCGAGCTGCAGCAGACGCGCGAGATGGTACAGCATGAACGCTCCCAAACCGGCGACGGCCACTCCTGAAAGCGAGAAGAGGGGCGGTCGGTTTTCTCAGTTTTGAAACCGCAGGACCGCTCCGGCGCCCGCGGACCGAGAGCCAACATCGCAGAAGTCGCCCGGCGCTGGTCATTCTAGCACAGTGTGCGGTTGCGGCACATGAGTTGCTCCCCAGGAGCGTTCAACGTCCAGTCTCAGGGAAGTGCTTGACGCCTCCCCCCGGACAGCTACAAAAACACGCATCCCGCCGGAACGTTCGAGACGGCGCTCGTCCCCCGGCAGCGTGGTGAGGTATGCACCTGTACTCAAGGAGGCGGCGCTGCCCAGCTCCCAGGGGGTGGGCGTGTTGCGCCGGTACGTCGGTGAGTTTTTGCCTGCCTTTCCTCACAAAGCCAAGGGTCGCCGCGCTCGGCGCCGCTCTCCTCGCCCTCTCCTTTCTGCAGGGCTGCGACGACAAATATTCCGAGAGCATGCGCTACCCGCTCCGCACGGATCCGGTCATCGTCGATCCGAAGCAACTCGTCATCCCGGAGCGGCCCGACCCGGACCCGCCCGGACAACTGCCGCTGTTCAAGCTGAGCGGGCTCGACGATCCGCGGAACCCCCTGAACCTGCCCGACCCGGACGAGCGCAAGAAGTTGCTGGCTGCCTTCTTTGACCCGGCCACCATCTCCAGCGAAAACCGGGAGGCATTGAAGGCGGTCCTCGACAAGGTGTTCGGCACCCCGGCGAACCCAACGGTGAAGGGAAAGGGCGTCACCACCGAACAGATCAAGGCGCTGAAACTGGACGACGCAACGCTGGCCGAGGGGAGCCGGCTGTACCGCATTCACTGCCTGCAGTGCCACGGCCTGACGGGCGACGGCCGCGGACCGACCAGCAAGTGGGTCAACCCACACCCGCGCGACTACCGGATCGGCATCTTCAAGTTCCAGTCGGTCGATCAGGGCAGCGGCCGGGCTCTGCCGCCGCGCCGCGAGGATCTGCACCGCACCCTCCGCCAGGGTATCGAGGGCACGTCGATGCCGAGCTTCAACGTCCTCCCGAACGAGGAGCTGGACGTCCTGGCCAGCTACGTCATCCACCTGAGCATTCGCTGTCAGGCGGAAAACGAGGCGATGAAGCGCCTGGCCCGGGGCCAGGACAAGACGCCGGCGCAGATCCGCAAGTTCCTGGAGGGTCGCGGCCTGGTCAGCATCTCCGGCATCGTGGCCGCCTGGGAGGAGGCGCAGGGTAAGCCGATCCAGGTGGCCGAGCCGAAGACGCTCAGCGCGGAGGAGATGGGCGAGTCGGTTCGGCGCGGCCACACGCTGTTCCTCGCCAACTGCGCCAACTGCCACACCGACTACGGCCGGCAGGCGAAGTTCAAGATCGATGAGTGGGGCACGCTCGTCCGACCGCCGAACCTGACGCAGGCGGTCTACCGCGGCGGCCGTCGGCCCCTGGACATCTACTGGCGCGTCCACTCGGGGATCAACGGGGCGGGCATGAACCGCTTCGGCGAGACGTTCCCGCCCGAGCAGATCTGGGACGTCGTCCACTTCGTCCGGGCGCTCCCGTACCGGGGGATGCGCGACCAGTACAAGATCACCATCGATTGACCGGGCGCCGGGGCGTACAGCTTCGGACGTGATTCCGAACCCCGCAGGAGGCGGCTCCGTCCGCCGACCTCTCCGAACGATCGGTGGACGGAGCCGCCTCCTGCGGGGTTCGGAAATCACCTCATAGCGAGGGAGAGTTCTCGTGGGCAAGGGCTGGAGCATTTTCTTCGCGGTCGTCCTGCTGGCCTGTCTGGGCCTGTTCGTCGCCGCCCCGTTCATCGGCTGGTGGCTTCCGGAGCAGCTGTCCGCACACGCCCCGGATATCGACCACCTGTACTACGTCATCCTGTGGATCACCGGCTTCTTCTTCATCCTGACCGAGGCGCTGCTGGTCGTCTTCATGTGGCAGTACGCCGCCAGGCCGGGCCAGCAGGAGCACGTCTTCGGCCACCACGCAGCCGAGAAGAAGGTGTTCTGGACGTCGTGCTGCAAGCGTCTGTTCCGGCCAGTATCGGCCCTGCTGCACGACCAGCACCGGGTCGAGCTGGCGTGGACGCTGGTGCCGGCCGCGATCCTGCTGTACATCGCGTTCGCGCAGGTCGGTACGTGGGTCGAGGCGAAGTACAAGGAGCGCGGCGACAAGCTGATGGCTGGCGACAAGGTGCCGGTCCAGGCAGCCGTCAGCGCGCGCCAGTTCGAGTGGCGCATGCGTTACCCGAGCGTGGCCGAGTGGAAGCGCTGGAAGGGCGACTCGACCGCCGCGAAGCAGTGGGCCAGGAGCAAGGACGGCCACTTTGACGACGTGCATGTGGTGAACGAGCTGCACGTCATCAAGGATCGGCCAGTGGTGGTGAGCTTGAGCACGCGGGACGTGATTCACAGCTTCAACATGCCGCACATGCGCGTCAAGCAGGACGCACTGCCGGGCCGGACCATCCCGCTCTGGTTCACCCCGGTGAAGAAGAGCAACACGGTGCGCGGCACGGACCGCCACGGCAACCCGGAGTGGCAGGACGGCGGCGGCCACGACGCGAAGGGGCGGCCGAAGGACCAGTCCCTGGTCTGGGAGGTGGCCTGTGCCGAGCTGTGCGGGTGGGGCCACTACCGCATGATCGCAAAAGTATTCGTCCACGCGGACGAGGCGGATTTCGAGGCGTGGCTGGCCCACGCCGAGAAGGAAGACACCCGTCGCAGTAACAAGGCGAGGTGAGATAAACCTCTCCCCCGGCCCCCTCCCCTGCGAGGGGAGAGGGAGTAGAGGCGTACCACTGCCTGACAGAATACAGACGACACCCGCCCTTCTTGACCCTCTCCCCTGGCAGGGGAGGAGGCCAGGGGGAGAGGTTTTTTCGCGAGCGATCCCCGGGCGCCTTCGCGGCCCGCATCTGAGGACCGAGTAATGAGTGCCGGCCACTCTCCGGAAACTGCGGCCCACGCTCACCACGAGCTGAGCTTCCTCCGCAAGTACATCTTTTCCGAAGACCACAAGATCATCGGTATCCAGTTCCTGTTCTCGTCGCTGATCTTCCTGGTCATCGGCGGGCTGCTGGCGCTGTTCGTGCGCATGCAGCTCGGCTGGCCGCACGCCGAGCTGCCCGGGTTCAGCGCCATGTTCGCCCGGACCAACGGCGGACGCATGTCGCCGGAGTTCTACAACATGCTGTTCAGCATGCATGCCACGGTGATGATCTTCTTCGTGATCATCCCGCTGCTGGCGGGCGCGTTCGGGAACTTTCTGATCCCGCTGATGATCGGCGCTCGCGACATGGCGTTCCCGAAGTTGAACATGATGTCGTACTGGTTCATGTGGCCGGCGTTCATCCTCATCCTGGCGAGCTTTGTCGCCGAGGGCGGAGCCCCGGCCGCCGGCTGGACCAGTTACCCGACCCTCGCCAGCGCGCCGATGCCGGCCGGGTCCGGCAGCTTCCAGTCGCCCGCCGCGCCCAATAGCGGCCACGGCCAGATCCTCTGGCTCGCCGCGCTGATCTTCGTCGGCATCTCGTCGATGATGGGGTCGGTGAACTACATGACCACGATCATCAACATGCGTGCCGTGGGCATGACCCTGTACCGCATGCCGATGAGTATCTGGGCGCTGTTCATTACCGCCATCCTGCAGGCGTTCGCCCTGCCAATCCTGACGGTCGCGCTGTTCTTGCAGTTCCTCGACAAGACGCTCGGGACGACGTTCTTCCTGCCGCCAGAAGGGCTGGTGTTCGGCAACTGGTACACCGGGCCGGGCGGCGGCCAAACGCTGCTGTGGCAGCACCTGTTCTGGTTCTACTCTCACCCGGCGGTGTATATCATGATCCTGCCGGCGATGGGGTTCGTGTCCGACATCATCGCGACGTTTGCCCGCCGGCCGCTGTTCGGCTATCGGGCGATGATTTACTCGATTGCCGGCATCGCCGGACTCGGGTTCATCGTCTGGGGCCACCACATGTTCCAGAGCGGCATGGACCCGCGCCTCGGCACCGGGTTCATGATTGCGACGATCATGATCGCGCTGCCGAGCGCAGTCAAAACGTTCAACTGGCTGGGCACGATCTACATGGGCCGGGTGCAGTTCACGACGCCGATGCTGTTCGCGCTGGCGTTCGTGGCCATGTTCATCATCGGCGGGTTGAGCGGCATCTTCATGGCAGCGACGCCGGTGGACATTTTCATCCACGACACCTACTTCATCGTCGCTCACCTGCACTATGTGCTGTTCGCCAGCAGTCTGATGGGGATCTTCGGGGCGATCTACTTCTGGTTCCCGAAGATGTTCGGGCGGATGATGAGCGAGAAATGGGGCAAGGTCCACTTCGTGATCACCTTCATCGCCGCCAACGGCGTCTTCGTCCCGATGCACATTCTGGGCGCGGCCGGCCTGCGCCGGCGCATCCCGGACTTCACCGCGACCGCGTTCGAGGCGCCGCTGCTGGGGCTGAACCAGTTCATGAGCATCAGCGCCTTCGTGCTCGGGGCGGCCCAGCTCATCTTCGTCGTGAACTTCTTCTACAGCCTGTTCCGCGGTCCGGTGGCCGGCCGCAACCCGTGGAACAGCAACACGCTGGAGTGGGCCGCGGCCTCGCCGCCGCCGCACGGCAACTGGGGCGACGTGGAGCCGGTCGTTTACCGCGGACCGTATGAGTACAGCCCGATCGACGCCGCCCAGGACCACCTGCTGCAGACGGAGAAGTTGCCCGGCGAGTTCCCGAGCCCGCAATACCCGGAGAAGCAGCACCCGCCGCACGACCACCACTGAGTACTGAGTACCGAGCCAAAAGTCGCTGATGACCGAACCTGTCACCACAACCGAACCGCACACGCCGCCCCGGTGGATGCACTGGCTGGCCGTGCTGACGGCGTGTCTGACGCTGCCGCTACTGACCCTCGGCGCGGAGGTCACGACGCGCGGCGTCGGCATGGTCGATCCGCGCGGCTTCCGGTGGCCGTGGGAGATTTTTGCGGTCCTGTTTGACGCGGAGCACCGGGCCAGCCTGGGGCTCATCCTCAGTCTCGGACTGGTGATCGAGCTGACGCACCGGCTGTTCGGCTTCCTCGTCGGGGTGGCGGCCATCGTCCTGTGTGTCGGGTTGCTGGCGAAGGGGCGTGGATGGAAGCGCTGGCTCGGGGTGGCGGTGCTGCTGGCGGTGACGAGCCAGGGGCTGCTCGGGCGCTACCGCGTCGATCTGAACGCGCTGTTCGGCAGCACGCTGTCGCTCGTCCACGGCTGTTTCGCCCATCTCGTGTTCGCCCTGCTGGTCGGCGTGGCGGTCTGGACGTCGCGGGCGTGGACGGCCCCCGGCCCGACGGCGTCGGCCCAGTTGCGGCGCTGGTCGCTGGTCGTGGTCGGGCTGATCTATTTGCAGCTGGTGCTGGGCGCCCTGGTGCGGCACAAGGACGTGACCCTCGGCGCGCGGGCGCACCTCCTGGGCGCGTTCGCGGTCGTGGCGGCGGTGACGTGGCTGGTGAAGGTGGCCCTCGACGCGCCGCCCGGCGAGCGCGTGGGCGTGAGGGCGGTCGCCGTGCTGGCGGCCCTGGTGGCGGGACAGCTGATGCTGGGCGTCGAGTCGTGGTTGAGCCGGTTCGGAGCAACCGATCCGAGGCGGGGTGTCGTGATCGAGTCGCTAGCTGTGGAAACGGAACTCATCCGGTCGGCGCATTACCTGGTCGGCGCGCTGACGTTCGCGGCCGCGGTGGCGGTCGCCCTGTTGGCCCACCGGCAGGCGAGTTGGTCCGCGCAGGCAGCGCCCGCGCCCGCCGGTCGTCTGGAGGGCGCCGCATGAAGACTGCCGCATCCGAGGGCCGCGGACTGCCGGTCGTGGCCCTGGCGCCCGCTCTGCCGCTGACCCGTTCGCGCCTGGCCGACTACGTCGAGTTGACCAAGCCGCGGATCGCCGTTCTGGTGCTGTTCACCGTGGCGGCCGGCACCTGGGTGGCGGCGCGCGGCGAGCCGGACCTGCTGCTACTGGCCCACACCGTTTGCGGCACGGCCCTTGTCGCCGCCGGGGCCAGCGCCCTGAACCAGTTGCTCGAACGGCACACCGACGCGCTGATGCGCCGTACCGAGAACCGCCCTCTCCCTTCTGGCCGGCTGCAGCCTGTGGAGGCGCTGGTGTTTGGGCTGGTGCTGGGCGGGGCCGGCCTGGCGTACCTGGCGCTGGCGGTCCGGCAGCCGCTGACGGTCGGGATTGCGGCATTCACGCTCGTCAGCTACGCCTTCCTGTACACACCGCTAAAGCGCTTCACGACGCTCAACACCTTGATCGGCGCGGTCCCGGGGGCGCTGCCGCCGGTGATCGGCGCGAGCGCGGTCCACGGGACGGTCGAGGTAAATGCCGGCGTGCTGTTCGTCGTGCTGTTCCTCTGGCAGGTGCCGCACTTCCTGGCGATTGCGTGGATTTACCGCGAGGACTACGGCCGGGCGGGGTTGCAGATGCTGCCGGTGGTGGACCGCGCCGGCCGCGTGACCGGGCGGCAGATGGTGTGGTACTGCCTGGCCCTGATCCTCGTGAGCCTGCTGCCGGTGGTGCTGCGTCAGGCCGGCCTGGTGTACGCGGCGGGCGCCTCCCTGCTCGGCTTGTTCTTCCTCTACCGCGCGGTCGGCTTCTGCCTGGAGCCGACGAACGTCCAGGCGCGGCGCGTCCTGCGCGCCTCGCTGCTCTACCTGCCGCTGCTGCTGGCCCTGCTGGTGGTGCTGGGCGCAGGTTGAGCAGGCTGGCTTGAAAGCCCACGGGTCGCGCCCCGTGGGCTAAGCGCCAGCGACTTCGCCCACGGGGCGCGACCCGCGGGCTTTACCAACGGACCTCTGACCCCGAAACGACATGGCACACGCAGTCGCTGACGAACCGAAGGCCCACATGGGGTTGCCCCTGCCCAACGGCAAGCTCGCCATGTGGCTGTTCCTGGTCACCGAGATCATGTTCTTCACGGGCCTGATCGGGACGTATGTGCTGCTGCGCAACGGCCAGCCGAACCCGCGCACCGAGCCGTGGCCGACCCCCCATGACGTCCATCTGATCGAGGGGGTGGGCGCCTTCAACACATTCGTCCTGATCTGCAGTTCGCTGACGGTCGTTCTCGCCCACCTCGCCCTCGGCAAGGGGAACGTCAAGCGGGCGACGGTGTACATCACCATTACCCTGGCGCTCGGGTGCGTGTTCCTCGTCGTCAAGGCGTTTGAATACAAGTCGAAGATCGAGCACCAGATTCTTCCGGGCCGCGTCTTCGAGAAGCTCGATGGGCCGACCGGCGCGAGCTACATCCGCCACGTCGATGGCCAGCTGCGGCACATCGTCGAACACCCGACCGAGGCGGTGGGAGCGCCGGCCGCGGCGGTGGAAGCATGGAAGGGTTTCCTGAAGACGGTGGATGCCGAGCAGGCGGCGGCGCGAAAGAAGAAGGACGAGCTGGACAAGCGGCTCGAAAAGAAGGACATCACCCCGTCGGCGGCGGTCGAGCAGAAAAAGGCCATCGATGCCAACCTGAACACCGAGCTGAAGAAGCAGGGGCAGGAACTGGTCGAGAAGCACAAGGAACTGGCGCCGGTGGCGGCGTCGTGGGAACTGCTGCAGCGCCTGCCGGACCTCAGCCCACGGCAGGTCAACCTGGCGATCGCGGGCAGCCAGTACGTCGAGCGGAAGCCGGCCCTCAAGGTTCCCGGCCAGACGGGCGAGGTGAAGGGGCTGCTGGAGCACTACCCCACGCTTCACCTGTCCTACGCGATCCCGTTCGGCAACATGTGGGCGTCGTGCTACTTCGCCATGACCGGGTTCCACGCCCTGCACGTCTTTGGCGGACTGGTGATCTTCGTGATCGTCCTGCTCATGGCGCTGCGCGGCCGTTTCGGTGTGCGGCACGAGCCGATGCTGGAGTACACTGGCCTGTACTGGCACTTTGTCGATATCGTCTGGATCTTCCTGTTTCCGCTGCTGTACCTGGTTTAGGCGTGTTACAGGAGGCGGCTCTGTCCGCCGAATGTACCTGGCAAGATCGGCGGACGGAGCCGCCTCCTGCAAGACCTCGAAACTGTCTGTTCACGGCGCCCCGCGGGGCGCGGGAGTCGAATGCATGACCGATAGCCACGACCCCGGACACCACGAGCCAACCCTCAATCTCTACTTCACGGTCTTCGTCGCGCTGAGCATTTTCACCGCGATGTCGTTCCTCGTCTTCGAGCTGGTCGCCGACAAGCTGACGGCCATGCTCATCATTCTGGGCGTCGCCGTCGCCAAGGCGACGCTCGTCGTGATGTACTTCATGCACGCCAAGTACGACTGGGGGCGGATTTACTTCCTCATCATCCCGGTGGTCATCCTGGCTATCATGATGATGGTGGTGCTGATGCCCGACACGGTCGTGGCGTGGCACAACGTCGAGTGACCCGAACTCCGCGGCGTACTGAGTACTCGGTACGCCGTACTCAGTACGCCGCCCGAGCGAGTGCCCCATGTCCCGCCGTCTCCTCCCCGCCCTGCTGCTGGCGCTCCTCGTTCCCTCCCGCGCGCCGAGTCAGACCGCATTCCGTCCCCCTGACTTCGATCCCCTGTATCAGCCCCTCGGCGAGGCGCCCGACTTCACGTTGACTGAGCGCGACGGCCGGACGGTTCACCGCGCCGACCTCCTCGGCAAGGTCTGGGTGGCGCACTTCTTCTTCACCGAGTGCGCCGCCGGCTGCTCCGTGACGACCGACAACCTGGCGAAGCTCCAGCAAACGCTCGCCGGTAATCCCGACGTGGTGCTCGTCAGCTTCACCCTCAATCCGACCCGGGACACGCCGGAGAAGCTGCGCGAGTGGACCCGGCACTGGAACGCCGACCCGCAGCGCTGGCTGTTCCTGACGGGCGACGAGGCGACGATGCACCGCCTGGTCCAGCAGGGGTTCAAGCAGACCGCCGTCCGGTCGGAGAGCGCCGACCCGACGCGCGCGATCGATCACTCGTTCCGCATCATCCTGGTCGATCGGGCCGGCGAGATGCGGGGCTACGTCGATGGGAGCGACGAGGAGCAGGTGCGGCGCCTGGGGCGGCGCGCCCAGTTGCTGGCGCAGCGGCTCTCCCTGCCGGCGGTCAACGCCGCCCTCAACGGAACCTGCGTCGTGCTGCTGATCGCCGGCTACCTCGCCATCCGCCGCCGCGCCGTCACCCTGCACGTCGTCTGCATGCTCGCCGCCCTGTGTGTGTCGGCGGTGTTTCTGGCGTGCTACCTCTACTACCACTTCGCCATCCTCGACGGCAAACCGACCGGGTTCAAGGGCGAGGGCTGGAGCCGGCCGGTGTACTTCGCCGTGCTGTTGTCGCACACGATTCTGGCGGCGGCGGTCGCGCCGCTGGCGCTGACGACGGTCTACCTCGGGCTGCGCGGCCGGTTGCAGAAGCACGTCGGCCTGGCGCGCTGGACGCTGCCGCTGTGGCTGTACGTGTCGCTGACCGGGGTCGTCGTCTACTGGATGCTGTATCACCTCTATCCGTCGCTCTGAGGTCGGGGTAGAATGAGCCGCATGCGAGAAGCCGTAATGTCCCGTCTTCGCCTGTTCCTGCTCGGCCTGGTGACACTGCTGACCGTGGTCGCCTCGCCGCGTGCCGCCCAGGCCTGCCCGTCCTGACGGGAGATCATCGCGGAATCCTCCGGTGCGGAGGAAGAGGATCCGACGGCGAACCCGGCGGCGTACAACCAGAGCATCTACCTGATGCTGGGCGCCGCTTACGGGTCGTTCCTCGTCGTGGGGCTTTTGATCTATCGCGGCATCAAGAAGAATGCGGACCATCTCCGGGCCTGTGGCAGGGCAGAGGAAACCTAGCAGCCCGTTGCGGCTCATTGGTTTACCAGCCGCGAGCGTCAGCGCGCGGTTGTCCCCGCGCGCTGACGCTCGCGGCTGGTAAACAACCCTGCTCCCTCCCCCGGTGGCGATCCGCACCCATTCACCACCGCCGGCGCTCGCCGGCCACAAGGGGGTAGCATGTTCTCTCCACATCACCGCCGTGAGTTCCTGTCGAACGCGGCCCGGGTCGGCGTGCTGGCCGGCCTGGGTGACTTCGCGTTCCTGTGCGGGCTGCCGCCGCTGAGCGCAGCCCAGGTGCAGGTGCCGCGCAACATGGTTCGGTTCAGCCCGGACATCGAGCCGCTGGTGCGCCTCCTCGAAGAGACGCCGCGCGACCGCCTCATCGGCGAGGTCGCCACCCGGGTCCGCGGCGGCACCACCTACCAGGAGTTGCTCGCCGCCGTCCTCCTCGCCGGGGTCCGCAGCATCCGGCCGCGTCCGGTCGGGTTCCAGTTCCACGCTGTCCTGGTGACGAATTCGGCCCACCTGGCGAGCATCGCCGCCCAGGACCGCGATCGCTGGCTGCCGCTGTTCTGGGCGGTCGATAACTTCAAGGCGTCGCAGGCGCGGCACCAGTCGGTGACCGACTGGGTGATGCCGCCGGTCAACGAGGCCCGCCTGCCGGCCGCCGCCCACGCCCGCCGCCGGTTCATCGAGGCGATGGACAACTGGGACGCGGAGGGGGCCGACGCCGCCATCGCCTCCCTGGTGCGCTCGGCCGGGGCGAGCGAGGTAATCGAGCTATTCTGGCGCTACGGGGCGCGCGACTTCCGGAGCATCGGCCACAAGGCGATTTACTCGGCCAACGCCTGGCGCACCTTGCAAACGATCGGGTGGCGCCACGCCGAGCCGGTGATGCGGTCGCTAACGTTCGCCCTGCTGGATCACGAGGGCACCAACCCGGCTCGCCGCGACGCCGACCAGGACCGGCCGTGGCGCGAGAACCTGCAGCGTGTCACGCGCATCCGCCGCGAGTGGCGGCGCGGCCGCGTTGCCCAGGACGCTGCTGCCGACCTGCTCGCCGCCCTGCGCACCGCCACCCCTGCCGAGGGGAGCGAGCGCGTCGTGACGCTGCTCAACAACGGCATCGACCCGTCGTGCGTCTGGGACGGCCTGTTCCTGACGGCCGGCGAGCTGCTGATGCGCCAGCCGGGCATCGTCGGGTTGCACTGCGTCACGACGGTCAACGCGCTGCACTTCGCCTACCAGACGAGCGAGAGCGACGAGACGCGGCAACTGGTGACGCTGCAGGCGGCGGCGTTTCTGCCGATGTTCCGGAGTGCGATGCTCGGCCGCGGGCGGGTGCGCGACGACCTGCGACTGGACCGGCTGGAGCGGGCCGACCTGCGCGCCCGCGGGCCACAGGCGGTCGAGGAGATCCTCGCCGACATCAGCCGCGACAGGCTGTCGGCGGCCCGCAAGACGCTGGCCTTCACGCATGACAACCCGGCGGCGGCCCACGCTCTCATGGCCGGCGCCCGGCGCCTGATCTTCACCAAGGGCCGCGACTCGCACGACTACAAGTTCAGCTCCGCGGCGCTGGAAGACTTCTACCACACCACGCCGGCCTGGCGTGACCGCTTCCTGGCGTCGAGCGTGTTCTGGCTGAAGGGGACCGGCGAGCGCGACAACGACCTGATCGGGCGGACGCGCGAGGCCCTCACCCGGGGGTGAGCGCGAGCCAGTCTGCCGCTTGCGGCTGCGCGTGCAGCCGCAAGCGGCGGCATGCCCGTTTCTTCCGCACGGCCCCCCGGGTGGCCGGGGCGTCCGGCACAATTTTTGCCCCGCTCGGGGGAGGGGTGATTGCGTGCTCTCGCGGCGGGTGGTAAAATCTGTCCAAGGCCGGTTCGAGGTTTGCCTTCGCTTGCCGGGTTTCAACCATGCGTGACCCGTTCTCCTGGTCGCTGCCTTTCGGACGCCTGTTCGGCATCACCATCCGCATCCACCTCCTTTTCCCGGTCTTCATCCTGGTGATGTGGCTGCGGGTGGCGACGGACGACAAGCAACCGCTCGGCGCGGGCCTGCAGATGCTGGTTCTGATGGGGCTGCTGTTCCTGTCGGTTCTCCTGCACGAGTTTGGGCACTGTTTCGGAGCCCGCAGCGTCGATGGTGAGGCCAACGAGGTATTACTCTGGCCGCTGGGTGGTCTCGCCAGCTATGAATCCCTCCCGAACACGCCCCGAGCCCACTTCATCGCCACGGCCGCGGGGCCGCTGATGAACCTGGTGTTGTGCCTCCTCGCTGGCGGGCTCATTACCTCGCAAGGGTTCTGGCCCTCCTTCGACCCTCGCCCCGAACAGGTCTGGGTGACCGAGTTGACCCAGATGGGCGGCGGCGCCGTGTTCGGCAGCGAGTTTGCCCGCACGGCGAACCAGCTGGACTACTGGCTGGTGCTGACGGCCCGGTTCTTCTGGCTGAACTGGTTCATGCTGCTGCTGAACGTCCTCATCATGGGCTACCCGCTGGACGGCGGGCAGATGCTGCAGGCCGCCCTGTGGCCGCGCTTCGGCTATCGCCAGTCGATGATGGCGTCCATCTTCGTCGGCTTCATCTTCATGTTCATTGTGGGCGTGTACGCGCTGACGAAGAACGAGTTGATGGTGCTGTTCCTGGCGTGGTTCATCTACCAGTCGTGCAAGCAGAAGTGGATTCAGCTGGAGACGGGCGTGGAGGACACGCTGTTCGGATACGACTTCTCGCAGGGCTACACCAGCCTGGAGAAGAACCAGCCGGCCGCCGCGCCGCGCAAGAAGAGGCCGAACTTCATCCAGCGCTGGCTGCAGAAGCGCCGGGCGGCCAAGCTCCAGCGCGAGCAGGAGCGCGAGGCGGCCGAGGAACGCCGCATGGACGAGTTGCTGGAGAAGATCCAGCGCGAGGGCCGGCAGTCGCTCACCGACGAGGAGAATCGCTTCCTCAAGCGCGTCGCGGACAAGTATCGCAATCGACCGTAAGTTCCCCCTTACCAGCCCGGAGCACCCGCGCCGGGCCCTGCCAGCGCCCGGCGCGGGTGCTCCGGGCTGGTAGCTGGTAACATCTCCCTTATCGCTTGAGTACCTCGATCTGCGCCGGGTCCGAGACGATAATCTGCGGCTGCTCGCGGAACAGCGATAGCGTCCCGGTCACCCGAATCGCCTTGCCCTCGTAGTGGGTGCGCGGGGCCGCGATGCCGGCCTTCTTCAGTTTCGCCCGGGCCGCCTCGTCCAGCACCACCGTGAAGTTCTCCTCGCTCTGCCGCTCCGGCGAGGAATTCAGGAAGACCATCGTCGTGCTCGCGCCGGTCGCCTGCACCTCCATCTCAATCGTGACGCGCTGCTTGACATGCTTGGCGACGACGTCCGGCGTGAGCAACTCGCCGGTGCTGAGTCGCGCGCGGGTGGCGCTGCGCGGCTTCAGCGTGCCGGGTTGCAGCCAGCTGAGCGGAATCTTCTCCTGGATGGTGATGTCGCCCTGCTCGTCGCGGATCTGCAGGCTCACCACCGGGTCGGAGCGCTCCCAGGCGAGCGCGACCAGGCCGAAGTTGTTCCCCTGGTTCATCGTCGCCACCCGATGCCGGTTGACCTCCAGGGCACGCCAGCCCTTGACGTAGCCCTGATTCAACCCGCTCGACGTCAGGTCGTACAGCGGATAGCCGACGCCCCCGTCCATCACCGACAGCTCCGCCAGGTGGCGGTCGCCGCTCAGTATCACCACACCGCTCGCCTTCGTCTCGCGCAGGAGCCGGAACAGGCGCTCGCGTTCGTGCGGGAAATTCATCCACTTTTCCCATCCGTGATCCTCTGCCACGACCTGGATGCTCGACACGAGCAGGCGTACCTTCGCCGGCACGCGCAGCTGCTGCTCCAGCCACTGCCACTGCGCCTCGCCGAGGACGGTCGTGGTTCGGTCGGCGGTCGGGAGGTACGGCCCCTGGCCGCGCGCCGTCTTCGGCCGCCTGGTCAGCGGGCTGCGGAAGTAGCGCGTGTCGAGCAGGATCACCTGCACGCTGCGCTCCGGCGGGCCGAAAACCTGGGCGTGATAGACACCCTTCTGCGTGCGTCGCGGCGAGTCCTTCGGAATGCCGAAGAAGTCGAGAAAGATCTGCTGCGACTCCTCTCGGTGCGGGTAGTCGGCGCCGGCGTCGTTCCAGCCGTAGTCGTGATCGTCCCAGGTGGCGAGCAGCGGGCACGCCTTGCGCAACTTCTGGTAGCCGGGGAGCGCGCCCAGCTTGTCGTACTTGGCGCGCAGCACCGCCATGTCCTTCGTGTCGCCGTAAATATTGTCGCCCACAAACAGGAACAGGTTGGGCTTCGCGGCGAAGATCGCGTCCCACACCGGCTGCGGCCGGTCCTGCTGCGCGCACGAGCCAAAGGCGATCCGCTGCAGGGCAGGGTTCTGAGCACGGGCAGGCCCAGCGAGCAGGCCGAGTGCGGCAAGCAAAACGAACAGGGTCCGGCGAGAAGGAGGCATGGCGGCTCCTGGGGTGGAAAGTCGGTGCGGGCGCGGGCGGTTGTTCCCGGTAGTTAACGGAAACACCGCCCGGCCATCCAGGGGGCGGCAGAACCTTCGCGGTTTTTCATTTCCCCGCGCCGCCTCGTACAGTATGGGTTGAGAGACGTCGCCCCATCCCCCGCCGCGAAAGGATCGCCATGGACGAGACGACGCGCCTGCTGCGCGACCTGGTCGCCCTCCCGAGCGTCAACCCGATGGGACGCACGACCCAGCACCCGGACTTCTACGAACACCGGGTCACCGCCTACCTGGAGGACTTTTTCCGCGGCCTCGGCGTCCCCTACGAGCGCCAGTCGGTCGCCCCGCTGCGCGACAACATCGTCGCGCGCTGCGACGTCCCCGGGGCGCGACGCACGCTCATCCTGGAGGCCCACCAGGACACCGTCCCGATCGACAACATGACCGTCGATCCGTTCGGGGCGAAGATCGAGAACGGCCGGCTGTACGGGCGCGGCGCGTGCGACATCAAGGGCGGGATGGCGGCCATGCTGGCGGCGTTCGCCCGCGTGGCGCGCGAGAAGCCGGCCGGGACGGCGAACGTGGTGATGGCCTGCACGGTCGATGAGGAACACACCTTCACCGGCGTGCTGCGGTTGGTGAAGGGCGGGCTCAGGGCGGACGGGGCCGTTGTCGCCGAGCCGACGCAGCTGCAAATCGTTCACGGCCACAAGGGAGTGGTGCGCTGGCACGTCTCGACCGCCGGCCGGTCGTGCCACAGTTCCACCCCGGAGCAGGGCGTCAACGCGATCTACCGTATGGGCCAACTGCTGACGGCCATCGAGCGCTACGCGGCGCGGCTGCAGGCGTCGCGCGCCGACCCGTTGCTCGGCGCGCCTACCCTGAGCGTCGGCCGGATCGAGGGCGGCACGAGCGTCAACACGGTGCCGGACTCATGCCGGGTCGAGGTGGACCGCCGCGTCATCCCCGGCGAGGATCCACTCGCCGCGCCGGCCGACCTGGCGGCGTTTCTGCACGGCGAGGGCGGCATTGATTTCCCGTTCGAGTGCTCGCCGCCGTGGATGAGCAAGGAGGCACTGGCGCCGGTCGGGTCGGAGGATCTGGTGCGGCGCCTGGGCGCGGCGATCGATGCCGTGACCGGGTCGCACCGGGTGATGGTCGTGCCCTACGGCACGGACGCCTCGACGATCGCCACGGCGGGGGTGCCGTCGGTAGTGTTCGGCCCGGGGGACATCGCGAAGGCGCACACCTGCGACGAGTGGGTGCCGCTGGACGAGGTGGCCCAGGCGAGCGAGATCCTGTACCGATTGGTACGGGAAGGGTAAGGGGCGCGCAGCGCGAGAACAGGAAGGGCACCTGCCGACCAGCCCGGAGCGCCCGGCGCTGGCGCTCCGGGCTGGTCGGTGGATCTGTTCTGTGAATGCAGGCGGCGCTCACTTCTTCAGGCGCTGCACCGACTTGATCAGCACGTCCTGCAGCGGCACGTTCTGGTGCCCGCCGCGGTTGCCGGTCTGCACCTTCGCGATCTTATCGACCACGTCCATGCCCTCGGTCACCCGGCCGAAGACCGCGTAGCCGACGTTGTCCGCGGCGTTCGCCCGGTCGAGGAAGTCGTTGTACTTCAGGTTGATGAAGAACTGGGCCGACGCACTGTCGGGGTCGCTCGTCCGAGCCATGGCGATCGTGCCGCGCTCGTTCTTCAACCCGTTGCCAGCCTCGTTCTTGATCGGTGGCCGGGTCTGCTTCTCCCGCAACCCCGGCAGCATCCCGCCGCCCTGGATCATGAAATTCGGAATGACACGGTGGAAGATGACGCCGTCGTAGAACTTGTCGTCCACGTACTGCAGGAAGTTCTTGACCGTGATTGGGGCCTTCTTCTCGAACAGTTCGATCTTGATCGTGCCCTCCGAGGTCTCCATCACCACGACCGGGTTGCTATCCTTGTCCTGGGCGTTTCCGGGCGTGAGGGCAACGAGGGCGGCGAGGGCGGCGAAGAGTAGACGGCGCATGGCTTGCCTCCTTGTGCAACGCGGCCGGGCGATACCGCTCGCCCGGCCTGAGTGGTTTGTTTTACGGGTTCGCGGGGCGCGGGGCAGCACACGCCCGGGTCGGAGCTACCAGGGGGACAAATGATGGGTGAATTCGCGTACATCGACTGGGTGCGGAGCCAGACGCCGGTCGATCCACGTGTGCTGCTCGGACCGGGGGACGATACGGCCGCCCTCCGCCTCACTCCGGGCGCCCCGTGCCTGGTCACCACCGACATGCTCCTGGAGGGCAGCTGCTTCGTCCTCGCCGAGGCCGGGCCGCGCCGCGTCGGCCGCAAGGCGATGGCTGTCAACCTGAGCGACCTCGCCGCCATGGCCGGCCGGCCGGTCGCCGCCGTGGTGAGCGTCGGGCTACCGCGCCGGGGCGGGCGGGCGCTGGCGGAGGAGCTGTACCGCGGGCTGCGCGAGGCGGCCGACGAGTTCGACACCGCCGTCGTCGGCGGCGACACGAACAGCTGGGACGGGCCGCTGGTGATTTCGGTGACGGTCCTCGGGGAGCCGACGGGGGACGGGCCGGTGACGCGCGCCGGAGCGCGGCCGGGCGACTGGCTACTGGTCACCGGCCCGCTCGGCGGCAGTATCCTGGGCAAACACCTCGACTTCACCCCGCGCGTCCACGAGGCCCAGCGCCTGCACGCCGCGGCCACCCTGCACGCCATGATCGACGTGAGCGACGGGCTGGCGGCTGACGTCCACCACATCTGCGCGGAGAGCGGGTGCGGGGCCGTCCTGCGGAGCGCGGCGATCCCAATCAGCGAGGCCGCTCGCCTGATGACGGACGGTACAACGCCGCTCGACCACGCCCTCGGCGACGGCGAGGATTTTGAGTTGGTCTGCGCCGTCGCCCCGGAGGACGGGCAGCGCCTGGTCCAGGCGCAACCAATTCCCGGCGTCACTCTGGTCCACATTGGCACGTGCGTCGAGGCGGGCGTGTGGCTCGACGAGGGGGGAAGGCGGAGCCCGCTGCCGCCGCGCGGCTATGTCCACCGGCTGCAGTAACATCACCAATTCCGTCCCGTCGCTAATCTTCAGACCGCATAGCGAGCTATAGTTGGTCTGAATCTGGAAAGGCGCCGCCACTGTGAAAAAGGCGCGGGATGGTGCGAGGCGGCCCCGACCGCCACCGTCCGAGGGCCGTGGAGGGGTTGGGATGACGGGAGCGAATCTTGTCCTTACCGACATCGGCGGGCTGAGCCCCGAACTCCTGCGGGAGCGGCTGGAACGTGCCGGACTGAAAGTTCAGGCCGTGTATGCTTCCGTCGAGGAGGCGCAGGCGGTCGGGGCGAGCGGTCCGCTCCTGCTCGTCCGCGGTGAACCGGGCAAGAGCCCCAGCCGCTATTCGTCGGAACGAGTGGCCCCGGCGGCCGAGGTATGCTGTGCCGCGATCCTCGCCGCCGTCGCCGACGCGGTCCTGGTTGCGAACGGGGACGGCCGGGTCACCACCCTCAACCCGGCGGCCGAGGCGCTGACGGGCTGGCACCGGGGCGAGGCGATCGGGCGCCCACTGGAAGAGGTACTCCGCACCGCAGGCGGCCTGCCGCCCTGCGACCGGGCGGCCCACCCGGCCACCCTGCGCCACCGGGACGGACCCGAGATCCCGGTCGAGATCAGCTGCACCCCGGTCCGGAGCTGCCGAGACGGCGCCAGGGCCGTCTTCGTGGTCCGGGACGTGTCCGAGCGGCGGCGCCTGGAGGAGGCGCTACGCCGGGCCGAGGACCAGTTGCAGCAGGCGCAGAAACTGGAGGCGGTCGGCCGGTTGGCCGGCGGGGTGGCCCACGACATCAACAACATGATGACAATCATCATGGGCTACGGGGAGGCGATCCTGAGCGAACTCGCCGCCGCCGATCCGCTTCGGGGAGCGATCGAGGAGATGCGCCGGGCCGGGGAACGGTCGGCCAACATCACCCGCCAGCTGGTCGCGTTTTGCCGCAAGCAGGCTTCAGCGCCGGCCCGGATCTGCCTCAACCACATCGTGCGCGGGACCGAAAAGATGCTGCGCTGGCTGATCGGCGAGGACGTGCAGCTGGTCGCCGCCCTCGATCCCGCCCTCGGCTCGGTCAAGGTGGATCCGGGACAGATGGAGCAGGTGCTGCTGAACCTGGCGATCAACGCCCGCGACGCCATGCCGCAGGGAGGCACGCTGACGATCGAGACGCACAACCTCCTCCCGGATGAAGTGTACGCCCACGCGGCGCCGGAGGTGCGCCCGGGGAACTACGTCATGCTCGCCGTCACCGACACCGGCGTGGGGATGGACGAATCAACCCGGCTGCGTCTGTTCGAGCCGTTCTTCACGACCAAGCCCGAAGGGAAGGGAACGGGCATCGGGATGGCGACGGTCTACGGCATCGTCAAGCAATCGGGCGGGCACATCTGCGTTGCCAGCGAACCGAACCGAGGAACAACGTTCAAGATCTACCTGCCGCGTGCGACCGGGTCGGTGGAGCTGACGCCGTCGGCGACCGTCGCCGACCCGCCGCGCGGGACGGAAACCGTGCTCCTGGCGGAGGATGACAGCGGGGTGCGGGGGATGGCCGCGTCCGTGTTGCGGCACGCGGGTTACACGGTGCTGGAGGCGAGTGACGGGATCGAGGCGCTGCGCGTGGCGCGGGCGGTTGCCGGCCCGATCCACCTGCTGCTCACGGATGCCGTCATGCCGCACCTGAGCGGGCGCGTGCTGGCCGAGCAGCTGAGCCGCCTGCGGCCCGATCTCAAGATCCTCGTCATGTCCGGGTACACGGTGGACAGCGTCCTGCGTCACGGCCTGCTGGCTGGCGAGGTCGAGTTCATTCAGAAACCCTTCGCCACCCACGCCCTCGCGCACAAGGTGCGCGCGATCCTTGACGCTCCGGTCCGGAGGCTGGCCGCGGGCGCGGCGGGATAGCAGTCAGCAGTCAAGCTAAAGCCCACGGGGCAGCGCTCCGTGGGCTTTAGCTGGACTGCTGACTGCCTACGGCTCTTCTCCCGCGCGCTCGTCGGCTGGGCCGCTGTAGACGTACCCGCACGCCGTGCAGGCGAGGACTTTCTGGCACTCCGGACACAGCACCTGCGTGTCGGCCTGGAAGACGCCGAGATGGGATTCGCTGGTGCGGGCATGGAACGGGCGACGGCAGGACTTGCAAACCAGCGGCTGTTCACAGAAACTGCACTTCATGACTGCCCCTCCTTGACTCCGCTGGGAGGGGGCCGGGGTCCGGGCCGCGGGGGAGAGGCGCTCGTCCCCGCGCCCCGGGCCTCGGACCCATCCGCTTCACTTCCCCGGCACGGCGGAGATCGCGCCGACCTCGGAGATGTAGACCGTGCTGGCGGTGTTCTCGTCGCGGAAGACCTCGATGCCGAACACGCGCGTGGTGGGGCCGAACTCTTTCTCCCCGAACTTGCGGCACTTCAGATCCAGGCCGTGCTTCCACACCGGGTCGCGCGGCGTCGGCGTCGGCGCCTTGGCGTCCTTGGTGCCCGGCACGACGGTGAGCGAGCCCGTCTCGCAGATGTAGATCAGGTTGCCGTTGTTGGCGTCGCGGAAGACCTCGATGCCGAACTCCTTCGTGTTCGGCCCGAAGTCCTTCTCCCCGACGCGCCGGCACTTGAGGTTCAGGCCGTGCAGCCACTCCGGCGCCTTGGCCTTGGCCTTGGGGTCCGCCGCCTCGCCCGGGACGACGGCGACGGCGCCGCTCTCGCAGACGTACATCAGCAGCCCGGTGTTCTCGTCCCGGAACACCTCGACGCTCCACACCTTGGTGCTGTTGCTGAACTCCTTCTCCTTCGCCTGGCGCACCTTCAGATCCAGCCCGTGCGTCCAGACCGGCGCCCTGGGCGACGGCGTCGGCGCCCGGCCGCCCTTCTCGCCGGGGCCGACGGCGATGTACGCCTTCTCCGAGATGTAGATCAGGTTGCCGGTGTTCTCGTCCCGAAACACCTCGAAGCTGATGACCTGCGTCTTGTCGGTGAACTCCAGCTCGTTCGCCTTGCGCACCTTCAGGTCCAGCCCGTGCAGCCACTCGGGCGACTTGCTGTTGGGAACAGGGGCCTTGACGTCCGCGAAGTTGCGGGCGACGGCGAGGTTGCCGGTCTCGATGATGTACACGCCGTTCTGGTTGTTGTCGTCGCGGAAGACCTCAATGCCGTACGTCTTCGTGTCCTTGGAGAACGTCGGCTCCTTGCTGTTACGGCACTTCAGGTCGAAGGCGTGCGTCCACTGGGGCGGCTTGGGGGTGCCCTGCTGCCCCCGCGCACCGCGCGCGGTCAGGGAGAGTACACAGGCCAGGGCGGCCAGACTGGCAAACAGAACCCGAGCGCGTCGCGACATCGCTGTCCTCGTCTCAATAAACCAAGGGCGTACCCTCACATAATCTTATAGAGACGACCCACGCCGTTCAGACTAACCCGCCTGGAAAGCCCACGGGTGGCATCCCATGAGCGAAGTGCTGGGAACCTGGCCCACGGAACGCTACCCGTGAGCTTGCCACGACTCTTCGCACACCATCCTCCTTGAACCTGCACCAGGGTTATCCTGCGTCCTTGCGTCCGCCCAGGATCCCGGATACGCTGGTCAGGGAAGGGAGCCTGCCCATGCCGAGCACTGCCGCCGTCGGAGCCGTCAACCTGCTGGAGCGGTTCGCCATGGCCGTGGAGAAGGTGACGGAACGCCTGCAGCGCATCACCGCCGTAATGGAAGCAGCCGGCGTTCCCTACGCCCTTGTCGGCGGGCAGGCGGTGGCGGCCTGGGTCGCGACAAAGGACGCAGCCGCTGTCCGCATTACGAAAGACGTCGATCTGCTCCTGAGTCGCGACCACCTTCCCACGGCGCGAGCGGCCGCCCTGAGTGCGGGCCTGGATTACTTTGAAGCGGTCGGCGTTGGCATGTTCCTCGAGCGCAACGACCCGAACCCCCGCCAGGGCGTTCACCTGATCTGGGCGGGTGAGAAGGTCCGCCCGGAGAACCCGCTTCCTTCGCCCAGCATCGAGGAACGGCAAACCCTGGCGCCTGGCCTGCAGGTCGTGACGCTTCCCGGCCTGGTCCGCATGAAGCTGATGGCCAATCGCGACCAGGACCGCGTTCACCTGCGCGACCTGATCGAGGTTGGCCTGGTGGGGCGCGACCTGCTGGCGGACCTACCCTCGGAACTGGTGATCCGCCTCGACGCGCTCCTGACCGAAGCGGGCCGCTGACGCCCACGCCGAGATCGACATCATGGACCCATTGCACGACTCCCGCCGGTTGCTGACCCGGCGCCACTTCTTCGGTCGCGCCGCTTCCGGCATCGGCGTCGCCGCGCTGGCCACGCTACTGCACGCGGACGGCCGCGCCGACGACGCCCGGGCGGTGGGCGGTTTGCCCGGACTGCCGCACTTCACCCCGAAGGCGAAGCGCGTCATCTATCTGTTCCAGTCGGGGGCGCCGTCGCAGCTCGAGCTGTTCGATTACAAACCGCGCCTGCGCGACCTGCGCGGCGTGGAGTTGCCCGACTCGATCCGCAGGGGCCAGCGGCTCACCGGCATGACGGCCACCCAGGAGAGCTTCCCGGTCGCGCCGTCGAGGTTCCGGTTCGCGCGCCGCGGCCGGACCGGCGCCTGGGTGAGTGAATTGCTGCCGCACACCGCGCGCGTCGTGGACGATCTGTGCTTCGTCCGCTCGGTCCACACCGAGGCGATCAACCACGACCCGGCCATCACCTACATCCAGACCGGGGCGCAGCTTGCCGGTCGGCCGAGCATGGGAGCGTGGGTTAGCTACGGCCTGGGGAGCGCGAACCGCGACCTGCCGGCGTTCGTCGTCCTCGTCTCGGTCGGCACCGGACTGCCGGCCGACCAGCCGCTCTACGACCGCCTTTGGGGGAGCGGGTTCCTGCCGTCGCGCTACCAGGGCATCCGCTTCCGGTCCGGCGCCGACCCGGTTCTGTTCCTGTCCAACCCGCCTGGTCTCGGCCGCGACGCGCGCCGCCGCATGCTCGACGACCTGGCGCGCCTCAACCAGATGCGCCACCAGGACACGGGCGATCCGGAGATCCAGACGCGCATCGCCCAGTACGAGATGGCGTACCGGATGCAGACCAGCGTGCCGGAACTGATGGACGTCTCGCCTGAGCCGCGCCGCGTTCTCGACCTGTACGGCCCCGACGCGCGCATCCCCGGAACCTACGCGGCCAACTGCCTGCTGGCCCGGCGGCTGGCGGAGCGCGGTGTACGCTTCATCCAGTTGTACCACCGCGGCTGGGATCAGCACACGAACCTGCCGCGTCAGATCCGCGGGCAGTGCCGCGACACCGACCAGCCGACCGCCGCCCTGCTCACCGACCTCAAGGCGCGCGGCCTGCTCGACGATACCCTCGTCGTCTGGGGCGGGGAGTTCGGCCGCACTGTCTACTGCCAGGGGACGCTGACGGCGGAGAACTACGGGCGCGACCACCACCCGCGCTGCTTTACCGTCTGGCTGGCCGGCGGGGGCGTCCGCGCCGGCGGAACGGTGGGCGAGACGGACGACTTCAGTTACAACGTGGTGCGCGACCCGGTCCACATCCACGACCTGAACGCCACCATCCTGCACTGTCTGGGTATCGACCACCGCCGGCTGACGTTCAAATTCCAGGGGCGCCACCACCGGCTGACCGACGTCCACGGCAACGTTGTCCAGGAGATGCTGGGCTGATTCATGGTCCGGTTATTCCTGTCCGCGCCGCGCACGCAGCGCGGACCGCAGTACCCGGCCCGAGAATGCGTGCGGCCGCGAGTCCGTCGAACCCACAAGGGAGGGCATATGGAGTTTCATGACGGCACCATCGAGGACGTGATTTACCACCCGCTGCGCAAGTATTACGACGGGCGTGGCTGGCTGTGCGAACTGTTCCGCCACGACGACGTGCCGGCGCAGTTTCACCCGGTGATGGCTTACGTGTCCGAGACCGAGCCGGGCGTGACGCGCGGCCCGCACGAGCACGTCGATCAGGCCGACTACTTCTGCTTCATCGGGCCGTCGAACTTCAAGGTGGTGCTGTGGGACAACCGCCCGCAGTCGCCGACTTACCGGACGCGGCAGGTACTCATCGCCGGCGCCGACAGCCCTGCCCTGGTGGTCATCCCGCCCGGTGTCGTCCACGGGTACAAGAACGTTGGCACCGGCCCGGGGCTGGTGTTCAACGCGCCCAACCGCCTGTACAGGGGACCGGGGCGCAAGGATCCGATCGACGAGATCCGCCACGAAGACGACACCGCCAGCCCGTTCCGCCTCGACGACGCATGATTCACATCCGGACGCTGACGTGCGCTGACCTGCCGCTGGGCATGCGCCTCAAGGACCAGGCGGGGTGGAACCAGGTCGAGGCCGACTGGGTGCGCTTTCTGGAGGTCGAGCCCGGGGGCGCGTTCGTCGCCGACCTGGACGGGCAGCCCGCCGGCACCCTCGCTACCTGCGTGTTCGGGCCGGTCGCCTGGATCGCGATGGTGCTCGTCGATGTCGCATTCCGCCGCCGCGGCGTCGCCCGCGCCCTGATGGAGCACGGCCTGCAGGTGCTCGACCGGAAGGGCGTGCGCACCGTCCGCCTCGACGCCACCCCCCTCGGCCAGCCCCTCTACGAACAGCTGGGCTTCGTCACCGACCACATCCTGCACCGCTACGCTGGCGTGCTGCCCAGCCGGGACGCGCCCGCAACCGTGCGCGCCGCCCGGCGCGCAGACCACGAGGCCTGCCTCCGCCTCGACCGGCAGGCGACCGGGACGGACCGGGCCAGGATCCTCCTCCGCCTGTTCGAGGAATACCCCGACGCCCTGCGGGTCGTCGAGGCGGACGGAGGAGTTGTCGGATTCCTGACGGCGCGGCCCGGCGCGCGGGCACGGTTTCTCGGCCCGTGCATCGCGCCGCCGGCGGCCGGCCCCCTGCTGTTCGCCGACGCCTGGCACCGCCACGCGGGCGAGTTCGTCTTCCTCGACGTCCCCGAAGGGAACCGGGCCGCCGTCTCCCTGGTGGAAGCGGTCGGCCTGACCCCTCAGCGTGTGCTCACGCGCATGACCCGCGGCCCGCGCGTCGCGGAGCGCCTCGATCACCTCTGGGCGAGCGCCGGCCCCGAGAAGGGGTAACGCCGGCCCCACGTTCCCACCACATCGCTCATTGGACAGCCCCGCCGGGGTGACCTATGGTTGAGCGGTGACGGCCGCCGTCCGCCCGTCCCGACAACCACCATTCCCCGGAAGAGGCGAGCGCGTGGACCCGAGCGAAATCCCCACCAAACCCATCTGGGCTGCGCGGACGATCATGAAGACCACCGACGAGATCGCCCTGCCCCAGCACGTTCTGGTTCGCGATGCAGAGGCGACGAGCGTGCCAGGCGTCGGGGCCGGGCTGGCGGCGACCCACATCACGGCGGAGCTGGACGGCCACGATTTCCTCGACTGCCTGGAACGGGCGGCGCTCGGGGAGATCTGGAAGGTGGTCGGCCCTGACCGAAAGCCGCGCATCGCGCACTTTTTCCACGAGGAAGCCGTTGCAGGCCGGTCGCGGGAGCTCGATCGGCTGTGGGCTGTCTCGCACCCAGCGCTGCCGCCACTGGGCCTGGCCCGGGGACCGTCCGGGCGGCTGGTGTTGCTGGCCGACGGGTACGATCAAACGTTCGCGGGGTGGCTGCGCGAGTGTCGCGCCTGGGGACTGCCCGGAGTGCCGCGGACCGAACTGCTCGCGCAGCTGCGCTTCGTCGCCCAGGCGCTCGACGAGATCTACCACCAGTCGCGCCTCGCCCACCTGGGGCTGCACCCGGGCAACCTGTGGCTCAAGGACGGCCGGGTACGTCTGGGCGGGTTCGGTCTGGTGAATCTGCTCGGCCCGGACACCGCTTGCCGGGCGGCCGCGCTGCATCCGGTGTACGCGGCCCCGGAACTGTTCGACGGGGAGGCCGGGCCGGGGAGCGATCAGTACAGCCTGGCCCTCATTTACGCCGAGATGGTCACCGGCATCCACCCGCTGTGCGCCCACGCCGGCTCGCGGCCGGGCAAGCCGAATCTGGTGATGCTGGCCACCGCCGAGCGCGAGGTCATTCGGCAGGCCGTCAACGCGGACCCGCGCCGCCGCTTCGCCAGCTGCCGGGATCTGGTCGCGGCCCTGGAAGGACTGCCGGGCGAGGCGGCGCAGGAAGGGCGGCGTCAGCCAGGGACGCTGCCGGTGCTGCTGCGGCCCGAGGCGGACGGTCGCCGGCTGGGCATGCGCTCGCTGGACGAGTTTGCACGCGAACTGGTCGGTCTGGCAGCTGGCGGGGGCGCCCTGTGCGAGCACGGGCCGATCCGTTACCACCTGGAGCCGGGCCGGAGCCTGCGCCACCGCTGCGGCGTCAGTCTGTTCGCCGGGGCAGCAGCCCTGAAGCTGGAAGGGTTCCGCCAGGAGTGGGACGCCGAGGCGGTTCTGCGCGACCAGGACACGTTCGTCTTCGCGGTCCGGGCCGCGCCGCTGTTCTGGGAACGACTCGTCGGCAGGCACGTCGGACTGGAAATCGAGGTGCGGGTGACGCGCCCCGCCCGCCCGGGCCACAAGCTGTCCGAGTTGACGGTGGTAATCCGGCCATTCGGGTGCGGACGCGAGCGGGCGGTGCGCCTGCTGGAGTCTCTGGGGCCAGTCGTGCTGGAGCGGCTGCGGGCGCACCTGCAGGTGCGCTCGGACCTGCGCGCCCAGGACCGCCTCGTGTGGAACCAGCCGCTGCGCGTGGTGCCGGTCCTGGCCGGGCTTGAGGACGGGGCCGCGATCGAGTGTGTCGGCAAGGACATCTCGGTGCGTGGGATCGGGCTGTTCCTGCCCAGGCCGTTGCCGGCGTCGCACTTCTACGTCCGCCACCCGACGCTGCCGGATCTGGGCAACGTCCAGGCCCTGGCCCGGGTGGTGCGTGGCCAGCGCTGCCCGGACGGCTGGTACGAGGTCGGGGCGCAGTTCGCGCTGGAGGGACCGCAGCGCTGACCGCACCGCGAACCCGGCCGGCCGGTCGTTCATGGGCGGGGCGGGGGCGTCGGTCGAGAGCTGGTCGGGTTCGGCGCCGCCGTGCCGCCGACCTTGATCGCCGCCTTGCACAGCAGGCAGCTGACCACCTTGCCGCGGTCGCGGTCCTCGACCAGCATGAACTTCCGGCACTTCGGATTGGGGCACTGAACGGCGAATACCATGATCGTCCGGAGGCAGTAGGCAGTAGGCAGGTGGCAGCAGGGTGAAAGCCCACGGGCGGCGCCCCGTGGGCCAATCGCTGGAAACCTAACCCACGGGACGCCACCCGTGGGCTTTATTTGACTGCCTCCTGCTTTCTGCCTCCTGCCTCCTGCCTATTGAATTTGCAGGCTCCGTACCCAGGCCGCTTCGCGGGCGATTTCCTCCTCGGACAGGCCGCTGGAACGGTGCAGTTCGGCCCGCGCCATTTTGCCGCTCGTCATGTCCAGCGCCATCACGTCGATCAGCCCATCGCTGCCGACGCCGCAGCGGACCTGGATCGGCGAGAGCCGGGGCAGGTTCGGCGGCAGTCCCTCGATCCAGCACTCGCCGATGCTGATGCAGGCGTCCGCCTGGTGGGCTTCGCCTTGCAACACCTTCACCCGGACGCGCGGCTGATTCTCCACGACGGTGCGGTACACCCGGCTGGCGGCTGTCGGCAACTGGGTGTTCTTGGGGATCAGGATGTCGTTGATCCGGTCCTGGTTTTGCTTCACCTCGATGCCGAGGCTGTGCGAGTTGACGTTGATCTCGACCACCTGGCCGAGCAGATCCCGCAGGCCAGCGTCGAGCATCTCTGGATCGGCCGAGCGTGAGGCGACGATGCCGGCGTGGATGGCGGCCCCGCGCGCCACCACCTCGCTCACCGCCAGCGAGTTGTCGGGCGGCTTGCCGGTCAGTTCCTGGAGCATCTGGACCGTCATCGGCATGTGCGTCGAGCCGCCGACGAGGAGCAACCGATCTACCCGGTCCCACGTCAGGCCCGCCTGGCGGAGAACCTGTTGCGCCGTCAGCCGGGTGCGCGTCAGCAGGTCGCGCGTCATCGTCTCGAACTCGTGTCGGGCGATCGGCACGCTCAGCACCTGGCCGCGGTGGGCGCAGGTGACGCTGGCCTGATTGAGCTTGCTCAGCGTGCGCTTGGCCCGCTCGGCCGCGGCGGTGAGGGCCGCGAGGGACTGCGGATCGGTACGCGGATCCTCGCCGTAGTTGGCCAGGAACCTGGTCGCGACGTGGTCCACGATGCGGTCGTCCCAGTCCTTGCCCCCGAGGCGAACGTCGCCCTCGATGGCGAGGCTCTCGAACCGGCGGTGGGCCAGTCGCACGAGGGTCACGTCGAACGTTCCGCCGCCGAGGTCGTACACCAGGACTGTCTGTTGCTGGGTGGGCAGGGCCGCGTCGAGGAGGAACTGACCGTGGCCCTGGGGCGGGCGGAAGCAGTAGGCGAGGGCTGCCGCAGTCGGTTCGTCGAGGATGTCGAGGACGTCCAGGCCGGCGATGCGGCCGGCGTCCTTGGTAGCCTTGCGGCGGGTGTCGTCGAAGTAGGCCGGGACGGTGATGACGGCCTTGCTGACGGGACCGAGGCGGTACTCCGCGTCCTGGACCAGCTTGCGCAGGACGATGGCCGAGAGCGTTTCGGGGCGGAACGTGTGGCCGGCGACCGGGTAGCTATAGGCGGGCAGGCCCATGTCGCGCTTGACGAGCATGGCGACCCGATCGGGGTGTTCGAGGGCGACGTCGCGGGCCGCCTGGCCGACGACGGCGATCCCGTCCTCGAGCAGGACCGCGCTGGGGGTGAGCATCTCGCCTTCGCGGTTGGGCAGGGTAACGGCCTGCCCGCGGTCATCGAGGGTCGCGACGGCACAGAACGTGGTGCCGAGGTCGATCCCGACCAGTTTGCCCGCGGGGGAAGTCATGGTCAGTACCCGGGGAGGGGAGCGCGCCAGTGCAGATTGACGCCGTCCATTGTAGCAGAAGGGTTGGGGGTTAGGGACTCGGGATCAGGGAAAGGGAGAAAGCCCACGGGCGGCGGCCCGTGGGCTTTACAGAGCCCCTTGCACACACCATCCTCCTCGAACTTACACTAACCCCTCCTTAGCCGCCCCGGCTGCGCTTGTTCGTCGGCCGGATGATCACCAGGCCGTTGTTCGGCCCGGGGATGGCGCCGCGGACGAGGACGAGGTGATTCTCGGCGTCGATGCGGACGATGTCGAGGTTGCGGATCGTCACCTGCGAATTGCCGTACTGGCCGGCCTGGCGGATGCCCTTCTTCGGCCGACCGCTACCGCGGTTGCTGGCGTTCGACGCGACCGACCCGTGCTGCCGGTTACCCTTCTTGACGCCGTGGCTGCCGCGCAGGCCGCCGAAGTTGTGGCGCTTCATCGGGCCGGTGAACCCGCGGCCCTTGCTCGTCCCGATCACATCGACGCGCGGAACATCCTTGAACACCTCGGCGGCCGTCAGCACCGTCCCGACGGTCGTCTCGGCTGGGGCGTTGAGGCGGAACTCGCGAATGTAACGCTGCGGCTCGACGTCGGCCTTCGGCGGCAGCGCGACGCCGGCCTCCTGGCGCGCCTTGCGGCGGTTGGACACGAACGACGAGGCGACGTGGCCGCGCTCCGGCCGGGTGGCCTTGCGGCGCGGCTTGTCGAGGAAGCCGACCTGGACGGCGCTGTACCCGTCGCGGTCGGCATCGCGCACCTGCAGGACCGGACACGGTCCAACCTGAAGCACCGTCACCGGCGCGATCTTGCCCTTGTCGTCGTAGACCTGGGTCATCCCCACCTTCAACCCGAGCAACCCCAGTGGCATGGCCGCCATCCCCTTTCACGGACCCACCGCCCGGGTGAATCGCCCGGACGTTTCTCGTACAAAAACGCACGACGCCGGCCGCTTACGGTGCCGCCGGCCGGGTGTTGTTACCCAGACCCTGAAAACTGTTATTATGGACGTTCCGGGGCGATCGTCCAGGGCAAAGGGGTTCGCCATGCGCAAGAAGTTCGTCGTCGGCAACTGGAAGATGTTCACCACCGCTGCCGCCGGCGCCCAGCTCGCAGCGGCGGTGGTGCAGGGCGTCGGCAAGGCCGACCGGGTCACCGTCGCAGTGTGTCCGCCGTTCCCGTACCTGGCGCGCGTCGCCGAGGTGGTGCGCGGCACTCCGATCGGGCTCGGGGGGCAGAACCTTTACCCGGAGAAAGAGGGGGCGTTCACCGGCGAGGTCAGCCCGACGATGCTCGTTGACGTCGGCTGTCGCTACGTGATCGTCGGCCACAGCGAGCGGCGGCACAAGCTGGGCGAGGACGACGCCTTCATCAACCGCAAGGTCAAGGCCGGGCTGGCGGCCGGGCTGCAGGTGATCCTGTGCATCGGCGAGACGCTGGAAGAACGGAAGGGGAATCGGACCGAGGCAGTCCTCGACCGGCAGCTGACGGCCGGGTTAGCGGGCGGGACGGCAGACGTGCTGGGCGGGGTGGTAATCGCCTACGAGCCGGTGTGGGCGATCGGTACGGGCCACAACGCCACTCCGGAGCAGGCCCAGGAGGCGCACACCTTTGTCCGGCGGCGCGTGGGGCAGCTGTGCGGCGAGGCGGTGGCCGCGGCCCTGCTGATCCAGTACGGCGGCAGCGTCAAGGCAGACAACGCGGCGTCGCTGCTGAGTCAGCCGGACGTCGATGGCGCCCTGGTCGGCGGGGCCAGTCTGAAGGCCGACGACTTCCTGGCGATCGTGCGAGCGGGGATGAGGTGACCTCACGGGGGGCGCCCGGGGATAATCGATGTTAAATCCCTCGGCCCCGGGCGTAGCAGCCCATGAGCGACGTCTACGACATCGCGAGCAGCGACACGCTCCTGGAGAAACTCAAGGGGCCGGAAGACCGCGAGGCGTGGGAGCGCTTCGTAAGCCTTTACCGGCCGCTGATCGACGCCTGGGGCCGGTTCGCTGACCATGTCGTACTTCGCCGTCCAGGCGGAGAACAACGCCGAGCGGCTCGCGGCGGCGCTGCACGCCAACAAAACGGCACACTGGCGCGGCAGCAGGATTGCTGTGCGGCTCGTGCAGTTTCTCAGAGAGAACCCGGCCGCGACACGGCTGCCGTCTTACGAGCTGGTCAGGCGGTTCAGGCTCGCGAATCCGGACGTGACCGACGCCGACCTGGACGGGGCGTTCGCTCCCCCGCCCCCTCCTCCTGACACCGCACCGCCGACTACCGATGCGTTCTCCCAGCCCCCACTCGCCGGAGGCCGGGAGACGGGAGGCTTCAACCCGGCGATGTTCGGCGATTAACAGCCTCTGAATTGCCGTCCCCAGGGCCGGGCGCTCGTGCAGACGGGGTGAAGTAGGGTAGCTGGCGCGGGCTGCCGGGCGGTAAACTGCGAGTGACGAGGCAACCGTTCAACCGACGAGGGAGGCCCGACGCATGAACGCCCCGCTCACGACCCACGCCGGCTGGGAATGGCCCGCGGACGTCCTCGCGCTGGCGGCGGAACAGGGCGTCACCGAGTACCTGCAACCGCTGCTGGACGCGACTCGCCGGCTCTTCCCGACGGCCCGCTCCTTGACGGTGTCCGTGAACGAAGACCCTGAAATCCGAGACATGCGTACCATTGTGTTCGACGTCCGCGTGCCGCAGGCGGACGTGCCGGACTTCGTTTCCGCGGTGCACCGCTGGACGGACGAGTTGTTCCGCTGTTGCCCAGCGCCATTGGTGACCGTTTTTTGTCTGCTCCTGGACCTGGTGGCCTGATGAAGCCGCGCGACTTCCTGGACGTGGCGGACGCCCTTATCACAGGTATGGGGGAGGCGGAGTGGCGGTCCGCCGTGAGCCGAGGCTACTACGCAGCCTTTCACGCCGCCCGGGCGTTGCTCCGCCAGTGCGGGTTCGAGGTTCCTCAGGGCGAGCAGGTGCATGGCTACCTTTGGTTGCGTCTCTCCAACTCGGGGCACCCGGATGTCCAAAAGGCAGGAACCGATTTGAAACTCCTGCGACAAGAGCGGAACTGGGCGGACTACGATCTCGATCGGGAACGGACCCACGCGACCGCGGTGGGTTACGTCGAGCACGCGGAGGCGATCTTTGACCTCCTGCAACTGGCGGCCAATGAGCCGTCGGTGTGCGGGCGGATTACCGAGACGATGAAAGTGTACGAGCGCGACGTGTTGCGCGCGGTCACCTGGCATGGTTAATCGGGACTCATAAACTCGCCAACCGTCGTGACGCGGTGGTCGCGCGCCGCCGCGTAGACCGCCTCGCACAGCGCGATCGTCTCCAGGTTGTCGCGCCCGCTGATCTCCGGTTCGGTCCCGTCCTCGATGGCGCACAACAGCTGCGCCATCGTTCCGACGAACGCATCCGGGAACCACACCTCCTTCCAGCGCGGCTGGAGCCAGTACCCGGGCTGCCGCTTCGTCGTGAAGTCCAGCGTGCTCGGCGTCCGCGCCGGGTAGGTCGGCCAGCCGATCGTACCGCGCGCCAGCCCGTCCGTCCCCTCGACGCGCCAGCGGATGCCGATGTCGCTCTCGGACCCCTCGCGCGCCGGCCCGGTCCAGACGTCGTCCCACGACGAGGCGCGGCAGCCGTTGTCGTACTCGAGGATGTACAGGTTGATGCCGTCCGCGTGCGGGAAGCGCGTGCGCGGGTCGGGGCGCGTGCTCGCCAGCACGCGGTCCGGCGTGCCGAACCAGTACCGGAACGTGTCGAGGTGGTGGATGCTCATCACGAACGTCGATAGCGAGGGCAGCCGCTCGCTCCACGGCATCCAGTGCGGGATGGCGCGCATGTCGATCGTGCCGAGCACCGCGTCGCCGAGCCACCCGCGCCGCAGCACGTCCTTCAGCGCCCGCACCGACTGGTCGTAGCGCATGTTCTGGTTGACCGCGAGCGCCACGCCCGCCCCGGCGCAGGCGTCCACACATTCCTTCGCCGCGCGGTAGCTCATCGCCAGCGGCTTCTGCGCCAGGATGCCGCGCAGCGCGCCCTTGCGCTCGACGGCGCGGCGGATCAGGTCCGGCTGCGCGTCCGGCGGCACCGCGATGTCGAGAACCTCGATGCTGTCGTCGGCGAGGAGGTCGTTGATGGTGGCGTGGCAGCGCGGGACGGCGTGCAACTGAGCAACTGCGCGGGCGTGGTCGAAGTCGCGGGCGGCCAGGGCGACCGGGTTGAACCCGGCCTGGCGGTACGCGACCAGGTGGCAGTCGCGCATGATGAAGCCGCTGCCGATGCAGCCGATGCGGACGTCCTTGCGCCGCGGCAGGCGCGGCAGGTAGTCGAGCGCCAGGTCAATCGCGACGGGCATGCGAATCAACTCCGCGGGTCGAGGGTCAGTTCAAAGCCAGGGAGGAGTTTTGTCGTGTAGACGTCGCCGTAGGTCAGGTCAATGACCGTCCAGCGCTTGCCGCGCCGCCGGTGGACGCGCATCGTCGGCCGGTCCGGGTTCTTGCGGGCGTCGATCGCCCAGTACTCCTTGATCGTCGGCACCTCCAGGTACAGCGCGACGTTGCGCACCAGATCCTTGTCCGGGTCGTCCGCCGACACCACTTCCACGACCAGGAGCGGGCTGACGTTCTGCCATTTGATCTCTGTAAACGGCAGATCGATCGGGAAGTCCCGGTACGCGGTCACGTCCGGCTCGGGGCTGGTCACGCCCGGTCGGTCCGGGACGAAGACGCGGGCGTTGGGATGAACGTAGTTGAGGATCTCCGGGTGGGCGCGCCAGTAGTCAACGAGCTTCAGAAAGATCCATAGCTCGACGCAGCCGTGCGGGGCGTTCGGTTTGGGGGACACGTACAGCTTCCCGTCGATCAGTTCGTACTGATACCCTTCCGCGTAGTCGCTCTTCTCGAACTCGTCGAGGGTCATCGGGCGACCGTGATCGGCCGGCCCGATGCGCAGGACGATCGCCATGCTCCACCTCTCCCCCTGACGGCGCCTCAGACCGCCACCACGCGCAGCTCGCGCGGCAGCGGGAACTGAACGTGCTCCTCGCGCACCGTGTGGCTCTCCACCGTCGCCCCGTACCGCCGCCGCAGGTGCTCGACGCACTCCTGCACGACCTCCTCGGGGGCGCTGGCGCCGGCCGTGATCAGTACCGTCCTGGCCCCGGCGAACCACTCGTCCCGCAGACCGCGGACGCCGTCGAGCAGGTACGCCGGCCTGCCGCACGCCTCGGCCAACTCCGCCAGGCGCTGGCTATTCGAGCTGTTCTGGCTGCCGAGCACCAGTACCACGTCGGCCCCCGGGACCAGCCGCTTGATCGCCTCCTGCCGGTTCTGCGTCGCGTAGCAGATGTCGTCCTTCGACGGTCCGACAATCTGCGGGTAGCGTCGCCGCAGCGCGCCGACAATCACCTCGGCGTCGTCCACGCTCAGCGTCGTCTGCGTCAGGAAGGCGACCTTCGCGTCCGCCGGCAGGTCGAGCGCCTCGGCCTCCGCGGCCGACTGAATCAGGCGGATGTTCGCCGGCGCCTCGCCCATCGTCCCAACCACCTCGTCGTGCCCCTCGTGACCGATGAGCAGGATCGTGTACCCCTCGCGGGCGAACCGAACCGCCTCGAAGTGGACCTTGGTGACGAGCGGGCAGGTGGCGTCGATGGCGTGCAGGCCGCGCCGCGCCGCCGCCGCCCGGATAGCCGGCGCTACCCCGTGGGCGCTGTACAGGACGTGGCCGCCCGGCGGGACGTCCTCGATGCGGTCAACAAAGACGACGCCACGGTCGCGAAACTTCTCAACGACCGGGCGGTTATGGACGATCTCGTGATAGACGTACAGCGGCGTGCCGTACAGTTGCAGCGCGCGCTCCAGGCTCTCGATCGCCATGTTCACGCCCGCGCAGAACCCGCGCGGGTTGGCCAGAATAATCTTCACGACAATAACCCTCCTTGCTGCCGTTATCCTACACGAATTCGCCGCAGCCATGCCAGGCGAACCGTTACGCCCCGCTGGCCAGGGTGTCCGTTTGCAGGATGGTGCAGACCGGGTCGCCCGCCAGGACGCGCGGGAAGGTGCGCAGGAACACCACCAGCCCCTCGTGCGGAGCCTCGACGAGGTGGCGCACGGTCCCGCAGGCATCGCGGATCGCGCCGAGGTGCTGCCCCCGCGTCACGCGGTCCAGGACCGCCACCGCCGGCTCGAACAGCCCGCCGCTCGGCGCCCGGTTCTGCACCTGCAGGAAGCCCGCCTGCGGCCGGTCATCCTCGACCACCCAGCGCGGCGGATCGGCGTTCACCTCGCCAGCCAGCATCCCCAGGTGGATCAGCAGGTTGCGCAGCCCGCGCAGGTAAGCCGCAACGTCCTCCGGCCGGCAGCGCCCCTCGCCGGTGATTTCAGCGTAGATCGACGGAATCCCCCCTTCAGCCGCCGCCGACAGCGACCGCCCCGGCAGCCCCGGCGTGCCCCAGATCAGCGGCAGCCCGAACGCCCGGGCGGCGGCGCGCTGAGCGCTCAGCAGCGGCTCGGGCCGCAACTGGTAGCCGGCGAGGGGCGGCATGCGGTAGTACTGCCCGGCGCTGTGCAGGTCGCAGTAGAAGTCGGCCTGGCGGATCTCCTCCGTCAGCCGAGCCGCCAGCTGCTCGGTGACGGTCCCGCGCGGGTCGCCGGGGAAGACGCGGGCCATGTCCTGGCGGTCGTCCGGGTTGGTGCGCAGGCCCGCCTCGAACGCCGGCGGGTTGGCGACCGGGATCCCGACCAGGGTTCCGGCCAGGGCGGCCGGATCCAACTCCTCGTACAGCCGGTGGAGGGCCGCCATCCCCTCGAACTCGTCGCCGTGAACGCCAGCGCTCACGAGCAGCATTTTCCCCGGCGCCGCGCCGCGGACGAGGAGCAGCGACAGGGCAATCGGCGACCCGTCGGCACGCCGGGCGACGTGGACGGAGAGGCTGGCTTTCTTACCCGGCGCCAGTCCGTGGCACGAGGAGGAGGAGGAGGGCATCGAGAAACTCCTGACAGGTGGTGACCGGCGGTGCCGCCGGGTGGGGCTGTTCGAGCCGCGCACGCCGCGTGGCGTGCGCGGCTCGGTCAGCAGCAGCGCGTCAACCCGCTGGCTCGACCTGGTCCTTGACCCGAGCGAACGCCGCCTCGTCCGCCAGGATGAGGAGGGCGTCGCTCGCCGCCAGGGTCGTTCCTCCGGCCGGCACCAGGTATTCGTTGCCGCGGGCGATCAGCACGACCAGCGACTCCGGCGGGAGGCCCAGCGCCACGAGCGATTTGCCGACCGCTGGCGAATCGGCGGAGACAGTCAACTGCCGGAGTTCGCTCTGAAGCCCGGCGACGGGGTTGTACTCCAGCGGGAAGACGCGGGGCGGGGCGAGCGGCGCATCGAGGCCCAGCCACCGGGCCACGACCGGGATGGACGTCCCCTGAACGAGGACGGACGCCAGCACCACGAAGAACACCACGTTGAACATGAACTCGGCGCGCGGCTCCCGCGGCATCGCCACCAGCGGGTACGTCGCCAGGACGATCGGCACCGCCCCGCGCAGCCCGACCCACGACACGAACACCTTCTCTCGCAGACCGAGTCGCGTCGGCAGCAGGCACGCGAACACGCTCAGCGGCCGGGCCACGACCATGAGCCAGGCGGCGGCCAGCAAACCCGGTCCGATGACCGGGACCAGGCGCGACGGGAACACCAGCAGCCCGAGCGTCAGGAACATGGCGATCTGCATCAGCCACGCCAGGCCGTCGTGGAAGCGCAGCAGGCTCCGCTTGTGCAGGAAATCGTGGTTGCCGACGAACATGCCGGCCAGGTAGACGGCCAGGAACCCGTTGCCGCCGATCACGTTCGTGAGGCTGTACGTTCCGAGCACGAGCGCCAGTGTCAGGACCGGATAGAGCCCCTCGTACCCCAGGTTCAGGCGGTTGACGAGGAACACGGTGGCCCGGCCGGCGGCCAGGCCGATGGCGGCGCCCAGCGGCATTTGCAGGCCGAACAGGAGGGCCAGACCGGCGGCCGAGAGGTCCGGCTGGGTGAGGATCTGCACGAACCCGATCGTCAGCAGGGCGGCCATCGGGTCGTTGCTGCCGGACTCCAGTTCCAGCAGCGGCCGCAGTTCCCCCTTGAGACTGACGTTCCTGGAGCGCAGGACGGAGAAGACGGCGGCCGCGTCGGTGGAGGAGACGATCGACCCGAGCAGCAGCCCCTCCAGCAAGGAGAGGCCGAGCGCAAGGTACGCGAACACCCCGAACGCCAGCGCGGTGAGCAGGACGCCGGCGGTGGCCAGCGCGAGCCCATATCCGAGGACCGGACGGACGTCCCGCCAGGTCGTATCCAGCCCGCCGGCGAACAGGATGAGGGCCAGCGCCGCCGCCCCGAGGAATTGCGCGGCGATCGGGTCGTCGAAGTAGATCCCGCCCACGCCCTCCGACCCGGCGAGCATGCCCAGGACCAGGAACAGGAGCAGGGCGGGGACGCCGAAGCGGTCGGATGCCTTGCTGACCAGAACACTCAGCAGCAGGATGACGGCCAGGCCCCGAAGAGTGTGGTCGATCGCGGACCCCATCCGACCGTCCCCCGTCACCGGAAA
>JADLBT010000148.1 GCA_020847555.1 Gemmataceae bacterium
CGGAGGCTCGTGGGGCCTTTTCCCCCGAAACGCGAGCGTTCGTGGTCATCGGCATCCTGGGCGGGTTTACGACCTTTTCGAGCTTCGGCAACGAGACGATGAACCTCTGGCGCGACGGCGAAGGCTTCCTGGCCTTCGTCAACGTCGCCGGCCATTTGGTGCTGGGCTTGGGCGCGGTATGGCTCGGCCGCGTCCTCGGTCACAAGATTTGGGGATGAGGCCATGATGCTTCCGGCCGAAGGCTATCTGCTTCGCATCTTCATTGGCGAGAGCGACAAGCACGACGGCAAGCCGCTTTACGAGTGGATCGTCCTCCAGGCCCGTGAGCAGGGCTTGGCCGGGGCGACCGTCCTGCGCGGTCTGATGGGATTCGGAGCACACAGTCGGGTTCACACCTTCAAGATTGAGCGCCTCTCCCTCGACCTGCCCATTATCGTCGAACTCGTTGACACGCGGGAGAAGTTGGAGCGGTTTCTCGGCTTCATCGACAACGAAATCGCGGAGGGCTTAGCCACCTTGGAGAAGGCGCAGATCCACTTCTACCGGAGTGGGCAGTCCTTTTGAGAGGGAGGGCGGCCGAACCAGTCGCTGCAGCAGACCGGGGCCGCCATTTCGGTTTTGCGCGACATCACGGTGTTGCAGGCTGCCCCGGCTGCTGAGCTTTATCGTTCGGCCGCCGCTCTTCGGAGTCGCTGAAGGGCGGCGGTAACAGGGTCCGAGACCCCTCCGCCTGGTGAAGTCTCGGCAGGACGGATCCCCCTGGTCCGAGTGGGATCCAGAGCGTCGTGTCAGCCCCGGGCACGACGCCGCCACGAAGGGGCTAAGCGTCAGTCGGCGGCGGCCGAACCAGGGAGCTAAGCGGCGTCGGGTTCAGCCGCCGCCGGCTTAGCGCTGGGAGTCGGCGCTCGGCGTCTGGTCGGCGGCGGCCGAACCAGGTGCGGAAGCGGCAGTCGCGCCGTCCCTGGTGCAGCGGGGGTCGTGTCTCGGAGGCGCGACTGCCGCTTAGCTCCCTGGGGTTCGGCCGGTGTGGTGACATATGCGATACTGGGTGTACGGGGTGGATGCCGTTTCGCGAGCGCCGCGCGACCCGCTGTTCTTCGAGGCCGCGAGCGAAGCGGACGCGCGGGCGCAGGCGCAAGCGCTTGGCATGGCCGTCGCGGAGGTCGAGGCGGTCCAGCCCAAGGTCACCCCGCCGCCTGCGCCGCCTGCGCCGCCGCGGTTGCTCGGCCAGCTCATCGGGTCGATCGTCGGATGCCTGTTGCTGCCGGGGACGTTGGCGCTGGTCGTCGATTGGCGCCCGGGCGCGGGGTGGTTTGTGCCTGCGGTCCTTCTCGGCTGGGCGCTCGGTGGTGCCGTCGGCGGCGTCGTGCAGCTGTGGTGGCAAGGGCGTGCGGCGGCCGTCGGCGCGTTCCTGGCGCAGCACCAGTTCGACCTTATCGCGATGGCCCTGCTGGTCCTCGCGGCGTGGCTGAGCCAAATCTTCGGCGGGGATGAGGCCGGGTGGGTCGGGTTGCTCGGCGGGGTATGCCTCCTGAGCTGGTGGCTCGTCCGGCAATTCCGGCGCAAAGGCCAACAGCAGCCGTCATCCGCCTGAGGCGTCGAGCGCCGATCGGTTGGGGGATCGTCTCGCTGTGATGAGCGGGGGAGGGGCCGAACCAAGCGCTGCACCCGACCAGGCCCGCTCGCTGGTTTCTCGTGGCGTGTTGCTGCTCCGGCGGCCCCGGCGGGTGAGCTATGCCGTTCGGCGGCAGGAGGGCGTTGCGGTGTCCGGCGACTTGGAGCAAGAGGCTGCGGCCTTGTTGCTCGCCATGCCGGACCCACCGGCCGCAGCCCCACGCCCCCCGACCCCGCCGCACACCTGCCCGGAGTGCGGCGCGGCCGTCGCCCGCATCCCGGAGAGCGGCGGCATGTGGAGCGGGGCCAAGGCCAACGGCCACATCGCCGGCGGCGCGTGGTGGTGGGCCGAGTGCGGCGGTTGCGGGGTGTGGCTGCGGGCGTACTGGGACGTGTACGGCGAGGACGCCGAGGTGATCCGGTTCCCGGACGGGTACGAGCCGGAGTTGGTGTGGGGGCGGTGGCCCGGCGAGTAAAGGCACGCCGAACCAGGCGCTGCAGCAGACGGCGGGGCATGATTCGTTGCTGCGACTTCATCGCTCACCGGTGCCCCGCCGCTGCTGAGCTTGGTCGTTCGGCGGCGGAGGGCACACCGATGGTTCGAGCAGCGAGTACGATCGGGTTCATCTGTTGCGTCGTCGGGCTTGCCCCCTGCCGAGCCGCCGAGCCGACCCTGGTCGCCCCGGCGGTAACCTGGGACGGGGTCGCTCACCGCGACACGCCCGCCGCCGGACCGCATGAGGTCAAAGTTCTGGCGACCGCCGAGGCGTTCCGCGAGCGGTGGAAGGTATGGCGGCCAGGGGAGAAGGCCCCGGCGGTCAACTTCACCGACTACTTCGCCGTCGAGGTGGTGCAGCCCGGCGGGCAGTACAGCCTGCTCGGGTTGCGGGTGGATGAGGCCGGGGCGGCTCGGGTCAACGGGATCGGCATCCTCCAGCAGGTCGGGGTGCCGAAGGGGTACGGGCACACTTTCGCCGTCTTCCCGCGGCGGGGGGTCAAGATGGTCGAGGGGCGGGAGCTGCCGGCACCCAAGTGAGGGGCGGTTGGAGTTCCGACAACCGGCCGAACCAAACGCTGCAGCAGACCGGGGCCGCAGTCCGGCTTTCCAGAGTTCACTGTCCCCTCGGCGGCCCCGGCTGCTGAGCTGGGTCGTTCGGCGGCGGGGTTCTCACATGGACGAGGCGACGGCACGGGCAATGGTGGGCGAGTTCTTGGCGACGCTCCCGACGCGCGGCAAGGACCGCTGGGTCACCTCCCGCGTCGAGGACCACGGGGACTTCTGGCTGGTCTGCTGGACCACGTCGCGGGCACTGCCGCCGCGGAACTTGAACGTGCCCCTTGTCGGCAACTATCCTGTCGGGGTGCGGAAGTCGGACGGGCTGGCGCGGTTTTGGACCCTCCTGTTCCCCCTGACGGAGTTTGCCGAACGGCTACAGGAACGCCCGGAGACACTGCCGCTGTTCCCCGATCTGCACTTTCCGAGAAAACCTGAGACTCAAGCTGTGACTTGACACAAACTGGCCTTGGGAAAAAAGCGGCTCTCCGACCACGATAGTTTACCCAAAACCTTCGTGAGCCAGGAGAGCCAAGGATGGCACAATGGCATCTGCCCGTGGAAATGGTGGGCTGGATCAC
>JADLBT010000149.1 GCA_020847555.1 Gemmataceae bacterium
CTGCTCGCGCGGCCGCAGGAGGCAATCGTGGCTCTGCGGAAGGCGCTGGCCTGTCCGCGGGCGAAGGACCGCGCCGAGTTCGTCTTCCAGCTGTCGCACGACCTGGGCGTGCTGTGCGAGAGCACGCACGCGCCAGCAGAGGCGATCGCCGCGTTCACCCACGCCGCCGAGGCCCTCGCCCACCCGGACCACCTGGGTGACCTCCCCCCCCCGACCCGCGCCGAGTTTGCCCGGCGCGCGGCCGAGACGTTCGAGCGCGCCGGGCGGCTGTGCTTGCAACGGGAGCGCCACGCCGACGCGGTGAGCGCGTTCCGCAAGGCGCAGCAAGCGTACCCCGAGGGGGCGGGCCGACTCAGCTATAACCTCGCCCAGGTTTGCAGCCAGCTCGGTAGACACGAGGAGGCTCTCACCCACCTCGACACGTACCTGAAGTTACAGCCACAGGGGACCGAGGCGTATGAATTGAAGATCGACCAACTCGGCAAGATCGGGCGGGCCGGCGACGTGCTCCCGTGGCTGGAGAAGGCGGCCGACGGGGATCGGCACAACGTCCGGCTGAAATTGCTGCTGGCACGGGAATACGGCAAGGCGCGGCAGGCGGAGAAAGCAGAGCAGGTTTACGTCGAGCTGGCCGAGAAATCGCCGGTGGCGGAGGTTTACCAGGGGCTCTTCCGGCTCTACCGCGCAGAGCCGGCCCTCGGCGTCGGGAAGGTGCTCCAGCTGCTCGACGCGACCTTCAAGACCGCCGACGACGTGAAGGATCCAGGGCAGGCGGAGGCCGCGACGCGCGGCCGGGCCTTGCTGGCGGCGTTGCGAGAGGATCCGCAGCTGGGGCAGGATCTTCTCAAGGGCGCCCCGGCTGTCGTGGCCAAGGTCACACGGCACGAGACGCTCCAGGTGCTCGCCGTCCTGGCCGAGAAACACAACCTGGCCGAGCAGGCGGAGCGCTACTACCGATTGGCGATCGCTCGCGCCGGTGAGGGCGCCCGGCCGCTGCTGTACGCCGGCCTGCTGCGCGTGCTGTGGAAGGAGCGCAAGTACGCGGACATCGTTCCGGTCTGCCGGGAAGGGCTGCGCACCGCGAAGGACGCGGATTGTGTCGTCTACCACACCGAGCTTGCCCGCGCCCTCGCCCGGCTGGAGCAGTACGACGAGGCGCTGCGCGAGGCCGACAGCGCGGTCAGCGTTGCCAGCGCGGCCGACCGCTTTTCCGTGCGGCACCTGCGCGTGCGCGTCCTCACTCAGGCCGGCAAGTACGACCGCGCCGAGGCCGAGTGTCTGGCGCTGCTCAAGGAGCACACCCTGCCCGGCGAGGTGCTGGAGGTGCGCTACCTGCTGTCGAGCGTCTGCATGAGTGCGGAGCGCACCGACCGGGCGGAGGAGCAGTTGCAGCTGTGCCTCAAGCTCGACCCGGACAACCCGACGGTGAACAACGACCTCGGCTACATCTGGGCCGACGGGAACAAGAACCTGGACCAGGCCGAGACGTTGATCCGCAGGGCTCTGGAGCTGGACCGGCGCCGTCGCAAGGGTACGGCAAGTTTGGACCCGCCGGACGCGGAAGACAACGCATCGTATGTTGACAGCCTGGGGTGGGTTCTGTACCGCAGGGGCGATCTCGCCGGGGCACGGCGCGAGCTGGAACGCGCCGCCCGGCTGCCCGACGGCGACGACCCGGTGATCTGGGACCATCTCGGGGACGTCTACCGCCGGCTGGGCCTCGTGGCGGAGGCGCGGCGGGCCTGGCAGCGCGCCGCCCACTACTACGAGCAGGGCAGGCGCGGTAGAATGGAACGCCGGCACAACGAACTGCGGCAGAAACTGCAGCTCCTGCAGTCAGAAACACAACCTCGTTAGGGCGGCTGGCGCTCCGCCGTCGGCTCTCGTCCCCGCGGGACGGCTGCCGCGAAGCGCCGGCCGCGGAGCGCCGAAGGAGGAGCCATGTCAGGCCATTCACACTGGGCCACCATCAAACACAAGAAGGGGGCCATCGACGCCAGGCGCGGCAAGCTGTTCAGCAAGCTGAGTCGGGCCATCATCATCGCGGCCAAGAACGGTGGGGGCGACCCCGAAATGAACCTGAAGCTGCGCTACGCCATCGACAAGGCGCGCCAGGTCAGCATGCCCAAGGACAACATCGAGCGCGCCATCAAGCGCGGCACCGGCGAGACCGAGGGTATCACCTTCGACGAGATCGTCTACGAGGGGCTGGCGCCCGGCGGGGTGGCGATCCTGGTGGACGTCCTCACGGACAACCGCAACCGGACCAACGGCGAGGTGCGCAAGGTCTTCGAGCGCGGCGGCGGCAAGATGGGCAGCGCGGGGTCGGTCGCGTACCTGTTCGAGCGCAAGGGCGTGTTCGCCGTGGACGCCAGGGGGGCCGACGAGGACAAACTGATGGAGATTGCCCTCGAGGCCGGCGCCGAGGACATGAAGCGGGTCGGCGATACCTTCGAGATCACCTGCGACCCGGCAGCGTTCGCCCAGGTCCAGGAGTCGCTGACGAAGGCCGGGGTAGCCCTCAAGTCGGCGGAACTCACCCGCCTCGGCAAGGTGCCGGTGGACACGAGCGTCGAGGACGGCAAGAAGGTGCTGCGCCTGATGGAGGCGCTCGACGACCACGACGACGTGCAAACCGTCTATTCCAACCTGAACCTGTCCGACGAGCTGATGGCCGCGATGGAGCACGAGTGAGGTGCAGATCTCCAGGTCCACGGGCGGCGGCCCGTAGGCGAAGTGCTGGAAGCCTGGCCCACGGGCCACCGCCCGTGGGCTTTCTCTCTGGCAGTCACTTCCCCCGCGCGGCCAGCAGCCCAGCCAGGTAATGCACCGGGTTGTCCAGCTCGCGCGCCACCTCCGCCAGCGTGCGGTAGTCCTTCGTCTGCTGGCACAGCTCCACGATTCCCGGACACGTCAGGCGGCGATCGTCCACGGTGGTGAGGTAGCGCCGGGCCACCGCGAGCGCCGCGTCCGGCTTGCCGGCACGCAGCAAGAGATTCACGTACACCTCGGCCGGGTAGGTGCCGACCTGCTCGGGGTCGGCGTTCTCGACCTTCGCCCGGAAGTGGGCGAGTCCTTCCGCGACGTCGTCCCCCGCCAGGACCGCCAGGAACACTCCGTAATCCCGGTACTGGTCCTCGAACGGCGACTCGGACGCATACTGGAACCGCGCCGACAGCCGCTGACCATACACACACAGCTCGCGCGCCAGCTCCAGCTCCGGCCCCGGGTCGAGGTTGACCGCCATCTGCACCACCGAGCTGAGGTGCGACACGTCGATGTGGTAGTAATCATCCTCGAAAAGCCAGTCGCTGCCGACGACGAGTTCGCGCACCGTTTGGGCCGACGGCTTCGCGCCCTCGCGCCGCTCGATCTCGGCGGCGAGCCGGTCGTACAGCTCCTGGTAAAGGGCGCGGACGAGGCGTTTGACACAGTACGCGCGTACCTCCGGGCCGTGCGCGAACTCCGGCCCGGCCCCCCCCAGTATGGTGATCGCGCTGCAGATCCCGAGACGGTCGAGGATCAGATCGAACCCCTTGCGTGGGGCGACGCCCTGATGGTAGGCGATGTCGATCAGCTGATGGCACTCCTCCGAGTCGCCGCCCTCGGCCTGCTCCAGCGCCGTCTTGACCGGCCCACTCTCGCCGATCATGCGGTAAAAGATCCAGGCGTGCGGGATGTTGCCTTCCTTCAGGTACAGATCGCCGACGAGGCGTCCGGCCGCGCGGATCGCCTGCTCATACGGCTCGGTCAGGTTCTCCGGCAAGTCGGACGACGGTCCGGTCGGGACGGGCGAGGCGCCCAGCTCGAACCGCTTCCTCATCAGGAGAGCATAAAAGAGACTCGAATAATCCTTGTTGTCGCGCAGGATGCGGCACAGCCGGTCGATGGCCTGAGTCGGGCCTTCCGTCTCAACGGAGCGCCGCAGTTCGTCGTAGATCGCCTGGTCCATGATGTCTCTCGGTCTTGCATCAGTCGCCGATCAGCTCGCGCTCGGCGTTCTCGATGACCTGCAGCGTGTCACCGGGCGTATTGGCGGCTCGCAACTCCTCGACGAATTCCGGCCGCAGCATCAGCCGTGACAGCCGGGCGAGTACCCGCAACTGGGTGCGGTCGTCCTGACAGCAGACGAGGAAGAAGATGTCGGTCAGCCCGCTGCGGTCGGCCCCGAACGGAATCGGATTGATGGTCCGGCCGTAGGCGACGACGTGCTCGCCGAGGATGTTCGGCAGCGCCCGCCGCGGGTGTGGGATGGCGACGCCGGACGGCAGTGCCGTGGTGCCCATCTCCTCGCGCTGACGGACCGCCTCGAGCAGTGCGTCGGGGTCGTAGACGTGCCAGGACTGCTCGGCCAGGCGAACCACCTCGCGCAGGATCGAGGCCCGCGAGTTGGCGCGCACCGGCACCCCCATCGTGGCCTCGGACAGCAGCGCCGAGATCAGCGGCTGCGCGTCGGGCGTCCGCTCGGGGCCGTGCTCCAGCGCCGTCAGCTCCTGCTCGGTGTAGGCATGCATCTGCGTCTCGATCCAGTGGTTGATCTCCGCCGGATGGAAACGCCACTCGCCGGATACCTTGTGCCCCGGGAGGTGACCGCGGCTGGCCAGCCTGCTTACCTCGCGCGCATCGCGCCGCAAGTAGGTGGCCAGCTGTTGAAGGTCCATCATATCGTTCCCCATGACCGTGCCCCTCCTTCTGTTCGGGGTGTCATCCCCCCGCGAAACCCCCTCCCCCCTCTCCCCTGGTGGGAGAAGGGGACAGGGGGGTGCGGGGGCTTGACTACGTCTTACTTGCCTTGCTCGGGGCGATGGCTGAGCAGCCCCGGCAGGTCGAACCCCTGACCGCCCTTGAGCAGCTGCTGCCGGGCCTGGGTCGTCTGCCCGAGGCCGTGCAGCCGGATGAAGCCCTTCGCCGCCTCGTGGTCGAACGTATCGCCGGTTTCGTAGGTCGCCAGCTTTTTGCTGTACAGGCTAAACTCGCTCTTGCGTCCGACCACCGTGCCCTTGCCCTTGAACAGCTTCACGCGCACCAGGCCGGTCACGAAACGCTGGCTCGACAGCACGAACTGGAACAGATCCTGGTGGAAGGCGTTGAACCACAATCCATTATAAATGATGTCCGCATACTCCTGCGATACCAGAGTCTTGAAGCGCTGGGCCTGCTTGCTCAGGCAGAGCGACTCCAGCTCGCGGTGGGCGTCGTGCAGGATGACCGCGGCCGGCGCCTCGTACAGCTCGCGCGACTTGATGCCGACGAGTCGGTTCTCGACATGGTCGATCCGGCCGACGCCATGCCGCCCGCCGAGCGCGTTGAGGCGCTCGATCAGGGGCACGCCGCCGAGTTTCTCGCCGTTCAGCCCGACCGGCCGACCCTGCTCGAACTCGATCTCGACATACGCCGCCTCGTCCGGCGCCTTCGCGGGGTCCACCGTCCACGCGAAGGCGTCCGCCGGCGGCTCGTCCCACGGATCCTCCAGCACGCCCGCCTCGCAGCTCCGGCCGAACAGGTTCTGGTCGATGCTGTAGGGGCTCTCCTTCGTCGCCTCGACCGGGATGCCGTGCTTGTGGGCGAACTCGATCTCCGCGTCGCGGGTCATCTTCCACTCGCGCACCGGAGCAATGATCTGCAAATCCGACGCCAACGTCTGAAAAGTCACGTCGAAGCGGACCTGATCGTTGCCCTTGCCGGTGCAGCCGTGGGCGACCGCCTTCGCCTTGTGTTCGCGAGCGGTATCGACCATCAGCTTCGCGATCAGCGGACGGCCAAGGGCGGTCGCGAGCGGATATTTACCCTCGTAAAGGGCGCCGGCCATCAGCGCCGGGAAGACGAACAGATCGACAAAGAGGTTGCGCGCGTCCAGCGCGACGGCAGCAACGGCGCCGGTTTTGAGGGCCTTCTGCCGAATCTTCTCGATGTCCTCGCCCTGCCCGAGATCCACTGTGAACGCGACCACGTCGTAGCCGTACTGTTCCTTGATCCACGGCACCATCACCGACGTGTCCAGCCCGCCGGAGTATGCGAGAATGACCTTGTCCCGAGCCATGTGAGCCGCTTCCTTGTCAGTAAGTCCACGGGCGACGACCCGCGGACTCGAAAAACAAAAAGGCAGGAGGGTTGGCGTATCCTCCTGCCGCTATGAAGGTAGTATCATCGAAAGGACCGGGTCGCTTGTCAATGGCATTTCGTCTTCTGCTTCCTGCCCAGCTTCTCCACGCGATGTACGCGCAAGCAAAGGCAGAATTACCCAACGAGTGCTGCGGTCTGCTGGCCGGCCGGCTGGCGGAGGACGGGGCTGTCGGGCGGGTGGAGAAACGCTACCGCCTGCACAACGCGCTCGCCAGTCCCAGCGAGTACGAATCCGAGCCGCGCGACATGTTCGCCGCCGTGCGCGACATGCGACGGCTGGGCCTGGAAGTGCTGGCGGTCTATCACTCGCACCCCACCGCCGAGGCGATCCCAAGCCACAAGGACCGCGAACGTAACTACAGCGAGGACGTGATTAACCTGATCATCTCGCTGGCCGGCCGGGAGCCGACCGCCCGGGCGTGGTGGTTAACGGCGCAGGATGCGCGCGAAGCGGAGTGGGAGGTGATCGCGGGGGGGTAGTGCGGAGCCGGCTCCCACGGCAACTTCCTGGCGGGCGGTGGCTCCGCGACGGTCCGCATCCTCAGGGGGGTGAGGCTCCCTTGCTCTTTTTGGGCGGCATGGGTACTACTCGCGCCCGAGCGGTGGACAGTTCGGGTGGTCCCACGGAGGGGCTGGCGATGACGCGCGCGATCCTGGTGGTGGTGGCCGTGTTCCTGCCCGGCACGGCAGCGTGGGGGCAGGAAACCTACACGATCCGGCTCAAGGGTGTGGGCGAGGGCGAGACGACCGCCTACGAGGACACCCACATCACGGAAATGAAGACGCGCCAGCTCGACGCCCGCGGCGCCGTGGCTGGCCAGCGTCGCGATCACAGCTCGCGCTGCGTCGTTTACCGGGAAACCCTGCTCGAGATCGACCCGGCGGCCAAGCAGGTCAAGCGCCTGCGGCGGCAGTGCGACAAGGCGACGCAGGAGATCAACGGCAAGGGCGAGGTGCTGCCGATCCAGGGGAAAGCCTACCGGGTCGAGCGCGGGCCGGACGGGTATCGGGTGCAGTTCGAGGGCACGCCGCCCTCACCCGATTTCGTGCGCCAGCTGGAAGAAAGCTTCCGCGATCGGCAGGACGTCAACCCGCTCCACGCAATGCTGCCGGACAGGCCGGTGCAGGCCGGTGAGGTCTGGTCGTTCGACCCGCGTCCGGTTTTGCAGGCGTGGCCGAGGCCGTCGGCGGTGCGCGTCGGCGTGGACCGGGCGACCGGGAAGGGGAAGCTGGTGCGGGTCTACAGGCAGGGTGAGCGCCTGTTTGGGGTGCTGGAATTCCGGGTCGAGGCGCCGGTGCTCGGTGTCGAGTTCGGCAGCCGCAAGGCGGAGCAACTCCCGGGGGCGCGCGTCCGGCTCACGATCGACGTGGACGCCTGTATCGACGGCAGCGTGAGCACCTTCGGCCTGCGCCTGGTGGACGAGCTGCGGGTGCAAATGGAGCTGCCCGGCGCGTCGGGCCAGCGAATCGAGGGAACCATCACCGAGCAACATCTGCGGACCGAGACGCGGAAGTAGCGGCGGGTTACCGCCGCGAACTCAGATACGCCAGCAGGTCGCGCAGCTCCTGGTCGGCGAGCACCTCCTGCAACCCCGCCGGCATGATCGACGTCGGTACGGGCCGGCTCGCGGTGATGTCGCGTGTATTCAGCTTGAACTGCTCCCCCTGCGGGTCGAGGTACGTGTACTCGTCCAGGTAAGTCCGCAGCAGCATCCCGGTGAGGGTCTTGCCGTCGGCGGTTTCGAGGTGCCACGCCTGGTAATGCGGCGCGACCAGAGCACTCGGCTGCAGGATCGCTTCGAGCAGGTGCCGGCGCTCGGTCTGGCCGATGGTGCTCAGGTCCGGGCCGATGTCGCGGCCGCGCCCGTCCACGCGATGACAGCGGTAGCAGCCGGCCAGCTTCGGGTGAAAGAAGATGCGGCGCCCCGCCTCGGCGTCGGCCGGACCGTCGAGCCGCGCGAGCCACGCCTTCGTGTCCTCGGCGGCCGGCCGACCCTGTGCGAACGGCCGACCCAGGACGCGGGCTGCCAGCGGCGCCGAGGCGGGGTGTCGTCGAGCCGACTCCTCCAGGCGCGTACGCTGGTCGGCGGTCAGCTGCGCACCGACCAGGGCGCGCAGCGCCTCGGCGCGCAGGCCCGGCTCCTCGCCCAGCGCGAACCGCAACAACTCGTCACGCGCTCCCTGGCCCTGCTCCGCCAGGCCGACCAGCGCCTCGGCGCGAACCGCTAACGGTAGCTGCGCCCGCCGGACCACATCGAGAAGGACAGGGGCACGCTTCGGGCTCGGGTGTTCGCTCAGCGCCCGCACCGCCTCCAGCCGCAGCGCCGCATCGCCCTCCTTGAGGAGGTTCCCGAGCCATGCGACGGTGAGCTTGCGATGCGAAGTTGGGAGCAGCTGCAGCGCCTTCACGCGGACCGCGGACGGCGCGCCTGGGTCGGATAGCCGCGCGAAGAAGTGTTCGGCCAGCGCGTTCTCATTCACCTCGCGGCCGTCGAGCCGGGCCAGCGCTGTCGAAAGGGCGAGGAACTGGCGCACGTTGAGCCGACGGTCCTTCAACGCCTCGGCCACCTGCGGCCGCAGCGCGGACAGCCTGTGGTCCGCCACCCACTTCACGGCGAGGAAGCGCACCTCCTCATCCGTGTCCGCGAGCAGCTGCGGCAGCAGGCGCCTCGCCTCGGACTTTCCAGAAGCGCGGTGCGCCAGGAGCAGGCCAGCCCGCACACGCCCGTCCTTCTGGGCACCCACGTCGATACGCGCGAGCAGCTGGGGGTGACGGGCGAGTTGCTGCACGGCGGCGTTGCGCAGGAACGGGTCGGCGTCCACGAGCAGGCCGAGCAGGCGCGGGAGGTCCGCTTGCTGCTTGAGGGAGCCGACCGCCTCGCGCCGGAGTTCCGCCGGCTGCTGCTCCGCGAGATACGCTCGCGCATCCGCGCCACGGGCAACGAGAGCACGCAGAGCCAGTGCCCGGATGCCGATCTCGGGATCCTTTTCGACGAGTGCCTGCGCGTCGCGCGGTTCGCCGTGAGCGAGGAGACTCGTCAGGGCTGTGGCGCGGATGCGGGTGTCGGCGTGGGTCAGGTGCCGGCGCAGGAACGCGCGACCGGCCTCGCTGGACGCAAGGGTGCGCGCCGCCGACTCGCGCAGGGATCGGTGCGGGCTCAGCAGCGCCGCAAGCGGGTCACGGGGCGGGTCCGGTCGGCGCGCATCGCGAGTGCGGACGTGCCAGATGGCGCCCTTGCCATGCAGCGTGTAGTCGCGCAGCACCCAGTCACTGATGAAGAGGGAGCCGTCCGGCGCGACCGCGATGCCCACGGGCCGAAAGTTCGGCCCGCCCTGCACGAACGGCCGGCGCTGGGCGGTGAAGGATGCGCCTCGTGCCTTCGGCGTGTAGCGCTCGATGCGGTGGTCCGCCCACGAGGCGACCAGCAGATCCCCCCGGTACGCGCCCGGCAGCCCGTCGGATTCGTAGCTGACCACCTCGCACGGCGCCTCGCCGGTCCCGCTCACCATCGGCAGCGTCCCGGGCAGCTGGCCGTCCCACGCCTGGAATGGGTGGCGGCCGGCGCGTCCGTAGCGGAACTGGTAGCCGTAGTCGCCGCCCTCGACCACGTGCAGCAGGCGGCACGGCGGCATGGCGTCGGGGTCGTTGTCCACCGCGAACAAGCGGCCGAAGACGTCGCGCGTAATGCCGAACGGGTTCCAGAACCCGGTCGCCACGCGCCGCAGCTTGGCGCCGTCGGCGGTACACCAGAAGATGTTGCCGCCCTCGCCCTCGTCGGCCACCGTGGTTCCGTCGGCCCCGACGAGCCTGTAAGCCGCGCCGAGGTTCTCGCCCATGCCGAAGAACAGATCGCCCTTCGCGTCGAAGCACAGGCCCGACAGCCCGTTGTGCGGGTAGTCGCCCTTCGTGTCCAGGAAGACGATGCGCCGCCGCTCATCGGCCTTGCCGTCGCCGTCCGTGTCGCGCAGACGGAGGATCTCGTTGCGCGTGGCGACGTAGACCGAGCCGTCGGGGTAGACGGCGAGGTCCATCGTCTTCTTCGTGCCCTCGAAGAAGGTGGTGAATCGATCGGCCTTGCCATCGCCGTCCGTGTCCTCGACGACGCGGATGCGGTCGTGCGGCGGCCCCTTGTAGCCCTCCGGCGGGAAGTGGGTGTGGCTCTCGATGACGAGCAGCCGGCCGCGCTGGTCGAAGTCGAGGCCGACCGGGTGGACAAGGTCCGGGTCCGCGGCGAAGCGCTCGACCACGAGGCGCGGGTCATGAGCGCGCGGGACGTCAACGGGCGGCGGCGGTTGTCCGCGGGCGGGCAGGAGCGCGAACGCGAGCGCGAGCAGAGGGAGTGTGAGGAGGGAGTATCTCATCATTGCGTCTCGTGTGCTCACCTGACTGGCAGCCCGGCGCTGGCGCGCCGGGCTGCCAGTCAGGATACGAGATGAGTCACCGCGCCGCACGCATCTTCTCCCACAGCGTGCGCATGCGCCCGACCTCCAGGGGCAGGAAGCCACGATTCGCGTCGAGGCGGCGCGCCGCCAGGAGTTCCGCCAGCGCCGTCAGTTCCTCCAGCGACCGCTCGTCTCGCCTCAGCCTCCACTGACGCCGAACGCCGTCAAACGTCGTCGTACACACCCAGGCTCCGCCAGACGTGAACGCGACCTGCCGCACCGGGCCGGGATGGGGGAGTGCCGGCGTGATCGCCTCGCCGGTGAGGGCGTCCCATACGCGGGCCGACTCATCGTCACTGGCCGTCGCGAGGTACAGGCCGTCCGGACTGAAGGCGACGTGGCGCACGGCTCCGTTGTGGCGCATCGGCGGGACCAGCAACCGGCCCGTCCGGGCGTCCCAGAGCCGGGCCGTGTTGTCGTCGCTGGCCGTCGCGACACGCCGCCCGTCCGGGCTGAACGCCGCGTCGAGGACCACGCTGCCGTGCTGCAGGAACTGGCCGACCGGAGCGCCCGTCCGGGCGTCGCGGACCTGGGCGGCGTGGCACGCCTCCACCGTCACCGTCAGGGTGCCGTCCGGGCTGCGGGCCTTGACCTGGCCGGTCGCGGCACGGACGGCCGGGGTGGCGTGCCGGTCCTGGCCGTCCCTGCTCTCGCGACAGCTCAGCACCGCCGAGACGTCCCACAGCCGCAGCAGGGAGTCGCTGCTCGCGGTCAGGACGTGCCGGCCGTCCGGGCTGAAGCGGCAGGCGTGGACCGTCCCGCTGTGCGGCAGCCACGGCGGCAGCAGGTCGCCGGAGCGGGCGTCCCATAGCCGGGCCGAGTTGTCGTCCCCGACCGTCAGCACCCAGCGCGAGCACGCGCTGAACTCCGCGAGGTTCACGTCGCTGCTCTGCTTGAGCACCGTCACCGGCATCGCGTCCGCGTTGATGCGCCACACCCGGGCCGCCCGGTCGTCGCCCGCCGTTACCACCCCCCGGCCGTCCGCGCTGAACGCGACGTGGTTGATCGCCCGCGCGTGGCGCATCGGCCGCACCAGTTCCTTGCCGGTGGCGGCGTCCCACAGTCGGGCCGCGCAGTCCTGCCCGGCCGTTACCAGCAGGCACCCGTCGGGGCTGAAGGCGGCGCGGGTCAGCGGCGCCTGGTGCCTGAGCGGCGGGGTGATGGGCACCCCGGTTTCCGCGTCCCAGACGCGCGCGGCCCCGTCGGCCCCGGCAGTGGCGACCCGCCTGCCGTCGGGGCTGAAGCAAGCCCACGTCAGCGCCGACCCGTGCGCGAACGCCACCGGCAAGGGCCGTCCGGTGGCCGCGTCCCACAGCCGGGCGGCCTTCCCCTCGCCGGCCGTCAGCACGCGAGCGCCGTCCGGACTGAAGTGAGCGCACGCCACCTCACCCCCATGCTGCAACAGCGGGGTCACCGGGAAGCCGTGGTCCGCGTTCCAGACGCGGGCCGAGCCGTTGCCACAGACTGTCAGCAGCCGCCGCCCGTCGGGGCTGAACTCAACGTCCAGGGCCGAGCCGGACAGCCGCAACGGCGGGCAGGTCGGCGCTCCCGTGACGGCGGAGTAGACGTGGACCTGCCCGTTATCGACGGCGGCCGCCACGCGCTTGCCGTTGGGGCTAAAGCAGGCGCCGCGCACGGCCCCGTTGTGAAACCACAGCTGCCGCAGCGACGGGCACCCGTGCAGCACCGCCGCCAGACGCATCCGGTGCGACCGCTCCCGCTCGGGGTGGCCGCGGTCCAGGTTCAGCGCCTGGGTGAACCAGACAAGCGAGCCGAGACTGTTGCCCTCGTCGAGGAGGCGCGTCCCCCCGCCCACGCTCAACCGCACCAGCAGCTGGCGCGTCTGCTCGCCCCGGTCGTGGGCCTCGTGCAGCGCGGCCTGCAGTCGGACGTTGTAGAGCAGTCCGCCGACCAGCAGCGCCAGGGCGGCGGCGGCGCTGACGCCGACCAGCGAGGCGACCGCGGGGCGCCGCCGCACCCACTTCACCGCCCGCTGCAGTCGGCCGACGGGCCGGGCGCGGATCGGCTCGTCGGCGAGGAAGCGCCGCAGGTCGTCGGCGAGATCCTGGGCGGAGGCGTAGCGCTTGCGCGGGTTCTTTTCCAGGCACTTGAGGCAGATCGTCTCCAGGTCGCGCGGGAGTTTCGGGTGCAGGCGCGACGGGGGCACCGGCTCGTCGCTCGCGACCTGGCGAATGAGGTGGATGACGCTGGCGGCGAGGAACGGCGGCCGGCCGGCGAGCATCTCGTAGAGGATTACCCCCAGCGCGTAGACGTCGGTCCACGGCCCGATCTCGTGAATCTTCCCGGCCGCCTGCTCGGGGGCCATGTAGACCGGCGTGCCGAGAACGTCGCCGGTGGCGGTATTGCCGCTGCCGTCGAGGCGCTTGGCCAGGCCGAAGTCGGCCACCTTCGGCACTCGGTCCCTGGTCAGCAGGACGTTCGCCGGCTTGAGGTCGCGGTGGACCAGGTCGGCCTGGTGGATGGCGTGGACGGCCTGGGCAAGGGTCGCGACCAGCTCAGCCGCGGCGCGGGGCGCCTGCTGCTGGCCGCGGATCTCCTCGGCGAGACTGCGCCCGTCCACAAATTCCAGCGAGAAGAACGGCCGGCCGTCGTGTTCGCCGACGTCGTAGATCTGGACGAGGTTCGGGTGCTGCACGCGCGCGGCCGCCTTCGCCTCGGCCCGGAAGCGTTCCTTCTCGGCGGCGTCGGCGTGCGCCCCGCTGAGGATCATCTTCAGCGCGACGATCCGATTGAGCGCAACCTGCCGCGCCTTGTAGACCACGCCCATCCCGCCGCGGCCCAGTTCCTTGAGGATCTCGTAGCCCGGAACCTGGACGCCCTCCCCGGCGGGCCGGCGAGGTCCGCTGTCCAGCGTGTCGAGGGCGTCCGCCGCTCGGGGGGACTCGGCCCGGGGGCGCGAGTGCAGCGCGACGTGCAGGGCAAACCGCTCGCGGATGCGCTCCTCCAGGCGAGGGAAACGGGCCACCAGTTCCTCGATGGCGGGAGCCTCGCCGTGGGCCTCGCGCAGCAGCACCTCGCCGAATAGCAGGTCGATCATCGCGTCATCGTCGAGAGCGCCCCCGGCGGCTGCCTGGTAGTCCTCGACTCGGACCCGGTCTCCCTCGCGCCAGCGCTGCCGTTGATCGAACCGCAGGCCGGCGAGGACCTCGGACCGATCGGCCTCGCCCCGCACCGGAGGACTGCCGTTCAACCGCGTACGGTACGGGTCGCGCACCGAGTCTCCCTGCCCGGGTTCGTGGGTGTTGTGCGCGAGCGAGGGAGGAGAGGATTCGGCCATGTCGTCTCCAGGGCGAAAGCGCGGTCGCGCGCAGCGATCCCGATGCAGGATCCGGTAGTGGGTGTCCGAGACAAACATAGATGACAAATCGCCCCGAAGCGGCCGAGTCCGGGGGCCAGGTTCCCGGTTCCCGGTACTTCTCCCACGATTGGTAAAGCCCACGGGTGGCGCCCCGTGGGGGGCGCCACCCGTGGGCTTTCACCCTGCTGCCTGCTGCCTGCTGCCGCTGTGCGCTCCGGGGCCGGTCCGGTATAATGCGGTCAGAGTCCAGGGAAACGAAGGCCGGAATATCCAACATCTCAACGTATGAAGATCGTTCATTATCCACATCCTGCGCTGCGCCACCCGGGCAAGCCGGTGGCGACCGTGGACAAGAAGCTTCGCCTGCAGGTCGGCGCGATGATGGACCTGATGTACGACGCGCGCGGCCTCGCGCTGGCCGCGCCCCAGGTCGCCCTGCCGTACCAGCTGCTGGTGATGAACATCACCGGCGACGCCGACCAGAAGGACCAGGAAGAGATCTTCCTCAACCCCGTCATCGTCGAGCGCAAGGGTGTGCTCGATGACGAGGAAGGGTGCCTGAGCTTCCCCGGCCTGTACCAGAAGATCCGCCGCGCAAAGTCGGTGAAGGTGCAGGCGTACAACCTCAAGGGCGACCTGATCGAGCGCATCGTCCACGACCTGGAGGCCCGGGCGTGGCAGCACGAGATCGATCACCTCAACGGCGTTCTGTTCATCGACAAGATGGGTCTCATCGCCCGACTGTCGGCGCGGTCGTCGGTCAAGAGCTTCGAGAACGAGTTCCGCCGCGCCCAGGAGCGCGGCGAGATCCCGCCCGACGCGGACATCGAGAAACTCCTGACTGCGCTGGAGAGCGGGGTGTAACTCGATCAGCGCACGAAACCGCGAGCGGGGACGAACCCGGTACAGCGGACCGGGTTCGTCCCCCCTCGCCGCATTCAGGAAGGACGGCCCGCCATGCGTCTGGTGATGATGGGCACCGGCACCTTCGCCGAGCCGACGTTCCGCGCGCTGCTCGAGTCGCCGCACGCGGTCGTCGGCCTGGTGACGCAACCGGACCGCGCGGTCGGCGAGGCGCGCGGCTCGACGCGCCAGACCGGCACCGGCATGAAGACCATCGCCGAGCAGCACGGCGTCCCCGTCTACCAACCGCCGAGCATCAACACGTCCGAGGGCGTCGCGGCGCTGAAGGGCTTCCGGCCGGATCTCCTCGTCGTGGCGGCCTACGGACAGATCCTTAACAACGACGTACTCTCGGTATCCCCCCACGGCGGCATCAACGTCCATGCCTCGCTCTTGCCGAAGTACCGCGGCGCGGCGCCGATCGCGTGGGCCATCTACCACGGCGAGACGCGCACCGGCGTTACGATCATTCGCATGACGACCGGCCTCGACGCGGGCGACCTGCTCGCCCAGGAAGCGGTGGACATCAGACCCGACGAGACGGCCGGCGAACTGGAGGCGCGGCTCGCCCCACCTGGGGCGCGGCTGGCGGTGCAGATGATTGACCAGATCGAGGCTGGCACCGCGAAGGGCGCCAGGCAGGACCAGACGCTGGTGACGAAGGCGCCGAAGTTGAAAAAGGAAGACGGGCTGATCGACTGGGGCCGGTCGGCCGAGCAGGTGTGCAACCAGATCCGCGCCATGCAGCCGTGGCCAACTGCTTACACCTTCCTTCACCGCCCTGGCAAGGCCTCCGTCCGCATCATGATCCTTCGAGCCGTCCCTCTCTCTGGCCGCGCCGCTGCGCCTGCTGCTCCCGGTTCGCTCTTCCTGGACGAAAGCTCTCCCGCTGCGCTCCGCGTTGCCGTCGGAGATGGGGGCTGCGTGAGGATCGGTGAGTTACAGCCGGCCGGCAAGAAGAAGATGACCGCTGCCGAATTCCTGCGCGGCCACCCGGTCCGCACGGGGGACCGCTTCGGACCGGAGGCGCCATGAAGCCAGCAGCCCCGCACTTCCACGGCAACCGCCACACGGCGCGCAGCCTCGCGTTGCAGGTGCTGCTCCAGGCCCGCGCGCAGGACGCCTTCATCCAGGCAATCCTCGACCGGAACCTGACCGGCGCCGACCTCGGCGCCGCCGACCGCCGGTTGGTGACCCAGCTCGCCTGCGGGGTGCTGCGCCGCCGCGGCACGCTCGACGCACTCCTGCGCCCGCTAATCCAGCGCAACCCACAGAAGGTCGAGCCGTGGCTGTGGGAGGCGCTGCGCCTGGGCGCCTTTCAACTCGCCCTGCTCACCCACATTCCCGCGCACGCTGGCGTCAACGAGACGGTCGAGCTGGCCACCCGGTTTAACCGCCCCGGAGCCAGAGGCTTCCTCAACGGTGTGCTGCGTGCCCTGGCGCGGCTGCTCACCGACGAGCGCACCGCCGCGCCGGCGGCTGACGCGCTGCCGCTGGAGCACGGCGCGTACCGGCGGCTGGCGCGGCCTGTGCTTCCCGACCCTGCCGAGCATCCGGTAGAATACCTGTCGGACGGGTTCGCCCTGCCGGGCTGGCTGGCCGAGCGCTGGCTGGCGCGGTTCGGCTGGGACGAGTGCGTGCGGCTCGGGTTCTGCTTCGCCGGTCCGGCGCCGATCTGGCTGCGCTGCAACCGGCTACGCACCGACCGCGCGCAGTTCCTGAAGACTCTCGCCGAGGCGGGTATCCGGGCCGAGGCCGGCACCCACCCGCAGGCGGTGCGACTGCTCGATGCGGTGCCGATTCGCCAGCTGCCGGGGTACGAACAGGGTTGGTTCGCCGTGCAGGACGAATCGGCGATGCGCGTTGCGTCCGCGCTGGCCCCAACGCCCGGGAGTCGTGTCCTTGATCTGTGCGCGGCGCCGGGCGGGAAGACGACGCACCTGGCCGAGCTGATGGACAATGAGGGGACAATCGTCGCCTGCGACGTGGACGACGATCGACTGCAGACGGTAGCGGAGCTGAGCGCGCGGCTGGGCGCTGGCATTATGGAACCGATCCGGCTGCACGCCGAGCGCGACGAGGAACCGCCGCCGGGGCCGTTCGACGCGGTGCTGGTGGACGTGCCGTGCAGCAACACCGGCGTGCTGGGCCGGCGACCCGAAGTACGCTGGCGGCTGCGGCCGGAGGAGTTCCGCCACCTGGTCGCGCTGCAAACGAAGTTGCTGCTGCGTGCGGCCGAGCGCGTCCGGCCCGGCGGGGCGAGTGTTTATTCGACGTGCAGCATCGAGCCGGAGGAGAACCGCCACGTCGTCGCGGCGGTCCTGCGAGCGAGGCCCGAATTGACGCTGGAGGCGGACGAAGCGCAGACGCCCGGTTTACCCGCCGACGGCGGGTACTGGGCGCGGCTGCGGCGGAAGGGACCATGACGAAAAAGCTGTACATCGAAACCGTCGGCTGCCAGATGAACGTGCTCGACAGCGAACTGGTCGTCGGCACGCTGCGCCGCGACGGCTACGAACTCACCTCGACGTTCGCCGACGCCGACCTGATTCTCTTCAACACGTGCAGCGTCCGCGAGCACGCCGAGGAGAAGATTTACAGCGCGCTCGGCCGGCTGCGCGCCCACAAGCGCCGCCATCCGGACAAGGTGATCGGCGTCCTCGGGTGCATGGCGCAGAAGGACCAGGAACTCGTCCGCCGCCGCGCCCCGCACGTCGATATCGTCTGCGGCACCGGCCAGCTGCGCCGCCTGCCCGAGCTGATCGCCGAGGTGCGCAACACGCGCAAGCCGCAGCTGGCGCTCAGCCTCGACCGGACCGAGTCGCGCCACGACGTCGAGCGCAGCTTCGAGAGCTACGACCCGCTGCGCGACCCGGCGATGCGCCCGAGCCCGTTCCAGGCGTACGTCCGCGTGCAGATCGGCTGCGACAAGTTCTGCACCTACTGCATCGTCCCGAGCGTCCGCGGCCCCGAGCAGGGGCGCCCACCCGACCACATCGCCGCCGAGGTGCGCCAGCTCGCCGCCGAGGGGTGCAAGGAGGTCACGCTCCTCGGCCAGACGGTCAACAGCTACGAGTACGAATACGGCGACGGCCGGCGCGAGCGCCTGTCGGATCTGCTGGCCCGCGTCCACGACACGCCGGGCGTCGAACGCATCAAGTTCATCACCAACTTCCCGCGCGACATGGGCGACGACCTGCTCGACGCGATGCGGGCGCTGCCGAAGGTGTGCCCGTACCTGCACGTCCCCGCCCAGTCGGGGTGCAACGACATCTTGAAGCGGATGAAACGGCTCTACACGGTAGAATATTACCGCGACATGCTGGCGCGGTGCCGGGAGAAGGTGCCGGGCGTGGCGGTCAGCAGCGACTTCATCGTCGGCTTCTGCGGCGAGTCGGAGGAATCGTTCGAGCGGACGTGCGACCTGGTGCGCACGGCCGGGTTCAAGAACAGCTTCATCTTCAAGTACAGCCCGCGGCCGGGGACGAAGGGCCACGACCTCCACGCCGACGACGTGCCGGAGGACGTGAAGCGGCGGCGCAACAACGACCTGCTGGCGCTCCAGAACGCGGTCAGCCTGGACGGCCACCGGCGCAAGATCGGCGAGACGGTCGAGGTGCTGGTCGAGGGCCTGAGCAAGAACGCCCTGAAGCACGAGAGCGCCGACGAGTTGCCGCAACTCACCGGGCGGACGCGGACCGATCACATCGTCGTTTTCGAGGGCAGCCCGCGTCTCGCCGGACAAACGGTCCAGGTGCTGATCGAGGACGCGACCGCGTTCACCCTGTTCGGGACGATCGTGACGACGGCGCAGGTCGGCGTGGAGTGTGAACGGGAGGTCGTGGAACGTTCCGAGCCGGACACCCTCAGCAGGGGAGGGAGGAGGGCGCTGCCGTTGATCTGAACCGGCAGCTGCGGATCCGGGTCTCGCGCAGGGAGAACCCGTCCGAACCTGCAGCGTCAGCGAGGGATCTGGTCTGGCCCGGCACTGGCGCTCCGGATTGGGCCGATGGGTTCTCGGTGGGCGGGCCGTAATCAGCCCGCGGGGTCGTCACATGCACGCCGACCAACTGCGTCAGTGCCTCGAATCGCCCGACGCCGCGCGGCCGGTACTCCTCAGCTGGGGCGTGCGCGACCACGCCCGCGGCAGCAACAACCTGCGTCAACTGGCTGCCACCCTCGGCCCCGACGGCCTCGCCGAACTCGTTCCGTGGCTCGGCCGGTTCCTGCCGCGCAACCCCGATCCGGACATGGCGCTCAACAACTTCGAGCGCTACCTCGCCGGCCCCGGCGCTCTCGACCAGCGCTCGCGCCTCCTGGAGGGCCGCGCCCGGTCGCTCGAAAAGCTCCTCGAGTTGCTCGGCACCAGCCAGTTCTTCAGCGACCTGCTCGCCCACCACCCGGATTACCTGGACATGCTGCGCGTCCCGCTGCGCAGCAGCCCCAGTCGGGCCGAGTTGCTCGCCCAGCTTCAGGGCGAGGTGGACGCGGCTTACGAGGATTCGGCCGTCCTCCGCGCCTTCCGCCGGTTCCGCCAGCGGCAGGTGCTGCGCATCGGCACCAACGACATCACCCGTGACCGACCCCTTGAAGAGGTCACGCGCGATATCTCCCGCGTCGCCGATACAGCCCTGGAGGTCGCCCTCGCAACCGCCCGGCGCAACGTCGCTCGCCGGTTCGGCGAGTCGTACACCGCCGACGGCGAGCCGGCCCGGTGCGTCGTCCTCGCGTTCGGCAAGCTTGGCGGCAAGGAGCTGAACTACTCCAGCGACATCGACCTGATGGTCATTTACGACGCGGAGGGGCCTACGCGCGGCCAGCGCGCCAGCACGGTCGAGAACAGCGAGTTTTTCGCCCGCGTCGTCAGCGAGATGGTCCGCCTCCTGTCGGCCCACACCGACGAGGGCCAGGCATACCGGGTGGACCTGCGCCTGCGGCCCGAGGGCCAGCGCAGCCCCCTGGCCCGGTCCCTCGCCAGTACCCTGTCGTACTACGACACCCTCGGCCGCACGTGGGAGCGGCAGGCCCTCATCAAGGTCCGTCCGGTGGCCGGCGACGTGCGCCTCGGTGAGGAGTTCCTTCGCGCTATCGAGTCTTTCGTGTACCGCAAATATCTTAGTTTCGCGGAGATCAACGGGATCAAGGCGCTGAAGCGGCAGATCGAGAAGCGGACGACGAAGGCCGGCGTCAGCGACAAGGAGGTCAAGACGGGACACGGCGGGATCCGCGACGTCGAGTTCACGATTCAGTTTCTGCAACTGCTCAACGGCGGCGACCTGCCGGAGGTGCGCCAGCGCAACACCCTCAAGGCGATGCAGGCGCTGGAGCAGGTCGGGTGCCTCAACGACCGGGAGTTCGCCATCCTGGACGATGCCTATCGGTTCCTGCGCAAGACCGAACACCGGCTGCAGCTGATGTTCGACCTGCAAACCCACCGCCTGCCCGACGGCGACGAACCGCTGCACAAGCTGGCGCTGCGCATGGGCTACCGGGTGGTGGACGGCCAGGAGTACACCCACGGGGCGCCGCCCGTGGGCGTTGACCCGCTCAGCACTTTCCTCAAGGACTACCGTGAAAAGACCGGACTGACGCGCAAGATCCTCGAGCACCTGCTGCACCAGACGTTCGAGGGACCGGACACGCTGGCCGAACCGGAAGCGGACCTGATCCTCGACCCGGACCCGGACCCGGAAACGATCAAGGCGGTCCTGGGCCGGTATCCATTCAGGGACGTCATGGGGGCATACCACAACCTCGCCCAGCTGGCGCGCGAATCGGTGCCGTTCCTGTCCACCCGCCGCTGCCGCCACTTCCTCGCCAGCATCGCCCCCGAGTTGCTCCGCGCCCTCGCCGCCACCCCCGACCCCGACATGGCCCTCGTCAACCTGGAGAAGGTGTCGGCGTCTCTCGGCGGCAAGGCGGTTCTGTGGGAGCTGTTCAGCTTCAACAAGCCGAGCCTGGCGCTGTACGTCGATCTGTGCGCCTGGAGCGGGTTCCTGTCGGAGATCCTGATCAGTAACCCGGGCATGATCGACGAGCTGCTCGACACCCTCCTGCTCGACCAGCCGCGCCCCCTCGACGAGCTGCGGGAGGAGCTGGCCGGGCTGTGCCGCGGGGCGGAGGATCTCGACCCGATCCTGCACAGCTTCCAGAAGAAGGAGCTGCTGCGCATCGGTGTGCGCGACATCCTCGGGAAGGAGGCGATTCAGGAAACGACCGCCGCCCTGACTGACGTGGCCGAGGTGATCCTGGTGCAGCTGGCATCGCTGCAGCACGCGCCCCTGGTCGGGCGCTACGGGGTGCCGTACCTCGCCGAGGGGCCGCGCGCCGGCCAGGCGAGCCGGTACGCGGTCCTCGGCCTCGGAAAACTCGGCAGCCGCGAGATGAGCTACCAGAGCGACCTGGATCTGATCGTCGTCTACGAGGGCGACGGCCGGACCGGCCCGCCGCCGTGGGCGTCGCGCTTCGACCGCTTCGAGCTGACTGACAACTTCCACTTCTTCACCGAGGTGGCGCGGCGCATCATCCGGGCCGTCAGCCAGCACGGACCGATGGGCCGACTGTACCACGTGGACATGCGGCTGCGGCCGACCGGGCAGTCCGGCAGCCTGGTGAGCCCGCTGAGCGGGTTCCGCCGGTATTACGCGGAGGACGCCCAGCTGTGGGAGCGGCAGGCGTTGACGCGGGCGCGCGTCGTCCACGGCGACCCGGACTTTGCCGCCGAGGTGCTCGACGCCGTCCACGGCGCCGCGTATCACCTGCCGTGGCGGCCGGAGGTGGCCGACGAAATCCTTGCCATGCGCGACCGGCTGGAAGCGAGCGGCGGCGACCGCGACCTGAAGCGCGGCTTTGGCGGGATGGTGGACGTCGAGTTCCTGGTGCAGATGTTCCGCCTCAAGTACGGTCGCGATCTGCCGGCCGTGCGCCGCACGAACACATGGGAGGCGCTCGCCGCCCTGCACGCCGCCGGGCTGTTGACCGCGGACGAGCATGCGGCCCTCCACGCCTGCTACGACTTCCTGCGCCTGACCGAAAGCCGCCTGCGCATCGTCCACAACCGCTCGCTCGATGAGTTGCCCGACGACCCGGAGGATCTGGAAAAGCTTGCGCGGCGTCTCGGGTTCGAGCCGGGGGATCTGGGCAGCGCGCGGGAGCAGTTTCTCGCCCAGCTCGATCGGCACCTGACGCGGACGCGCGAACTGTTCCTGCGCCTCGTTGCGCGCGAGCGCAGCTGAAGGGTCCGGCTAACCGCGCCCGTGCGCTATCCGGGCTGGAAACCGTTCGTCGCCATGCTGCGCTGCAAGGGGTACGACCACGTCCTGTCCATCGAACACGAGGACAGCTACATGAGCCTGCGGGAAGGGTTCGCCAAGGCGGTCGCCTACCTGCGTGGAGTGATGATCCGCGAGCCGGCCGGCCAGGCGTGGTGGTTCTGAGCGGGCCGGAGCTTCGTGCCGATCCCGATTTATACGATCCGGGTCACGACGACCGTCCACATCATCGCGGGCACCAGCGCGACGAGTATCCACTTCTTGCGTGCCTGCAGCGCCGCCAGCGCGACGCCGAGCGGCAGCCAAACGAGGACGCGCGTGTAGCTCCAGAAGTCCTCGTAGATCGCGATCCCGGCCACCAGCGCCAGTGCCACGCCGGCGAGGGCGACGAGGGGAATGCCCGGGTCGCGGCGCCGCCAGGACCGCAGGAAGAGATAGCCGGCAAGCCCGAACTGCAGCAGGAAGTGCAGCATCGTCGCCAGGTGGAGCAGCCCGAGCCGCCTCGTCCCGGTCGGGTAGTCCAGGTGGCCCCACCGGAACAGCAGCCCTTCGAGCGGGCCGCCAAAGTTCCCCTGCCCCGGCAAGAACGGCCACTCCCCGTAGGTCGCACGCAGCGTGCCGACCCAGCCCGCCCACACGCACAGGGCCGCAGCCAGTGCGGTCGCAACCCCGCAGCGCCGCTGCCACAGGGCGACGACCAGGAGCAGGCCGACGATCGCGGCGTTCTGCTCGCGCGCGAGGACCGCCGCCGCCGCGCACAGCCCGACCATCCAGGCCCGCGCCCGCACCACCCACGCCGCCAGCAGCGCAGCGAGCGCCAGCACCGCGAGCGGGTCGGTCAGGTTGCGCAGCGACGGCAGCCCCACGTTTACCGCCAACGGCAGCAGGAAGCCCCACCACGGACTCAACCCCTGCCGCACCGCCAGCCAGGCCCCCAGGGCGGCGAGGGCCGCGATGCCCGCCAGGTTCACGGTCGGCATGACCCAGAACAGCACCTCGGCGTCTCCGCCGCTCAGCAGCCAGCACAGCGCCGGGTAGAGGATGCGCAGGTGCCGGGCCGCGGGGCTGTCGATGCCCTCGTCGTGGCACCGCCACGGGGCA
>JADLBT010000150.1 GCA_020847555.1 Gemmataceae bacterium
AACACGCAGACAAAGACATGCGCGGCGGTGATTAGCCCCAACGCACTAGTCCGGATGGGTCGAATGGGCCGGCCTGGTCAGTCAGGCCGGGGCGACGCGACGGCACGCGATGAGACCACGCCCGGGGGCGCCCGACGACCGGCCACAGTGTCCAGTTTGGCGTCGAACAGGCTGAATGTTCGCACCGGTACAGCCGGCAGCCCGCTGCGTCCCCCCTAATAGAGGCGTGACGTGATTCGGCTGCCGGCTCGGGGCGGCAGGCGCCGAACCACGCGTCATCATCTCGGCTATCATGGACAGACAGGGCTGACATGACCGAGGGTGACGGAGCGGGGGCGTCGTCGCCGCCTGGGCGTCGGCGGCTCGTCGAACGACCGCCGCGCCGCGCCGAGGTAGCGGCACGTGGTGGCGAACCCTGGTCAGGATGGCGTAGTGATCCAGCCGTTCATGCGGGCAATGGCGATGGTCTTGATGGTCATGGTCAAGATGCACAACGCGGAGTCATCCGGGCCGACACGGGGCTGGCGCAGGCAGGCCGGGATGGAGCGGCAGGCCGTGTCATGAGCATGCGATCTCCGCAGCAGCCAGAAGCCTTCGGCCGGAACGGCGCGTACAAGGTCGTCGGCGTCATCGGCCGGGGCGGCTTCGCTACGGTCTACAAGGCGTATCACGCCGCGCTCGACCGACACGTCGCGATTAAGGTGCTGCGGCCGGAGATGGTCGAGCCGGAGGGCGCACGCAACCGCTTCCAGATCGAGGCGCGAGCGTCGGCGCGGCTGGCGGGCCACCCGAACATTGTCACCGTCTATGACTACGGCGAGGAGGACGGCTCGGCGTACCTCGTGCTGCAGCTTGTCGAGGGGCTGACGCTCGAAAAGCGCCTGCATTCGCCGATCTCGGCGCTCGAGATCGACCGCATCATCACGGGTGTCGGGTCGGCACTGGACTTCGCCCACCGGAACAACCTGATTCACCGCGACATCAAACCGTCCAATGTGTTGTTGGACACCGACGGCCACCCGGTCCTGTCGGACTTCGGCATTGCGAAGCTGCTGGACGCCACCGCGTCGATGACAAACACGCTGCTCGGCACGCCGGACTATATGTCGCCCGAGCAGATCACCGGCGCGCCGCTCGATGCCCGCAGCGATGTCTACGCCCTGGGTGTGATGCTGTACCGGATCTTCGCCGGGACGACGCCGTCCCAGGGCGTCCCGAGGTCGATCCTGCACCAGCATGTGCACGCCCCGGTCCCGCCAATCTCCACGCCGGAGCGGCCGGTGCCTGCCGCCGTCGAGCAGGTTATCCAACGGTCGCTGGCGAAGCCTCCGGAGGACCGGCCGGCCTCCGCTGGTCAGCTCGCCAGTGAGCTACGCGCGGCGCTCAAGCCACTGATCCTGGTGGATCAGGCCCAGGAGGCACTGCGCGCCCGTGATGTGACGCGGGCCGAGGGGCTGGCCGCAGAACTGTTACGCGACCACCCCAGTTTTCCGAAGGGCACCGAGATCCAGCGCGAGGCGGCTCGGCTCCGAGCACGCCTCGCGGAACGCGCACAACTCGCGGCACTTATCGACGCGCAGAACTGGCTGGCCGCCGTTCAGGAGATCGACCGCCTGGGTGCCCGCACCGACGACGAGCCATCCATGCAAGAGCTGGTGCGGAAGGCTGACGCCGGGCTGGCCCAACTCCGCGCCCGCCAGGAGGCTGCCCACCGCGCCGAACAGGAGCGGCGGCGGCAGGAGGCGCAGGCAGCGGAGCGCCGGCGCCTGGAAGCGCTGGAGGCCGAACGTCGCGAGCACGAGGCCCGGGAGGCAGCGCGGCGCGAGTGGGAAGCCCGCGAAGCGGCCCGCAAGGAGCAGGAGGCGCGCGAGGCCGCCCGGAAAGAACAGGAAGCCCGCGACGCGGCCCGGCGCGAGCAGGAGGCCCGCGATGCAGCCCGCCGCGCCTGGGAGGCCGCCGAGGTCGAGCGGCGCGAGCAGGCGCGGGCCGAGCAGACACGTCTCGAACGGGAGCGACAACAGGCCGCCGAACGGGAGCGCGAGCGCCAGGAACGCGACCGGCGCGAGCGTGAGCAGCGCGAGCGCCAACAGGCCGCCGAGGCAACCCGCGCTCTCGAACGGACGGACGTGCCGGCCGCACCGGACTCTGGCCGGCACCGTCCCCCGCAGGGCGCGCCAGACTCCGGCCGGCACCAGCCGCCGCCGGGCACGCCAGACTCCGGGCGACTACGACAGCCGCAGACAGCTCCTGACTCCGGGCGGCACTGGCCCCCGCAGACACCGTCCCCGTCCGGGTCGACGGACGACCGTCAGCGCCAGTTGACCCGCCTCGCAAAGATGGAGGCGCTGGAGCGACAGGTTGACGAGGAGGAGGGCTACACCCCGGCCGAAGTCGAGCAGCGGGCCGCCGAGCGCCGACAGCGGGCAGTGGCCCAGGGGCTAGTTCCCGCCGACGCCTCCGGCAGTGGCACGCGGAGTTCCTCGCGCGGCGTGGCGGTGATCGTCGCCGTGGTGGCGCTGGTGGCGGTCCTCGGCGGCGGTGCGCTGCTGATGCCCGGCATGCTCCCCACCGTTCTCGGCACGGACTCGCCTGCTCCAACGGCCACCAATGGAACCGCCGCCAACGGCCCGACCCGCGTCCCCACCGTCGTTGCGCAGGGGGTCACGACGCCGGCTCCGGCCGCGACGAACACCGCTGTCGCGAAGCCTGACCCCACCCCGACCACCGCCCAGCAGCAAGCGAAGCCCGAGACGCCGCCGACGCCTGCCCCGAAGCCGACCGAACCACCGGCGAAGCCCACCGAGCCGCCAGCCCAACCGACGACACCCCCGACTCAGGCGCCCCCGCCGTTGCCGCCCACGATTGTCGGCAAGGACGACGCCGAGATGCTGCTGGTGGCGGGCGGGCGCTTCCTGATGGGCGAGGACGGCGATGCCTCGACCGGGCCGAAGCACCCGCTCGACGTGCCGCCCTTCTACCTGGACAAGACCGAAGTCACGAACGCTCGATTTCAGGCATACGTGACCTCCGCTGGCGCGAAGCCGCGCGGCGACTGGCGGGCCTTCTTCGACGCCAAGAACTTCGACCCGAAGTTCTATGACGTGGAGCGCGGCGAACATCCAGTCGTGAACGTCACCTGGGAGGACGCTAAGAACTACTGCGAATGGGCTGGTAAGCGCCTGCCAACGGAAGCGGAGTGGGAGAAGGGCGCACGCGGCGACGATGGGCGGCGCTGGCCGTGGGGCAATGAGCCGCACCCCGAATACGCCAACGTCGAGAACAACACCGAGGGCGAACCGGACACCAAGCGTGTCGGCAGTTTCCCGCGTGGGGCCAGCCCTTCCGGCCTGCTTGACATGACCGGCAACGTCCGCGAGTGGACGGCAAGCTCCCTGCAGCCGTACCCCCTGAAAGACCCCTTCGACGGCATGAACAGCGGCGGTTCCCGTGTCCCGCGGGGCGGATCGTGGCTGAGCCTGCCGGCATCCATCGAAGTGACCCGCCGCCTCGCCGAGCCGGTTGACATTGCAGCGAAAGACCTGGGTTTTCGCTGCGCCGTCTCGGCGGACCCGGCGCCAAGGAGGTGACGATCGCACATCGATCCGCACCGATCCAGTGAGCTTGCCCCTGGGACGGGCACCCGAACTGGCCCGACACCGGGTGTCGGGACTCGAAGCGTGATGAGAGGGAGACCGTAGTGAAGCGACTCATTCTTTCCCTGGCCGGCCTGATGCTCGGCCTTGCGTTGGTGGCGCCGACGCCGGCGTTTGCCCGCATGCACTTCACCACCACGAACGAGCGCCTGAGCGCGCTGGCGACGCGAGCGCAGTCGAGCCTCGCCCTGACGAACCCTGCCGAGATCGCCACGCAGTTGAACGAGATCACGACGCAGGCCCAGGCCGCGAAGGCCGCAGCCGAAGAGGCTGCCCAGCGTCCCGCCAGCGGCGCCGAGGACAAGTCCGTCCTGGCGAAGGTTGGCGCGGACATGGACGCCGTCATCGCGAGCGCCAACCGTGCGAAGACCGCCACTGGCGCGGACCAGCAGGCGGCCTTGAAGGAGATCCAGGCCAAGTCTTCGGAGTCGCTCACGGTCCTCCAGGCGCGCATCCAGGCGCAGCTTGCTGCCCCGGCGGCCCAGCCTAGCCCGTCCGTCCTGCCGGCATCCGGCTACACCAACGTCGCAGGCGCGGCCCCCAGCCTCGTCGGCCTCGGGCTGGCGTTCCTGGCCGGTGGCCTCGGCCGCGGCGGCGTCGCCCGGCTGCGCCGGTCGGCGT
>JADLBT010000151.1 GCA_020847555.1 Gemmataceae bacterium
AGTATGAGAAGACGACCCACGCAAGCGAAACCAATGTCAAGGTGGCCATGATTCATATTCTGTTGCGCCGCATCCAGCCACGAAACCCATCCGATGAAATAGCCCAATCAGAGATGCGCAAAGCCGCGTGAAATTCGCGTATTCTGCAAGAAAGAACCGCCGGATGGCTTCTTACTTCTTGCTGTCCTCCGCGGCGCGGTCCTGCAGCGGCCGGGCGCCCTCGTCGGCCGGACAGCCGGCGTCGAGGTAGGATTGCAGGAGAATCTGGGCCGCCACCCGATCGCGTCGCTCCTTGCGCTGTTTGTGCGTCAGGCCGGCGCCCCACAGGAACGCTTCCGCCTCGACAGTCGTGAAACGCTCGTCGTAGAACGCGACCGGCAGCCCCGTCACCTCGCCAAGCCACTTGCCGAACTGCCGCGCCTCGATCGCCTTCTTCCCCTCGCTCCCGTCAGCGTGGACCGGCAGGCCGACGAGGAGCCCGGCGGCCTCTTCCTCCTCGGCGAGGGCGCGGAAGTACAGCGCGTCCGCCGCACGCCCGCGGCGCGTGTAGGTCGTCAGCGGCGAGGCGATGCGGCGCTCCGGGTCGCTCACCGCCAGCCCGACCCGGACGGTCCCGTAATCAACCCCGAGCAGGCGCGTCCGGCGGCTCACAGGTACTTCTCCAGCCCCTTCTTCCCGAGCAGCTCGACCAGTTGCTTGACCCCGGCCTCGTCGCGCCGGTCGGCAACGAGGGTTGCGTCGCCGTCCTGGACGATCAGCAGGTCTGCGACGCCGACCGTGGCGACCAGGTGCCCCTTGTCGGCAGCGACGATGCAGTTGCTCGTGTTCAGGCCGCAGTGCAGCCCCAGGACCGTGTTGCCGTCCGCGTCCTGCGGGTTCATCCGCTCCAGCGCCAGCCAGCTGCCGACATCGTCCCACTGGAACGGCGCCTTGACCATCAGCACCTCGCGGGCGCCTTCCATGACGGCGTGGTCGATGCTGATGCGGCCCAGCGCCTCGTACTCGCGGCGGAAGACCGTGGCGCGCTCGGCCGTTGGCCACGCTCCGGCGATGCGCTGGACGGCGGCGTGCAGGGCGGGCTGCTGCCGGCGCAACTCCTCCAGCACGGCGGCTGCCCGCCAGACGAAGATGCCGCTGTTCCAGTAGTAGTCGCCGCTCACCAGGAAGCGCTCGGCGACGTCGGCCTGCGGCTTCTCCTGGAAGCGCCGGGCGCGGTAGACGCTGACGCCCTGGCGCTGGGCGAACTCGGGGCCACGCTGGACGTACCCGTACCCGGTCGCCGGGAAGGTCGGGGGGATGCCGAACGTGACGAGCGCGCCGGGGTGCTCGTCGGCCATCTGCACGGCGACGTGGACGGCGCGGCGGAACTCCTGCACCGGCTCGATAACGTGGTCCGCGGGGGTGACGATCAGGAGCCCCGCCGGCTCCTCCCGCGCCACCAGGGCGGCGCCCAGCCCGATGCAGGCGGCGGTGGCGCGCCCGCACGGCTCGCCGACGATGTGGTCGGCCGGCACCGCCGCGAGCTGGCGGCCGCACTCGTCGCAGTGGGCGGCGGCGGTGATGACCCAGGTACGCTCGGCCGGCACCATCCCCTCGACGCGGTCCACCGCCTGCTGGATCAGGGTGCGGTCGCCCGCGAGGGTGTGAAACTGCTTGGGGCGCTTCTGGCGGCTGCGCGGCCAGAAGCGCGTCCCCCCGCCCCCGGCCATGATCATCGCGTGCAGCATTGCGGGACCTCCCTGTTCGGGAGACGTGAGGAGTTGAAAGCCCACGGATGACACCCCGCGGGCCAGGTCACCAGCGCTTCGCCCGCGGGCCGCAGCCCGTGGGCTTTCATTCCCCACTACTCCAAATACATCGGCTTGTCGATCTTCAGGTCACGGTCGATCTTCGCCGCCAGCTCGCCCGCGTCGAGCGCGTACAGCGGGCTGATCTCGAGCGCCACCGCTACGTTGCCGTCGGCGTCGCGCGGCACCTTCACGCCGGCCCGCTCCAGCCAGTCGGCAGCGACGTTGCTCATCGCCTGGGGCACCGTCTCCGGCGAGTCCGGCCCGGTCGCGTTCTTGAGCGGCTGGAACTCCTCGCGCCGGCTCGTCTCGACCACCGTCCAGCGGTCCGCCTTCGGCAGCGCGTCGAAGATGAACATCTCGAACTTGAGCGCGTTCTCCTTCGCCGGCTGCAGCGGCTCGCCGCGCTCGTCGAGGCACGGCACCTTCTTGCGGGCGACGTGGAACGGCATCGCGTCGCCGCCAGTCGTCACGCGGCGCAGGAAACCCACGTCGAAGAGGTGGATCGCCGGGTTGCCGACGCGGAACCGCAGCTGCCCCGTCGCGTCCGTCTCGTGCGCCATGCTGTCCGGCAGGTCCGAGTATTCGATGATCCCGCAGCGGCCGTCGATCAGCACCAGATTGCCGAGCTTGTCCTTTGGCCCGTCCTTGGGGATCACCTTGGTCGAGACCTCGGCGCTGGCCGCGAGGTGGTGGCCCAGGAACGCCGGGTCGGCGATCCTGATCAGCGGGTTGTCCACCTGGAAGTAGAAGACGTGGCGCACGCCGCGCTGTTCCATTTTCTCCAGCAGACCCGAGTCGGCCAGCCCCTGCAGCGTCCCGCCGTGGCCGTTGGGGCTGGCGAACAGGCGGCCGCGGTCCTCCATGAGGATCTTGCCGCTCGCCATGTCCAGGGCCGGCATCGTCCCCTGCTTGAAGAAGAAGACCTCGGCCGCCGGCAGCCCGAAGTTATTCTGCTGGCGGAAATAGGCCAGCGTCTCGTCGTGCGTGGCGTCGCTCGTCATGATCAGGAACGGCAGCGAGCGGCCGTATCGGCGCGACAGGGCGAGGATCTTCTCGGCGTGGATCTCGAACAGCGTCTTGTTCTTGACCGGGCTGATGGCGAACATCCCCTTGGGGTGCTCGAAGCCGAGGCGGCTGCCCTGGCCGCCGGCCACCATCAGCGCCGCCACCTCGCCGCACCGCAGCGCCGCCTCGCCCAGCGCGCGGTCCTGCGGGTCGCCCTCCGCGCGGGCGGCCGGCACCGGCTGGATGCGCTCGCGCGCCGGGACGGCGAATGTCTCGTCGCGAGCGGCGTAGAGCCGGCCGAGCTGCTCCAGGTCGAGAGCCCGGATCTGGTCGAGCAGAGCGCTCTGCTGGGCGTCGTCGAGCTGGTCCCACCAGGCCAGGAGGTGTTCCTGCCCGAATTGCCGCAGGTGGTGCCTCAGGTCGTCGGACACGGGGGGCATCCGTGGTCTCCTCTCGTGAGTCAAAAGTCGAACTTCAGGCCGTCGTAAGCCAGCTGCACGCCCGGCGGGAGCTGCCGGTTTACCGTGGCGTGGTCGATCTCGTGCGACATGTGGGTGAAGTACGCCCGCCGCGGCCGGAACTTCTCGACGACATCCAGGGCTTCGCTCAGGCTGAAGTGCCCCGGGTGCGGTTTGAAGCGCAGGGCGTCGAGTACCAGCACGTCCAGCCCTTCCAGCAGCGGCCAGCTCGCGCGCGGGATCTTGTTGACGTCGGTGCAGTACGCGACGTCGCCGATGCGGAACCCGAACACGTCCCAGTGGGCGTGGACCAGCGGGATCGGCGTCACGCGCTGGCCCAGCACCAGGAACGGCGCCTCGGTGATGCGCTGGAAGACGAGCTTCGGCAGATACCCGACCGGCAGCTGCTCGGCGGCGGCGGAGAAGGCGTAGGCGAACGACTGCCGCAGCTTGCCCTCGACCTCCTGGGTGCAGTACAGCGGGACCGGACCGCCGAGGTAGCGCGGGATCGGCCGCAGATCGTCCAGGCCGAACACGTGGTCGGCGTGGAAGTGCGTGTACAGAACCGCGTGGATCACCTTGATCTTCTCGCGGATCAGCTGGAGGCGCAGCTCGGGCGGCGTGTCAATCAGGATGTTGCCGTCCGGGGTGGCGATCAGCACGGCGCAGCGGTGCCGGTGATTGTGCGGGTCGGTCGAGGTGCAGACTGCGCAGTCGCACCCGACCATCGGGACGCCGACCGACGTGCCGGTGCCGAGGAACGTGAACGTGCGGGACGGACCGGGCATCGGACTCCTGGTTGCTGGATGACTTCCGCGGACAGGGCCGCTACACTATGACCTACTGTTTGAGGATACACGAATCCCGCGGCGCAGGCCATGCCGGAGCGGTGTGGCCGGGCGTTGCCACAAGCACTCGCGTTGCCTAGGCTTATCGCTTTACCCCGGCGCTTCACCTGAAGGCGGTTCTGCACTCCCCCTGGAACGGCACAACATGGCCACCCGCTCTCCGACCCTCGCGTCCCCCCCCAATGCGTACCGGCTGCTGTGGGCCGGGTTCTTCTCCATCTTCGCGGCCGGCGTCGGCTTCTCCGTCCGCGCCGGTATCCTGCCCATCTGGGCGGAGCGATACAACTTCACCAACCTCGACCTGGGAACCATCACCGGCGGCGGCCTGGTCGGGTTCGGCGTGGTGATCATCCTCGGTTCGCTGATCGCCGACCGAGTCGGCTACGGCATCCTGATGAGCCTCGCCTTCCTCATGCACGTCCTCTCGGCGGTCATGGTATTGTTCTCCGACGCCGTGTATGGGTTGTCGAGTGACCCGGAGACGGCCCGCACCCTGGTTTACTGGAACCTGTACGTTTCGATGTTCCTGTTCTCCATCGCCAACGGCCTGTGTGAGGTGGTGGTGAACCCGATGACGGCGACCCTCTTCCCGACCCGCAAGACGCACTTCCTGAACGTCCTGCACGCCGGCTGGCCGGGCGGTCTGATCGCGGGCGGCCTGGTCGCGCTGCTGATGAACGACCCGAAGATTGGGAACTGGCAGCCGGGGTGGAAGGTCGATTGGATGGTGCAGATGTCGCTGTTCCTGGTGCCGGTGCTGATCTACGGCGCCTTGCTCGTCGGCCAGCGGTTGCCGCGGTCGGAGGCGGGGGAGGCGGGTCTGAGCCTCGGGACCATGCTGAGCCAGTTCGCCTCGCCCATCCTGCTGCTGCTGCTGTTCATCCACGCCCTGGTGGGTTACGTCGAACTCGGCACCGACAGCTGGATCAGTAAAATCACCGGGCAGATCATGAGCGAGGGAGCCCTCGGGCGCCTGTTCTTTGTCTACACCTCGGCGCTGATGTTCGCCCTGCGCTTCTTCGCCGGCCCGCTGGAGCGAGTTCTCACCCCTCTGGGGCTTTTGTTCGTCTGTGCGGTGGTCGCCTGTGGCGGCCTGCTGCTTCTGGGCAGCGCCGAGGGCGTGTTGATGTGCCTTCTGGCGGTTACGGTGTATGGGTTCGGCAAGACGTTCTTCTGGCCGACGATGCTGGCGGTGGCGTCGGAGCGGTTTCCGCGCGGCGGGGCGGTCGTCCTGGGGGCCATGGGCGGCGTCGGCATGCTGTCGGCGGGCCTGCTGGGCGGGCCGGGCATTGGGTTCAAGCAGGACTACTATGCCTCCACCAACCTGAAAGCGAAAGACCCCCGGACCTACGACCGATACAAGGTCGAGCAGGAAAATACCTTCCTGGGCGTCTTCCACGTTCAGGGACTGAATCAGCAAAAAGTCGCCCTCCTGCGGCTGGCCACGAAAACGCCGAGATCGCCGACCGACGAGGCAGATATGAACAAACTCCTCGAGAATGCCGCTCTCAGGGAGTGGTGGGAGCGCGAGGGCCGCACGCATGTGAGCCAGGACGAAAAGCCGGTTGAGCGGGCCGACCTCTACGGCGGCCGGATGGCGTTGATGGTCACGGCGGCCGTGCCGGCTACGATGGCCGTGCTGTACCTGCTGCTGATCCTCTACTTCGCGGCGAAGGGTGGCTACAAGCCGGAAGTGATCGAGAGCGGCGGCACCCAGCTGGGCACCGGGGAGAGCTGATTCGTGGTCCGGGTGAGGGTGTCGGAGCCGCGGCGCTGCGTGCGCAGCCCGGACGGCAGCAACCGTCACAGATCCGCTACAATAGCCCCCACGAACCGCGTGCGCGGTCCGGCTGTCTATTCACGGACGGTAGACCGATCGCCCCACCCAGGATTGGAATCATGCTCACCCTCGTTCTTCCCGACGGCTCGACCAAACAGGTTCCCGAGGGCGCCCGGCCGCGCGACGTGGCCGAGGGCATCGGCAAACGCCTCGCTCAGGCGGCGATCGCCGCTCGCCTCGACGGCACCATCATCGACCTCGACCGCGAGTTCCCCACCGGCAATGGCCAGCACACCTTCCAGATCCTCACCGAGAAGGATCCTGACGCCCTGGCAGTGCTGCGCCACAGCTGCGCCCACATCATGGCTCGCGCCGTGATGCGCCTCTTCCCCGGCACCCAGCTCGCATTCGGCCCCGCCATCGAGAACGGCTTCTACTACGACATCGACTCCCCCACCCCGATCCGCGAGGAGGACTTCCCACGCATCGAGGAGGAGATGCGCAGGATCGTCAAGGAAGCGGAGCCTTTCGAGCGCTTCGAGCGCTCCCGGGACGAGGCCCGCACCCTCGTCGCCGATCTCGGCCAGGGCTACAAGGTCGAGCACATCGACGGCACTCTGCGCGACGAGCAGCGCCTGAGCTTCTACCGCCAGGGCGAGTTCATCGACCTGTGCCGCGGGCCGCACCTGCCCCACGCCGGCCGGATCGGCGCCTTCAAGGTGCTCAGCATCGCCGGCGCGTACTGGAAGAACGACGCCAGCCGCAAGCAGCTCCAGCGCCTCTACGGCACCGCCTTCTTCACCCAGAAGGATCTCGACGCCTACCTGCAGCAGGTCGAGGAGGCCAGGAAGCGCGACCACCGCGTCCTCGGCAAACAGCTCAAGCTGTTCACCCTCAGCAACCTCGTCGGCAGCGGGCTGATTCTGTGGATGCCGCGCGGGTCGGTGGTGCGCGGCATTCTCGAAACCTTCATCAAGGACGAACTGGTCAAGCGCGGCTATCAACCCGTCTACACCCCGCACATCGGCCGGCTGGAGCTGTACCGCACCAGCGGCCACTTCCCGTACTACCGCGACGCGCAGTTCCCGCCGATGTACTTCAACGCCATCGCCGGCGCCCTCGACCTGGCCCAGTACCGCCTGGCGGCGGGGGAGCTGGACGCCAAGGGCGAGGCGAAGTTCCTCGAACTGCTCGACCTGGCCCAGTACCCGGCGAAGGCGTACCGCGCCGCCCGCACCACCGCCGAGAAGCTGGAGGCGATTCATCAGACGGTGCTCGGGCTGCTGGACGCCTTCCATCTCGACGCCCCGGACTACCGCAAGGCGGCCACCTCGGCCGACCGCGCCGAGGCGCTGCGGCACTGGCTGAGCGACCAGGAAGGCTACCTGCTCAAGCCGATGAACTGCCCGCACCACATCCAGATCTACAAGGCGGAGCCGCGGTCCTACCGCGACCTGCCGGTGCGCCTGGCGGAGTTCGGCACCGTCTACCGCTTCGAGCAGACCGGCGAGCTGTCCGGCATGACCCGGGTGCGCGGCTTCACCCAGGACGACGCCCACCTGTTCGTCACCGCCGAGCAGATCGAGGCGGAGGTCGGGGCCAACATCGACCTGGTGCTGTTCGTCCTGTCGAGCCTGGGCCTGACCGACTACCGGGTGCGCGTCGGCCTGCGCGACCCGGAGAGCACCAAGTACGTCGGCGACCCGGCCGACTGGGATCGGGCCGAGACGACCCTCGTCGAACTGGCCAGGGGGCGCGGGATGAACTACGTCGCCGAGAGAGGGGAGGCGGCGTTCTACGGGCCGAAGATCGACTTCGTGGTGCGCGACTGCATCGGCCGCGAGTGGCAGCTCGGCACCGTGCAGCTCGACTACAACCTACCGAAGCGCTTCGAGCTGGAGTACACCGGGGCCGACAACCGGCCGCACCAGCCGGTAATGATCCACCGGGCTCCGTTCGGATCGATGGAGCGGTTCATGGGCATCCTGATCGAGCACTTCGCCGGCGCGTTCCCGCTCTGGCTGGCGCCCGAGCAGATGCGCGTGCTGACCGTTAGCGAGCGGTTCAACGACTACGCCCGCAAGGTCGATGCCGACCTGAAGGCGGCCGGCTTTCGCTCGACGGCCGACCTGCGTCCGGAGAAGATCAACTACAAGATTCGCGAGGCGCAGCTGGAGAAGATTCCGTACATGCTCGTCGTCGGCGAGAAGGAGCAGACCGCCGGCACGGTCGCGGTGCGCGACCGGGTGGACGGCGACCTGGGCGCGATGGGACTGCCGGAGCTGAAGGTCCGCCTGGACCAGGAGGTGCGCGAGCGGCGCATCCGCCAGGTGGTGAAAAGCGCGGCGGCGCTCAGCGAGGGCGGGGCCAAGTTCGAGGATTGACGTGACGGCGCGGCAAGCTCCCCGAGGGCTGTCAGCTCTCGGAAGCCGCCCCGCCCGCCCCGCGCCGACGCCCCTCGTCCCTCCAGGACCGCCTAACTTCACGCGCTGCGCGCGACAAATCAGAAAAAAAACGCTTTGCCGGCTACCGAAACTTTCTATAACAACGGTGGTTTTATCCTGTGCCACTGTTGGCGAAGGCAAACACAACCTACTCGCAAAGCGCCTGGCCCGCAGTTTCTCGGCAATCGACCTGCTTGTTGCAAAGAAGAGTGGTCCCGGCGCGTGCCGGGGCCAGCGTTGTTGTGTCGGTGGGAGCAGCCCCAGGAGGAGCACCCCATGCGTAAGTTCGTGTGCGCCGCGGTCGTGACTGTGTTCGCCTTCAGCATGGCGATGGCCGACGAGATGTTCGTCGTCATCACCAAGATCGATGGCAACAAGATCACCGCGACCAAGAAGGGCAAGAAGGGCGCGAAGGGCGAGGCTGTCGAGCTGACGGCGGCCAAGGATGTCAGGGTGGTCAAGGGGAAATTCAACAAGGACACCAAGAAGGTCGAGGCCGGGGACGCCATCGAGGGTGGCCTGAAGGGTATCACGACCGGCGAGAAGGGCGTGGCCGCGATCGTTGATGTCGATGGCACCACGGTGAAGGAGATTCGCGTCCTGAGCAAGAAGACGAAGAAGAAGAAGGACGCGTAACCCTTTCCCCCGCTGTCGAGACACAACTTTCCGATCCCGAGGGACGGGTTCCTTCGGGAGCGGCGTACTCTGGGTGGTTGGGACCAACCGCGAGGAGGAGCACCCCATGCGTAAGTTCGTGTGTGCTGCGGTCATCGCCGTCTGCGCGTTCGGCGTGGCGATGGCGGACGAATTCGGCGTCATCATCACCAAGATCGATGGCAACAAGATCGTCGGCACCAAGAAGGGCAAGAAGGGCGCGAAGGGCGAGGCCGTCGAGCTGACAATCGCCGCGGGCGCCAAGATCAACAAGGGCAAGTACGACAAGGAAATCAAGAAGACCGTCGCCGCCGGGGAATACACGGGCGGCCTCGACGCCTTGAAGGAAGCCGTCAGCAAGGCGGAAAAAGGCGTGGGCGCTACCGTGGTCACGGGGGACGACGGCAAGGTAACGGAAATCCGCGTCTCCCAGAAGAAGAAAAAGAAGAAGGACGCCAACTGAGCGCTCCGCAGCCACGCGGTCGGGCCGCGCCCTGAGAGGGCGCGGCTCGACCGTGGGTCGCTTTCCCTGCCAACCACGCCTTGCCTTCGTCACCCCGCCAGGAAGGCGTCTTCTGCTTCGGCACCTCTCCGCAGTGTTCGTTCCGCAGCCGCCGTTCGTCTTCTCGTGGTCGGCCCGCGTGTCGGCGCAGCACCCTTTGCCAGCCTCTACCCCTACCGCCCCGTGCGCCGGTCCGGTACACTGAGATCCAGCCGCCCCCTTCTCGGGCGGAGTTGTCAACTTCGGGCACACCATTCGGCCGCGGCCCGCGGCAAGGGGAAGAAGCACCATGCGTAAACGGTCGTTGATCCTCTCGGGACTCCTGCTGGGACTGGCCTGCTCCTCCGCACGCGCCGACGACAGAGCGGCCGACGCCAAGGCAGTCGATCCGAAACACGGCCCGCTGGCAGCCAAGCGGGTGAAGCTGTCCTTCAAGGACACCCCGGTCATCGACGCGGTGGACGAACTGGTTCGCCAGAGCGGCTACAACATCCAGATCCAGGGTAACGTCGATAATCTCATCAAGCGCACGGTGACGCTGGAAACGGGCGAGACCACGTTCTGGCAGGCGTTCGACCAGTTGTGCGCGAAGGCGGGGCTGGAGGAGGTCGCCGGCCTGGCCCCGAGCGGCCTGCCTGCCAACCAGCCGATCCCACCAGTGGCTGGCCGACGGCCGCCCATACAGCCCCTCATCCGGCCGCTCCCGGCGATGCCCCTGCCCGCGTTCCCCGGACGGCCCAACGTCAAAAACAAGGCGAAGCCGGGCCTGCCCAACCCGTTCCGGGAGATCGAAGCGATCGAGAAGGCGTTCGGCGGGTTGAACGGCAAGATGCCGTTCGGGGGCGGCGGCAAGGGGTTCCAGGATCTGGAGCAGTTCGAGAAGGTCTTCCAGCAGCAACTCGAACAGCTCATGCAGCTGATGGACCGGCAGCTCCAGATGCACATGGACCAGCTGCGCAAGGAGGGCGGCGGACGCGAGCAGTTCGTGCCGGGGTTCCGCGACCTCGGGCAGCAGATGGACCTGCTCCGCCAGCTGCGCGAGCAGGGTCTGGCCCAGCTTCGCGCCTTCCAGAACCAGGGTCTGCCCGGCCTTGCCGATCGGCGCCCGCAAATCGCCCCGGACCCCGAGATCCGGCCGATCCACGTCAAGGATGGCACGCCGCGCCGGCTCCCGACCTGCTACGCCGGGGCCGTCCGCGTCCGCCTGGCACCGGTCGAGCAGGGCGAGGAAGCACGCCGCGATGGGCACGTCTTCTACGCCGTCGAGGTGGCCGTCGAGCCGAAGGTGTACAACCTCCAGCTGGCCGCCAACTCGTTCGTGAACCGAGTTCTCGACGACCAGGGCCAGAAGCTCGAGCCGACATTCCTGGCTTCCGGACGCGGTCCCCGGTCGGTGCCGCAGCAACCGCTGGTTCAGGTTAAGCTTGGAGACAAGGCAGCGAAGACGCTGCGCGAGGTGAGCGGGCAGATCAACGGCCAGGTGTTCACCCAGGCCGATCCGCTCATCGTCGTGGACGACATCTTCAACGCCGGCGGCAAGACGGTCCGCGGCAAGAACGGCGGATCGATCGAGGTCTTCACGGTCGAGAAGAAGGGCGATGCGGAGGTGCAGATTCAACTGCGGCTGGAAACCCCTCCGGCCCAGGGCGACGTCCTGCCGGCCGGTGTGCCCGCCCTCCTGGACGCGAAGGGGGACAGATACCAGCTGGTCCAGGTTCCCTCGCGAAGCCAGCGCACCAACGGCCGCACGGTCACCCAGGAGCTGACCATCCTGTACCGCGCCAATCCCGGCCAGGGCGACCCGACGCGGCTCGTTCTCAACGGCATGCGCCCCGCCCAGGTCGAGCTGCCGTTCACCGTCCGGAACGTTCCTCTACCCTGACGCTCCCTTCGGAGGAAGAACCAAGAGCTACCGGACCAAACGCCCTGACACTGACGAGCCGGAAGCGTAAGCGACGGATCTGTCCAAGCTGCCGTCGCTTACGCTTCCGGCTCGGCGCGTTTGGTCCACCAAGTTCCAGGAAACCAGGAACCAGGCTATTTTGAATTTCCGCAATCGTTTTCCTGGCGTCCCCCGTCAGAGAAGTATAAACTCGGGGCACGGTAAAAATACGCGCGGTTTTCACTACCCGATTATTAGGCGATCTTATATCCTGGCGCTGGCCTGTCGCCGCCCACGCCCACCCCGTGCAGCGCGAATGACCCAAACGCACACCTGTGCTTTCCTCTGTGTCAAAGGAGTCGAACTGATGCGTAACCGATGGTTCCTGTTCGCATCGCTGCTGGGGCTGGGGATCGGCCTCGGCGTCCTGGTCCAGCGCCAGGCGAACGCCGATGATTCGGACCGCGTCGCCACGCTGATCAAGCAGTTGAGCAGCAACAAATTCACCGAGCGAGATCGGGCCAAGCGCGAACTCGAAGCCATTGGCGTACCCGCCCTGGACGCCCTGCGCAAGGCGGTCAAGAACGGTGACCTGGAAGCCAGCCGGCGCGCCGCCGAACTGGTCCGCCGCATGGAAGGCAAGATCATCCTCGACAACCTGCTCGCCCCAAAGAAGGTGCGCTTGCAGGTCCAGGACATGCCGGTGCCGGAGGCGGTGGCCGAACTGGCGAAGCAAAGCGGCTATACCATCGACCTGCTCGGCGACCGGGTAGTGCTGGCAGGCCGCAAGGTGACGCTCGACACGGGCGAGACGACGTTCTGGCAGGCGTTCGACCAGCTGTGCGCCAAGGCCAGCCTGGTTCAGGTCCAATCGATCAACAACCCGTACCTGATCCGTCCGGGGATCGACCTGCCGGTGAACGGCGGGATCCAGATCCTTCCCGTGCCGGTGCCGCGGCCGGCCCTGCCGCCGGCCAAGGGGCAGCCGGCCCCGCCGCCGGCAAACAGGGTCCAGCCCGTGCCGGCGATTCGGCTGCAGATCCAGGTGCCCAACGCCGTCCCCGCTCCGCAGCCGGCTCAGGCGCCCCAGGCCGACGCGCCCGCTCAGGCGGCGCCCGCGCAGCCTGCGGCTCCCCCGGCCGCGCCTGCCAAGAAGGCCGTGAACGCCCGTGCCATCGGCCGCGCGCAGATCGGCCGCGTGCAGATCCAGCCGGCCCAGGCGCAGCCCGGTCAGGCACAGCCTGGCCAGGCGCCAGCGGTTCAACCCCTGCCCGCCAGGCAGATCCAGATTCGCCCCGCGCCGGTACAGATTCAACCCGTTCGCCCCGTCATCGTCCGGCCGCAACCAGCCCAGCGGCTTAATCCGTCTCACCTCCACGTCCAGGATGGCAAGGTCCAGGACACCCCGACCTGCTACGCCGGCGCCATCCGTATCCGCGTCCTGCCGGCCCAGCCGAAGCAGGCCGCCGCTCCTGTCCAGGATCCCACCGGCCGGCGGATCATCCTGCCCGCGCAGCAGCCGATCGCGCAGCGCCACGAGGGCGAGCATCTGATCCTGCTCGAAGTCACCGGCGAGCCGCGGCTGCAGAACTTCCAGGTCGCCGGCCCGGTGCAGGTCGATCGCGCTCTCGACGATCAGGATCAGAAGCTAACCGTTCCGATGGACCCGATGCCCGAGGGGCGCCCGGGCGTGGGCGGCGGCGCTGTCCCCGCCATCGGCATCGTGCGCCGCGGCTATTACTACAACCCGTACCTGGCCACGAACCATGTCGCGGTCGTGCGGCTCAAGCAGGGGGAGAAGAAGGCGAAGCTCCTCAAGGAACTCGCCGGCCATGTCCCCGTGCAGATGCTCACGCCGCCGGAGACGCTGATCAACGTCGAGAACGTCCTGAAGGCCGCCGGCAAGAAGGTCCAGGGCGAACATGGCGGCGCGATCGAGATCATCGCCATCGAGAAGCAGGGCGACGGGACGTACAAGGTCCAGTGCCGGTTCGAGTCTCCGCCGAACCGCGTCGCGACCAACCTCCCCGGCGTGATCCAGGTGATCGGCAACGGCCAGGTCCAGGGGATTCAGATTCAGATCGGCGGCGGCGTTGTCGGTCCCGCCGGCCGGCCGATTTCCGCCAACATCGGCAACGGCCTCCCGGTTCTGGTGGACGCCAAGGGGAAGAGCTTCCAGCTGACGCAGATCCCGGCCCGAATGTTCCGCGGCGGGATCAACGGCGTCTCGACCCAGGAAGTCACGATGATCTTCCGCCCGCGCGACGGCCAGGGTGAACCGGATCGGTTCGTCCTCGTCGGTCAGCGGCCGGTAACCGTGCAGGTGCCGTTCACCCTGCAGAACGTTCGGCTGCCGTGACGGCTGGCAACTCGACCCACGGGCCGCCACCCGTGGGCTTTTCTCAGAGACTACGCGGGAATCTCTTCCCCCGGCCCCCTCCCCTGAGCGGGGAGGGGGTGAAGAAGGGTATCAGCGACTGACTGTTATTGCCGGCGCGGTAACCCTTGTTCTCCCCCTTCCCGCGCAGGGAAGGGAGCCGGGATTAGGTTTTTTCCTGCATGTGTAAGGGTTCGGCGCCGGTTTTTCGCAGGTCAGGGTGAGGGACGATTCAACCCGAACGAACCACACCCTGACATCAGGAAAACCGATGACCACCACCTACCACTACCTCCGGGACGGCCAGCAGTTCGGCCCTCTGTCGATTCAGCACCTGAAGCAGGCAGTCACATCCGGGGCGCTGCGCCCGCAGGATCTCGTCTGGGGGGCCGGGATGTCCGAGTGGGTGCCGGCGGCCCGGCTCAAGGGGCTGTTCCCCCAGGGGGCGTCCGCCCACGCCGTGAATGCCCAACCGGCCCGGCAGTCCCGCGCGGTGCTGTGGTGTGCCCTGGGCGGCGGGGCGGCGCTGCTGCTGGTCGTTCTGGTGCTGGTGCTCGTCCTGCGGGGCGGCGGCGCCGACGAGTCCACGACACCGAAGACCGAGATCGCAGCAACCGATCGCAAGCCGGAAGCCCAGCCCACCAATCCTCCGGAGCCCAGGGTTCAGCCACCGGCGTCGGAGCCCCCGGCACAGAAAAAGGACAACCCGCAGCCCGCCGGCAAGGGTGCGCCGGACGCGGAGGCGCTGGCGGAACTGAACCGGGGGAACGCGGCGGCGGACCGCAAGGAGTGGGGCCAGGCCATCACCCACTACACCGCGGCGCTCAAGCGTCAGCCCGACCTCGTGCCGGCCCTGGTCAACCGCGGACGCGCCTCCCTGGTGCAGGGCAAACTCGACGACACCATCGCCGACTGTACCCGCGCGACCCAGCTCGCCCCGGACTCCGCGGAGGCGTACACCTGGCTCGCCGGCGCCCGCCTCGACAAGGGCGACCTTGCCGGCGCCACCGCCGACGCCACCAAGGCCATCGCGCGCGACAGCAAGCAGGCGTCGGCGTACTTTGTCCGCGGGACAGCGCATCTGAAGCAGGACCGGGCGGAGCAGGCGCTCGCCGACTTCACCGAGGCGATCGGACTGAACCCGAACAACGCGACCTTCTACAACAACCGCGCCATCGCCTACCAGAAGCTGGGCCGCCCGCAGCAGGCGGCGGCCGACTTCGGCAAGCGCGATGCCCTGTCCGGCGGCGGGCCGGCCCCGGGCGGCCAGGGGAGCGCCGCCAAGCAGCAAGCCTTCGCGCGGCTGAAGCAGGCGGAGGCCGAGTATCTGCAGGCCAACGCCATCTACGAGGCCGAGTACGCCCGCTACAACGCCCAGCGCTCGATGCGCGTTCCCCCGGGGATCCCGCGGCCGCCGATCCAGCCGGTCAGCCAGCAGGCGATCCAGCGGCGCGAGCTGGCCCGCATCGCCTTCCAGCAGGCTCGCCAGGCTTACGAGAACACGCCCTGAGCCGCCCCACGCCGCGTTTCGCACCCGATCCCAGGCGCGAAACGTGGCGCCCCGCCCGCTCCCGTCCCCTATCATGTCCTCATGGTCGAGCTGACCGCCGACAACCTCGTGGACTACCTGCGTCGTCAGGGCCGGCTCGGAGCCGAGCCGGCCCGCGTCGAGGCGCTCGGCGGCGGCGTCTCCAACGCCGTGCTGCTCGTCGAAACCCCTCGACGCTCCTTCGTCGTCAAGCAATCCCGCCCGCGGCTATGCACCCGCGACGCCTGGTTCAGCGACCTGGAGCGCGTCTACCGCGAACAGGAAGTGATGCAGGCGCTCGGGCCACTCCTGCCCACGCCAACGGTCCCCGAGGTGCTGTTCGCCGACCGCGCCAACTTCGCCTTCGCGATGAGCGCCGCGCCGCGCGCGGCCCCGTCCTGGAAGGCCCAGTTACTTGCCGGCACGATCGACCCCGCGCTGGGCGAGCACGCGGGTCGCATTCTGGGGCGCATGCACGAGGCGAGCGCCCGCGACGGGGGCTTTCGCCGCTTCGAGGATCGCACGGTTTTCGTCCAGCTGCGCGTCGAGCCGTTCTACCGCCGGGTGCAGGAGCGCCGGCCTGAGGTGGCGACGGCGGTCGAGCCGCTGGTGCGCGACCTGCTGACGCGCCAGGAGGCGCTCTGCCACGGCGACTACACGCCCAAGAACATGCTCGTCCACGGCGGCGGGTTCACGCTGGTGGACTACGAGACGGCTCACCTCGGCGACCCGGCGATGGACCTGGGCCTGTTCCTCTGCCACCTCGTGCTGAAGGCGTTCCACGACCCGTCTCGGCGCGAAGACTACTTCGACCTGACGCGCGCGTTCCGGCGCGGCTACGCGAGCGAGGCGCGCTTCCGGCCGGCGGCGGAGCTGGAAGGGCGCGGGATCGGGCACTTCGGCGCCTGCGTGCTGGCGCGCATCGACGGCACCAGCCCGGTCGAGTACCTGCCCCAGGAGCCGAAACGCGCGGCAGTGCGGCGGCTCGGGCAGCGCGTCCTGGGAGAGCGGCCAACGCGGTGGGAGGACGTGCTGACGCTGTGCGAGCGGGAGGTGGCATCGCTATGTCCGGGAGGCGAACGTGAGCGAACCTGAGACCATCGTGCGAGTCCACGCCCGCGAGGTGCTCGACAGCCGGGGTAACCCGACGGTGGAGGTCGATGTCCACTGCGCCGGCGGCGCCCGCGGGCGCGCCATCGTCCCGTCGGGCGCGAGCACCGGCCGGCACGAGGCGGTCGAGCTGCGTGACGGCGACGTGACCCGCCACGGCGGCAAGGGCGTCCGCCGCGCCGTCGCGAACGTCAACGAGCAAATCGGCCCGCGCGTGGTCGGTCTGCTGGCGAGCGCGCAGACCCACATCGACCGCCTGCTGGGCGAACTCGACGGCACGTCGAACAAATCGCGGCTGGGCGCGAATGCCATTCTCGGCGTGTCGCTCGCCTGCGCCCACGCGGCCGCCGCCGCGCGCGGGCAGCCGCTGTGGCGCTATCTCGACAGCGAAGGCGGTGCGCGCCTGCCGCTGCCGATGGTGAACCTGATTAGCGGCGGGCTGCACGCGGGCGGCAACCTCGATTTTCAGGACTTCCTCCTGCTGCCGGTCGGCGCGCGTTCCTATGCCGAGGCGCTGGAGCTGACCGTTGCCGTTTACCGCGCGCTCGCGGCGGTGCTGACGGCGGAGGGGTTCGAGGGGGTGCTGGTCGGTGACGAGGGCGGTTTCGGGCCGCGCCTGCGCGGCAACGAGCAGGCGGTGGAGCTGTGTCTGCGCGCCATCGAGAAGGCGGGCCGTGTTCCTGGCCGCGATGCCGTCCTCGCCCTCGACGTGGCGAGCACGCACTTCTACCGCGACGGCCGATATCACCTGAGAGACGCTGCCGTGCCGCTCACGGCCGACCAGCTGACTGACCTGCTGGCGCGCTGGGCCGCGGCGTACCCAATCCTGAGCATTGAGGACGGCATGGCGGAGGACGACTGGGAAGGCTGGGGCGCGTTGACGCAGGCGCTGGGCGGGCGCGTGCAGCTGATCGGCGACGATCTGTTCGTTACCAACCCGCAGCGGCTGCGGCGCGGCATCGAAGCGGGCGTCGCGAACAGCGTGCTGGTGAAGGTCAACCAGGTCGGCACGTTGACCGAGACGCTGGAGGTGGTTCGCCTGGCGCGCGGGGCCGGCTACCGGCCGGTGGTTTCGGCGCGGAGTGGCGAGACGGAGGACAGCACCATCGCGGACCTGGCGGTCGCGACCGGCGCCGGGCAGATCAAGATCGGGTCGGTGGCGCGCAGCGCGCGGGGGGCGAAGTACACCCAGCTGCTGCGCATCGTGGAGGAGAGGGGCGGGGCCGCGCCCTTCTCGCGCTGGCAACCGCTCGGCGCCGGCCGCGCGGGTTAGAGCAGAGTCCAGGGGGCTGGTGTGGAATGGGCATTCGTCAAGCCCACGGGTGGCGCCCCGTGGGTCAAGCGCCCAGCACTTCACCCACGGGGCGCCATCCGTGGGCTCGACCAACGATAGGGGGGCGCCCGGTTGGCGTTGTGCCGGACTACGCCTTTTTCCTATAATCCCCCACACCGGAGGGTGCGATATTCCCGCCTCCCCCCCATTCCACGAGGGCCATTCCGTGAGCACGGAGCGTTATCTCTTTACCAGTGAATCGGTTTCCATGGGCCACCCGGACAAGGTGGCGGACCAGATCAGCGACGCCGTCCTCGACCACTGCCTGGCGGCCGACCCGACCAGCCGGGTGGCGTGCGAGACCCTGGTCACGACCGACCTGGCCGTCGTCGCCGGCGAGATCACCACCAAGGCCGACCTGTCTCGCGCCACCCTCGACCGGGTCGTTCGCGAAGTCATCGCCGAGATCGGCTACACCGACCCGACCATCGGCTTCGCCGCCAGCACCTGCCAGGTTATCACCCACCTTCACACGCAGTCGCCGGACATCTCGATGGGCGTGGACGCGGGCGGGGCCGGCGACCAGGGCATGATGTTCGGCTTCGCGTGCAAGGAAACCAGCGCCCTGATGCCGCTGCCGATCTACCTGGCGCACCGGCTGGTCGAGAACCACGCCAAACTGCGCCGCAGCGGGGAACTGAAGTGGCTGCGACCGGACGCCAAGAGCCAGGTCACGATCGAGTACGACACCGACGGCACGCCGCACCGCATCCACACCGTCGTCATCTCGACGCAGCACGATGAGTCGGTCATGGAGAAGAAGAACGGCAAGACCGTCTTCGCCGACAAGGCCCGGCAGGTGCTGGTCGAGAAGCTGATCCTGCCGACCCTGCGGGCCGAGTGGCACGACCTCGTCAAGGGCGACATCTCCCTGGTCCTGCCGGGCATGTCACCGGAGGAAATCCGCGACGACCACATCCGCTGCCACATCAACCCGACCGGTAACTTCCTCATGGGCGGCCCGCACGGTGACTGCGGCCTGACCGGACGGAAGATCATCGTCGATACCTACGGCGGGCGCGGCCGGCACGGTGGCGGCGCGTTCAGCGGCAAGGATCCGACCAAGGTCGATCGGAGCGCCGCGTACATGGCGCGGTACATCGCCAAGAACATCGTCAAGGCCGACCTGGCGACCCAGTGCGAGGTGCAGCTGTCCTACGCGATCGGCTACCCGGACCCGCTGAACATCTGGGTGACGACCAACGGGACGACGCCGAACGGCATCACCGAGGACCAGCTCGTCGAACTGATCCGCAGGCACTTCAAGCTGACGCCGCGCGGCATCATCGAGACGCTGAACCTGCGCCGGCCGATCTACCGCGAGACGGCCCGCCACGGCCACTTCGGCCGCGACCTGGCCCAGTTCACGTGGGAGCAGACCGACAAGGCCGACGCCCTCCGGGCCGAGGCCGGCGTGGCCGCAATGGCTTGAAAAGCACAGAAAGGACCAAACAGGAACCGGAACCTAAATTCAAAAGAGAGCACGGACCTTCTGTTTGGTTCCTGGTTCTCGGTTCTTCCGAAGGCGGTGAGGATGAGCGGCAAGCGGCGGCGCGGCCTGGTGATCGTGGTGACCGGGGACGGCAAGGGCAAGACGACCAGCGCCCTCGGGCTGGCGTGGCGCGCCCTCGGCAGCAGGCAGCGCGTCTTCGTGGTGCAGTACATCAAGGGCAAGTGGAAGACCGGCGAGAAAAAGCTGGCCGACCTGCTCCGCGCTCACGCCGACCACCTCGGCCTCGACATCGACATTTGCCCAATGGGCGACGGCTTCACCTGGGACACGAAGAACCGCGAGCAGGACATCGCCACGACGCGCCAGATCTGGGAGGTGAGCAAGGACGCGATCGCGTCCGGCAAGTACGATCTCGTCATCCTCGACGAGATCAACGTGGTGATGAGCGAGCGACTTGGGTATCTCGACCCGAACGAGGTGATCGCGTGCCTTCAGGCCCGCGATCCCGACCTGCACGTGGTTCTGACCGGACGCGGGGCGCCGCCTGCTATCTGCGACTTTGCGGATACGGTGTCGGAGATTCGTGCCGTGAAGCACCACTACAAGGCCGGCGTCAAGGCGCAGCAGGGAATCGAGTTCTGATCCGACGGCCCCCCGCACCTCCCTTCTCCCCCTCTCCCCTGGTGGGAGAGGGGGCAGGGGGGTGCGGGGGCTCAATACGTCGCGCGGCCGCCGCTGATGTCGTAGCACTGCCCGGTCGTGAAACTCGCCTCGGCGCTGGCGAGGAAGTGAACCAGCGCCGCGACCTCCTCCGGCTTGCCGGTGCGGCCGACCGGGATGCGTGACACCATGTAGTCGATGGTCGCCTGCGGAATGCCTTCCAGGATTGGGGTCGCGATCACCGCCGGGCTGATCGCGTTGACGGTCAGGTCGCCCTGCCCGGCCAGCTCCTTCGCCAACGACTTCGTCAGCGCGATGAGGGCTGCCTTGCTCGCCGAGTACGGGCCGAGCGTCGGGTTGCCCTCCTTGCCGGCGATCGAGGCGACGTTGACGATGCGCCCGTAGCGGTGCTGCAGCATCCCCGGCACCACCGCCCGGGACAGCAGGAACGGGGCCGTCAGATTGACGGCCATCACCCCCTCCAGATCGGCCCGCGACAGCTCCCAGATCCGCCCGGCCTTGCCAACGATGCCGGCGTTGTTGACCAGGATGTCCAGCGGGCCAGCGGTGCGGCGCTCCAACTCCCCCACGAGGCGCCGGATGTCATCCTCAGACGTCACGTCGCCGATCAGCGCCGTCCCGCCGATCGCGTCGGCCACGCGGGCAGCGCTGGCCGCGCTGCGGTCGAGGACGCCGACACGCGCGCCGGCGGCGGCCAGGCGACGACAGATCGCCTCGCCGATGCCCTGGCCGCCGCCGGTCACCAGCGCAACCCTGCCGTCCAGGCGGAAAAAGGCTTGCTCGCTCACGGGGACTCCAGCGCATCAGGGTCTGGGGCGCGCTCCGAGGTCAGTCGCTTTCGGCGAAGCCGACGAGACGCTTGCTGCGAATCGGCTGGCGAAGCTTCACCAGCCCGCGCGCCTCGATCTGGCGAATGCGCTCGCGGGTGATGCCATACGTCCGCGCCACCTCGTCGAGCGTCCGCGGCTGGCCGTCCTTCAGACCGAAGCGCAGCTCGATCACCTCGCGCTCGCGCGGCGTCAGCGACCGCAGCACCTCGGCAATGCGCTCGCGCAGCAGGTGCTGATCGACCGTCTGGCCGGGGTTGATGGCGCCGGGGTCGTCCAGGAAGTCGCCCAGGGACCGCTCGCCCTCACCGCCAAGCGGTTCGTGCAGGCTGACCGGGTGCCGGGCCACCACGCGGAGGGAGCGCGTCTCCTCCTCGGTGACACCGAGCGCCGCGGCAATCTCCTCGACCGTCGGCTCGCGGCCAATCTGGACCGCCAGCTCGCCCCGCACCCGCTCCATCGCCGCCAGCGTCCCGACCTGGTGGCACGGGACGCGCACCGTCCGGGCGTGATCGGCCAGGGCGCGGGTGATGCCCTGGCGGATCCACCACGTCGCGTAGGTGCCGAACTTGAACCCCATCCGGTGCTCGTACTTATCGACCGCCCGCATCAGCCCGCGGTTGCCCTCCTGGATCAGGTCGGCGAACGCCAGTCCGCGGCCGCGATACCGCTTGGCGATCGACACGACCAGCCGCAGGTTGCCCTCAGCCAGTTCGCGCCGGGCCTGCTTGTAGGCGGTGTACCGGCGCTCGATCACGCGCAGCAGCCCGGCCAACTCCTCGGGGGTGGTGCGCGCCTCCTGCGACAGGTCGCGCAGCTGCTTGACCAGCCGGGTCTGCCGCTCGCGGTCGGCCGCCGACCGCCCGCAGGACGCGATCTCTCTCTCCACCTCCGCCAGCCGTTCCGACCAGCCCCCCAGATCCTCGGTCAGCTTCTCCAGCAGTTCGGTACGCGGCGACAGCTCCTCGACCAGGCGGATCGCCTTGGCGAGCTGGCGCAGCAGGCTGCGGCGGACCCGGTGCCGTCCCGCGGCCGACATGGTCCGCCGCAGCATCTTGAACGTGGCACCCGACGCCGTGAGCACATGCCGCAGAGTGCGCAGATTGTGCGGCATGCGTGCGACGATCTGGTTCCGGCTCAGGCCCAGGCTGGTAACCACGTCGATGGTCGGATCCAGGGCCAGTTTGCCGGCCTGCACGCGCTCGAAGACGTCCGCCACGCGCACCAGCGTCAGCCAGTTCGACAGGGCCGCTCGGCGGTAGCGCTGCCGCGCCAGTTCGAGCTTGCGGGCGAGGGCCAGTTCCTCGTTGCGGTTGAGCAGGGGGATCGCGCCCATCTGCCGGAGGTACAGGCCGAGCGCGTCGTCCGGCCCATTCGTCCCCTCGTCGGCCTCCTCCATGTGGGCCGCGGCCTCATCGTCCCCGGCGCGTGCGGCGAACTCCTCGCGGCGGGCCTCTTCGTACCCGTCGGCGGTCCGGGCGATGTTTGCAGGTTCCTCGAACAGGCCGTCCGCCCGCTTTCCCTTTCGCCGAGGAGTTCCTGCGGAAGCAACGGGTTGACGCTGGCGGCCGGCCGCCCAGGTGGGGTTGCGGTCCGTTTTCATGGTTCGGTCCTGTCTCTCGTTCCGATCGAATGTACGGCGCAGACGCATTCCCTGCTCGGAATTGGACATCCGTTCAGGAAGTGTTCGCGACAAATGAACGGCAAGGGGCAGGTGGAACCCCGGATCCGTCGTCCCTTCCGGTCTTGCGGGGTAAGCGCCGTCAGGCCAACGACAACTTCCTGTAGGTATTATAGACAGACACACCAGGCGCCGCAGGGTTCCCGTGGAGGAACCTGGAGGGGCTACGACGTCAGGGGCATCCTTCCCGGGCGACTCCATCAACTGGGCTGGTCGTCAAGAGTTGTTATAGGTGAGAAACGTGCGCCGGCCAGGGGAGGTCAGCTCCGGTGGCCCGGCGAGCGTCGCCCCCCTGGGCCGTCCGCCCCGTTCTGGTTGCGGAACTTGCTGTCGGGACCGAGGTTGAGCGCAGTTGCCCGCCGCGGAATTCGTCGCGCCCGCTTGCCGGACACTTGGTTGCCGGTGTATGATTCCTGCGCCCCCTGAATCGGCGCGGTGGGCCGACCGCAAAGGAGCCGTGGCGCCGCCGCCCGGTACGCATGCGTGGAGGAAACCATGGCCTCGGACAGCCCACGGTTAACGCTAACTCTGCCCAGTGATCTGCACATGCTCTCGGTCGCGCGGGCCTTTGTCGAGGCCGTTGCTCAGACTTATGGGCTGGACAGAAGCACGGTTCACGCCGTGGTGCTCGCCACCACCGAGGCGGTCAGTAACATCATCCGCCACGCCCACCAGGACCGACCGGACGCCCACCTCCAGATCCAGTGTCAGCTCCGCGCCGATGCGTTCGAGTTGTCGTTCCTCGATGAGGGGGAGCCCTTCGACATCTCCGCCGTCCCGCACCTGGACCCGACGGAGCTGCGCGTGGGCGGCCGGGGCGTCTTCCTGATGCGTGCTCTCATGGACGAGCTGAGCTGCTGCCCGCGCGGCGAGCGGGGGAACACGTTGCGCATGGTCAAGCGGCGGCCGACCTCGCCCACGGCACACGATTGACCGCAAGCTATTTTTTTACAATAGGTTAGCAAACCTGGTCCGGAACCTCGTCATCCTCCGTCCGGTCCGCAGCGTGGGGGACACCGGCCCCCGTGCCAGGACCGGCACCCGGCCGCCCGCTCCGCGTCGTGCCCCGCCGAAATTGCCTAAATCTTGCTCCAGGGGGCGACGATACTGAGAGTAGAACGGCGGGATGTGAGCAAGCGAACAGTAGCCGTCAGCAACTTCCCGGGGAGACCTGTGTGACCCATCACCGTTCCGGCTGCCCGTACACGTCCTGGCGGCCCGTGGGTTGATTCGATCGATCCCTATCCATTAAAATGAACCTGTCGGCGCGGGCATACCCGCACCTCAGCCCGCAGGCAGGGGAGAAACCCATGCGAACACACAATCCGACCTGTCTGGAAGGCCCGATCACCGGCACCCGGAACTGGTGGCACATGGCGGAGCCCGAACTACCCCCCCGCAAGGCAACGCGGCAGGGCGATGACGAACCGCTGTTCCGCGCGGGCCTGGTGGAGGAAGTTCGACGCGAGATCGCCGCGGGGACGTACGACACCCCCGAGAAGTGGGAGAGCGCTCTGGAGCGGCTTCTGAAGCGTCTGGACGAGGCGGGCGACTGAGGCGAAACCCACCGCCGGCCGCAGCAGCCGGCCGGCTGGCGGTGGGACTTCCTCCCGTGAGCCGAGGAGTATCTATCGTGCAGCTACAAGCGGTGACCGTTTCGCAGAGCCCGGAAGATAAGTTTCGCGAGTACCTCGCCAGCCGGCCGCGCCCGCAGCGCTACACCGATCAGCAGCGCGACATGGTGCGCTTCGTCTTCAGCAAACACAACCACTTCGACGCCGATCAGCTGATCGATGAGTTGAAGCGTGAGGGGTTCCAGGTCAGCAGATCGACCGTCTACCGCACGCTCGCGAAACTGGTGGCCGCGGGACTGCTCCGCCGAGTGGAACTCGGTACGCGGACCGTCTACGAGCACGACTACGGCTACCCGCAGCACGAGCACATGCACTGCCAGCAGTGCCAGCAGATGATCGAGTTTCAGGAGCCGGCGATCGAAGAGATCATTCAGGAGATTTGCCGCAAGCACAGGTTCCAGGCCACCGGCCACACGTTCGTGATTCGGGGCGTGTGCGGCGACTGCAACCGCGCCCGCATGGCCAAGCGCCGCCTGGATCTCGTTTAGGCACCCTATCTCTGCCAGCCCGGAGCGCCAGCGCCGGGCTGGTCAACCAGTTACCCCGCGCATCCCCGCGCTGACCCACCACGCGCCGGCCAGGCCGAGGAGCACGCCGAGCAGCAGCACCAGTCCGAGCACCAGGAACACCCGAGGAGCCGGCATCTCGAACGGCGTCGGGATCGGCGGAGCGCTCGGCGCCTTTTCGACCGGCTCCTCCGGGACGGGCTCGGGCTGAGGCACGGCCACCCGCGGTTGCGCCGGGGCCGCGGTCACGGCCCTGGCCAACGCCTCCGGAACCGGCGCCCCGACCGCACGCCGGGCCGTGGGGGCGTCGTCGTCCGTCGCTGGCGGTTGCGTGCCCGACCCCGGCTGAGGTGTGGTCGGTCCGGCGTCCGCCTCGGCGCTCACCGAGTCGGTCCCGGACGGCGTTTCCCCTCCCTCGATCGGCTGGGCGATGAAGCGCGCCTGGCAGCCGGGGCAGCGGATCGTGCGGCCGGCGAGGTCGGTCCGCACGCGCAACTTCCGCCCACACGAACTGCACGCGATGTAGACAGGCATCAACACCTCGAGTCACCCGGTCCGGCAGGGGCGGCGGGCCACGTCGCGGGTTATCGTACGCGGGGCGCCGGTCAGAGGTAGTCCTCCCGGATCGGGCAGAAGATGTCGAGCGCCTTGACGCGCTGGTCCAGCGCGACGACCCGGTGGCGAACGTTCCCGGGGATGCGGTACATGTCGCCGGGGCCAAGCGTCTTCGCCTCGCCGCCGACGTGGAAGACCGCCCGCCCCTCGACGACCATGCCGACCTGCTCGTGCGGGTGGCTGTGCTCCTCGACGACGGTGTGCGGCTCCAGATCCACCAGCGACAGCATCATCCGCTCGGCGGCGCTGGTGCGCACGGTCACACCGGGGAAGATGGTGTGGTGGCCGCACTCCTCGG
>JADLBT010000152.1 GCA_020847555.1 Gemmataceae bacterium
CGCGCTTGCCGGTCGGCAAGCGCGCCCGCCCCATCCCGGTGAAAGGTCCGGACCGACAGAATGCGAACCGACCCGCGGGTTCGACCCGCGGGCCGGTTCCAGGCGCGGCCACCTGCCTGGTCATTCCCGAGTCACCACCGCCGGTCAGTTCCCCGACGGCGGGAGCTTGGAGGTCGGCGGAGCGGCGTCGATCACATGGGCCCGCGGCCGCGATCCGTCGTCCAGCGCCACCGCCTGGGCCGTGTGGCACTTGTACGTGTTGCCCGCCTTGTCGGTTACCACCATCTGGACGAACACCAGCTTGCCGATCTCCTGCGGCACCACCCAGCGATACCGGCCGTCGTTCTTGACGCCCCGGGCGATCGACGTCCACGGCCCCTCGCGGTTGACCGCGTAGAACAGATCGACCGGCTCGGCCGTGAGGTTCTTGTCCCGGGCGTTCCAGGTGATCAGCAGGGCGGCCGCGTCCTGTCCGGCACCGGGCCGTGGGCTGTACAGCTCGGCCACCGGCGGGGTCGAATCGACCTCGATCCACCAGTCCGGCGTGTCGCCGGGGGCCGGCGGTTGTCCGCCGAACCCGCGTCCGTTGCTCACCACCAGGCTGACGCCGTAGACCCCCTCGCCGGGCAGGTCGATCTCGACCGGGCTGCGGTGGTCGGTGTCCTCGCACAGCTTTTGCCAGCTCTGGCCCTGATCGCCGGTGACGTACACCTCGACCTTCCCGACGCCGCTGGCGCCGACCGCCTCCAGCTGGTATTCGAGGGTGACGTGCTTGTGGTTCACCACCCTGCGGGTGACGGGGACGTTACTGCCCACGCCCCGCGGCGGGCGCGGCTGGCCGAAGTGGTCCGGCTGCGGCCGCGACGAGCCCACATTCGCCTCGCCCGCGTTGCCGGGGACGGGCATGTCCGGGGGGCTCGGCACGCGCCGGGGCTGGTTGTCGATCGGCCGGTCGCCGCCGACGGCCGGCAGTTGGGCTGCCGTCGTGACGACCCCATGCCCGGAGTCGAGGCCGCCGGCGCGGACGACCCCCTGAGCCGGCCCCTGCCCGGTCGGCGGCAGCACGCCAGGACTCGGCGCCGGCGCGACCGGCCCGCCCGGCAGGGAGTTCGGGAGCGGACGCGGCGGGCCGCCGACGTGCGGCGACATCGCGACGTGGCTGATGTTGATTACCTGCTCGCTGACGTTCCCGGCGCGGTCGGCGGCGAGCGCCTTGACCATGCCGGTATGCATCGCCTGCTGCGGGATGCAGAACGTGTTCGGCCGGCCGGGGACCGGGTCGGCGGCGCGCCACACCTGGTCGGCCGTCTGGTACTCGACGCGCGTCCGGCTCGGATCCGGGTTGGCGTCCTGCACCTCGCACTGGACGTGCTGCCCGTCCGCGGCCGGCGGCAGCGGGCGGACGACGATCTGCGGCTTCTGGCTGTCCTGGACGACGATCACGCCCGGAGCCTCGCGGCTGACGTCCGGCGGCATCTGCCGGCCGGCCCGATCGACCGTGACGACCGTGAACCAGTATTCCCCGTCCTGCGGCGGGCGGAACGGGAAGACCGACGCCGACGGCTGGGCCTTGTCGGCCGGCCGCCACGGCATGGTCGGGTTGTCCTTCACATACAGCTGAATCTCGCGCAGATTCGCGCGGGCACGCTCGTCGATGTGGATCGGCAGGTAGAACACGCTCTTGTTCATGTAGCTCCTGGGCGGCAGCTGCCCCCCCGGCCCCTGGGCCGCGAGGTTGAGGCCGCTCAGGTAGCCGAGTGCGGGCGCGAGCAGCAGGCCCAGGCAGGACAGGGCGGCGAGCGCCCGGGGCCTGGCGAGAAAACCGCTGGCCGTTCGCTTGACGGCGGGCTGACGCATGATTCTCTCCCCCAATCCGATGACAGTGCCCGACTCCCCCGATGAGCCGTGGGCGGTACATACGCGGCAACCGAGTCGTGGCGCCGCCGGGACTGAGCAATCCATGTGAGGACGGGTCAGATAACTTGAGCGAAAAAAAGAATCAAGTCGAATCGGTGGGAGCCTCATGCCCGGGCGCTCCCCGGCCTCTCCGGGCGAGCGTGGGAGGAAATTTGTCCGCAGCCGCGCTCCTTCATGTCGCCTGGTGCGTAAGATAAAGAAGGACCCTTCGGAACATCTGGACGGGTTCCCAGTCGCAGCCCCCCACGGGTATTGCCCAGCAACCCTCACCTGCCGCCCCCATGTCCCGGCCTGGCTCCCGGTCCGCCCGGTGGCCGATGGTGGAGGAAGTTCCGACCGTGCTGGTGCAAGCTCACGAAGGATGGAGGGCAAGGTGCCAGGTTCAACGCCAACGGGCGGCGTCCCGTGGGCCAGGTCGCGCGCGCCTGGCCCACGGACCGCCGCCCGGGGCCTTTGGAAGGCTCCTTGCACCCTACCCCTCCTTGCCCCAACCCTGGTGCGAGCTGGATGAACGGGTTCCGGTTTTTCTTTCTACCCTCGTACCGACCCGGCCAGCCGGCCGGAGTCGGCGGTTCTTTGCACAGGAGGTTTCCACGCGATGAAACAGCGATGGACTGTTGCCCTCGTTTGCCTCGTGGCCGGCGCCACCGCCGGCGGTTACCTGATCAGTCCGGTCCTGCACGGCCAGGATCCGGCGATCCCCCCGATCCCAAAGGAATTGACGTCGTACCGCGGCATCGTCAAGAAGGTGCTGCCGGCCGTCGTCAGCATCGAGGCGAAGGCGCTGGCCGCCGCCAAGGCTTCCACCCCGCGCGCGCCTCGGTTCAACGCGCCCCGCTTTAACGACCCGAACGTGCCCGAGGAATTCCGGCGCTTCTTTGAAGAGTTCGGCAAGGGGCCGCTGGACATGACGCCGGAATCGCCGCGCCGCGCGTTCGGGTCCGGGGTCGTGGTCGATTCCAGCGGTATCGTGCTGACGAACTTCCATGTCGTCAACGGAGCCAGTGAGGTCGTCGTCCAGCTGCAGGACGGCCGCACGTTCACGTCGTCGGACATCAAGGGGGACCGCAAGACCGATCTGGCGATTGTCCGCCTGAAGGGGGCGAAGGATCTGCCGGCACTGGAACTGGGCGACAGCGACCAGATGGAGATCGGCGACCGCGTGCTGGCGGTCGGCGCGCCGTTCGGCCTGGCCGGGTCGGTGACGCACGGCATCATCAGCGCCAAGGGGCGTAACGGCCTGAACCTGTCGATGTACGAGGACTTCCTGCAGACCGACGCCCCGATCAATCCGGGCAACAGCGGTGGACCGCTCGTCAGCCTGGAGGGCAAGGTGATCGGCATCAACACCGCCATCAAGAGCCGCAGCGGCGGGTTCCAGGGGGTCGGCCTGGCCGTGTCGAGCAATCTGGCCCGCACCATCATGAAGTCGCTGATCAAGGACGGCGTCGTTCACCGCGGCTACCTCGGCGTGCAGATCCGCGAGATTGAGCCGGCCGTGGCCGAGCGACTCGGCTTGCCGAAGGGAGTCGGGGTGCTTGTCGGCGAGGTGTTCGAGAACACGCCCGCGGCCAGGGCCGGCCTCAAGGGCGGGGACGCGATCACCGCCATCGCCGGCAAGGAAGTCAAGAGCGGCCGGAGCCTGCAAACCATCGTGGCCGGTCTTGCCCTCCGCAAGGCGGTTCCGGTGGCGGTCGTCCGCGACGGCAAGACGCAGCAGCTGCAGGTGACGATCGAGGAGCAGCCGGACCAGTTCGGCGTCGCCCAGTCGCCGGCGCCGCGCGGCCAGGGCGAGGAGCAGGAAGCGCTCGGCGTCGATAAGGTCGGTGTCGAGGTAACCGACCTCACCGGCAAGGTCGCCCAGGAGTTGGGTTACAAGGCCAACCTGAAGGGGGCAGTGATCACCCGCGTCGAGCCCGGCAGCGTGGCCGCCACGGCCGGACTGCGCCAGGGCATGCTGATCACCCAGGTGGACCGCCAGGCGGTGACCAGTGCGGCGACGGCGCGCGAGGCGCTCAACCGCGGATCGCTGCAAAAGGGTCTCCTGCTGCAGGTGCGCACCCCGCAGGGCGGCACGAACTTTGTGCTGCTCCAGGCGGCCAACAATCAGTGACCGGGCGCGTCTGGACCCGCAGCACTGGCGAGAGACGGGCTTCCCAGCCGTCCGCCGGCGCTGCGGGTCCGGATCGTTTCCAGCACCACGCGCCGTACCAGCGACAGCTTGTCGTCCCACCGGAACTCTCGCCCGAGCCGTTCTCGGCCCGCCTCACCGAGCCGGCGCCGCAGGTCCACGTCGCGGGTCAAGCGCCCCAGCGCCGCCGCCAGACCGCTCACGTCGCCGCAGCGAGCGAGCAGACCGTCGCGCTCCGAGCGTACCAGGTCCGCCACACCGCCCGCCCGGTACGCCAGGTTCGGCAGTCCGTTCGCCCACGCCTCGAGCAGCACCAGTCCAAACGAGTCGGACCGGCTCGGCAGCGCGAAAACGTCCAGCCCGGCGAAGAAGTCGCGCTTCTGCGTGTCGGTCAGCACCCCGAGCCTCCGGACCGGGAGCCCGCCGGGCGCAAAGCCCTGCCAGAAGCGGCGGAAGTTCGGCATCTCCGGCCCGGCCAGCACGACCCGAAACCGCTCGCCGCCCTCCCACAGCCGGGCCGCCGCCCTCAGCAGGTCCACCGTGCCCTTCTCCTCACTATTATTCGCCAGATGTCCGACCACCACGTCCGCCGGCTCTGCTCCCCAGGCGCGACGGGCCGCCGCGCGGTCGCCGCCGGTACATTCCGCCGGAGCAACCCCCAGTCCTTGCAGCACCACGCGCGCCTCCGGCAACCCGAGTCGAACGAGGGCATCGCGCTCGCCCCCGGTCTGGACGAAGACGGCGTCGGCCGCGCGGACAAGGGAGAGCAGGGCTGGCGCGGTGTACGCGCGGCGCGTGCGGTCGCGCGGGTCGTCCGGGTTCCCCAGGTGGAGGAAGGGCGTCAGGAAGAACGGCACACGCAGCCGCCGCGCCAGGCGCAGGCCGCAGGCGATCGGCCAGGTGTACGGGAAGGCGGTCGCGTGGACGGCGTCGAAGCGGGCGACGGACCAGGAGGCGTCGCGCCGCATCCGCCAGCAGATCGGGTTGCACGGCAGCGCCAGCCGCGCAATCGGCGCGACCGGCATCAGCGACAGCGCCTGGAGGATGTACCGGCGGGCGGGAAAGTGGGCGAGCGGGTAGCGCCGTACCGTTACGCCCCCATCGTCCGTGACGCCCGCCGGGAACTGGCGCGCGTGCGGATTCCAGAACGCCTCCAGGTCAAGCGCCGTCGTCGTGAACACGGTGACGCGGTCGCCGCACCCATGCAGGTATGTTCCAAGGCGGGCGAAATACGCCTCGGACCCGCCCAGGGCGGGCGGGTAGCGCTGAACGAAGTGTGCCAGCTGGATGGACATCCATGCCCCCTTTTCGCGACAAGGTGACAAGGTGGCCGAAGCAAGCCCAGTTGGCGGCTCGGCCCACGGGGCGCGGCCCGCGGGCTTACTGCGGTCACCTTGTCACGGCACGGCGGCGATTCAGCGCTTGGATTGCGCGCCGCGCGCCGGTAGGATGTAGGCGGAGGTGGCGCTGCCCGTGCAGCTGTGCCCTGGGCACTGGCCGCATACCCCGAGTGGCGAGGCCGACCATGCGTGCCCAGCTCATTCCCCTGGACGGCGGCGAGACGATCGAGGTCCAGAAGGATCTCACCCTCGTTGGCCGCAAGGAAGAGTGCGATCTCCGCCTGGATCACAAGAGCGTCTCGAAACTGCACTGCATCCTCGTCAAAACCGACGGCCTGCTGCTCCTTCGCGACCTCGGCAGCACGAACGGGACGCGCGTCAACGGTCAGCGCATCCGCCGCGCCGCCCTGCTTCCCAACGACCAGATAATGATCGCCAGCTTCAAGTTCCGCGTCCACTTCGGCCCCGACGCCGCGCCGGTCCTGCCGGACGAGCACACCCAGCACCTCGATGCCAGAGACGTCGCCAACGCGGTGAATAAACACGCGGCGGCCTGCGACGACAGTTCCCTCGAACTGCCCGCCATGCCGGTGCAGGCGAACGTCCTGCCCGACGTCTATCCCGAGGAGCCGCCGAAGGGACGGTGAACCCCACCCCTGCGTGTGAGGCGTGAGGAGGGGGAGTGGGGAGAAAGAGAGGGAGCCAAAGCCCACAGGTAACGGGACGTTACCCGTGGGCTTTGGCTCCAACTCCTCACTTCCCCTTGCTCGCTCCGTCGAGGGGGCGCAGCTTCACGTTGCGGTACATCACGACGGCGCCGTGGTCCTGGAACCCGATGTGGCCCTCGCGCTTGAAGTCCTTCAGGGCCACCTTGAACTTGTTCCTGGTGCCGTCGGGGTTCTTGCCCGCCTCGGTCCAGCGGTCGAGGTTCATCTCGGCGATTGTCTCACCGTTCATCTCGACCTTGAGCAGCGGACCCTTCGCCGTGATCACCATCCGGTTCCACTCCCCCTTCTTCGCCGGGTTGCTCTTCGGAGCGACCAGGTCGTAGAACGCTCCAAGGCTGTGCTTGCCCGGCTTCGCCGAGGGGTTATCGACCTGGACCTCGATGCCGGTCTGCACCGGGCTGTTGATCTTGTCGGTGCGGATGAACACGCCGCTGTTGCCGGTGGTCTTGAACTCCAGATCGAGGACGAAATCTCCGTACCGGCCCTTCGTCCAGATGTCGCCGGCCCCCTTGCGGCGGACCATTGCGCCGTCCTCGATGACCCAGCCGGCGCCCGGCGCCTTGCCCGAGCCGTTCTGCCAGCCTTCCAGACTCTTGCCGTCGAACAGCACCTTCCATCCGCCCTTGTCGCCGGCCTCGACCAGTCCGAGACTGGCGGCACACAGGCAGGCGGCACCCAGGAACACGAATCGCTGTGCTCGCATAAGAGTTCCCCCCAAACCGGCCGCACGGCTCGCGCGGACCCGGCCCCCGGAGTCGATGCGGTCATCCTGAGGTTGTACGCCGGCCGGCGGTCTGCGAACAGCGCGGCCCGCGCCGGGGCACAAGGAGGAGGGTGTGCAAGGGGCTCTTCAAAGCCCACGGGTTGCGTCCCGTGGGGGAAGTCTCCAGCGCTTCACCCACAGGACGCAGCCCGTGGACTTTCCAGAACACCTTGTCCCTGCGCCAGGGAAGGGCGAGCGGCGCAGGCGCTTGACAGACCCCGCGCCTCGTTCTAGCCTGATGAGTTAGCGGCGCCGCGGCGAATTCGACCCACCGCCCGGCCGCTTCATCCCGGGAGACGGGTTCGAGTCCGGGACTCCCGAGACGTCGCCCGCCGTGATCGACGCCCGACCCGCCTCCCCCATCCGCGCCGGCCGAGCATGCACCGCGAGATCTCTCACGTTGACGCCACCCTCGCTCCCGAGAGCAACGTCTCTCTCTACGCGCTCACCGGCCTGATGGCGGTCCTGATCGGTCTGGATCTGTTCCTGCCGGTGCAAGTGTTCGGCTACCGCCTCGCCATGCTCGCCGCCATCCTCGGCGGGGCGCGCATCCTGTTCACCTCGCTGGAGAGCCTGTTCGAGGGCCGCCTCGGCGCCGACCTGGCGCTGGCCATTGCCTGCGTCGCCGCCATCGTCCTCGGCGAGCCGCTGGTCGCCGCCGAGGTCGTCTTCATCGGCCTGCTCGGCGAGTGCCTGGAGGGGTTCACCTTCGCGCGGACGCAGCGGGCGATCCGCCAGCTCGTCGAGGTGTTCCCGCGCCGCTGCTGGCTGCTGCGCGACGGGCAGGAGGTGCGCGTCCTCACGAGCGAGCTGAAGGTCGGCGACCGGGTCGTGGTCAAACCGGGGGCACGCATCCCGGTTGACGGCGTCGTGGTCGAGGGGCGGTCGGCGGTGGACGCCAGCGCGCTGACCGGCGAGAGCCTGCCGGTGGACCGCGGGCCGGGCGACGAGGTGCTGGCGGGGTCGCTCAACCAGGCGGGCGCGCTGACGATCGACGCGGTGCGCGTTGCCGAGCACACCGTCGCCGGCCGCGTCCTGGAACTGACCGCCCGCGCGCTGAAGGACAAGGGCCAGGTCGAGCGCACCGCCGACCGGCTGGCGCGGTACTTCCTCCCGGTGGTGCTGGGCCTGGCGGCGCTCACGTTCCTGGTCGGTTTCGCCGGCTACAGTCAGGGCTGGCTGCGCCCGCCGCCGGAGTCGCCGAACCTCGGCCCGCTGGAACTCGCCGGCCTGCCCGCCCTGGCGGTGCTGGTGGTCGCGTGCCCGTGCGCCCTGATCCTCGCCACGCCCGCCGCCGTCATCGCCGCCCTGGGCCGGCTCGCAGGGACGGGAGTGCTCATCAAGGGCGGGTCGGCGCTGGAGCGACTGGCTGCGGTCGAGGCGTGCGCGTTCGACAAGACGGGCACGCTGACCGAGGGGCGCCTGCAGCTGGGCGACGTGCTGCCGCTGGGCGACGCCTCCCCCGACGAGGTGCTGCGCGCCGCCGCAACCGCCGAGCAGCGCAGCGAACACCCGCTCGCGCGGCTTATCCTGCACGAGGCACAGGCGCGCCACCTCCCGCTCGACGTGGCAGAGGATTTTCTGGCGCATCCCGGGGCCGGCGTCACGGTGGTGGCGCGCGAACGGACGCCGGAGCCGGTCAGCGCGGGCATCGCCGAACCCGGCACCGCCCCCCACCCGCTGCCACACGGACCGGGGCGCCGGATCGTCGTCGGGACGCGCCGCCTGCTGGAGGAGCAGGGCATCCCGGTGCCGGCCGAGGCCGTCGCCCTGCTGGAGCGCCTTGACGCCTCCGGCCAGACGGCCCTGCTGGTGGCGCGCGACGGCGTACTTCTCGGCGCGGTCGGGGCGCGCGACACGGTCCGGCCGGAAGCGGCCGAGATCGTCGCGGAGCTGCGCCGCCTTGGAATCGCCGACATCACGCTGCTCACGGGCGACCGCACGCCGGCAGCCCGCGTCGTTGCCGAGGCGGTCGGCATTACTGACGTTCACGCCGAGTTGCTGCCGGAGCAGAAGGCGGAACTCCTCGCCCGTCTGCGCGCACCCGCCGATGCAGCGCCCCGGAAGGTGGCGATGGTCGGGGACGGCATCAACGACGCGCCGGCCCTGGCGGGGGCGGATGTCGGCCTCGCGGTCGGGGCCGCCGCCGACGTCGCGGCCGAGGCGGGCGACGTGGTCCTGATGGGGGCGCCGCTCCGGCCGCTGCCGCTACTGCTGAAGCTGTCGCGCGAAACCGTCCGCATCATCCGCCAGAACATCCTGTTCTTCGCGTTCGGCGTCAACGCGGTTGGCATCGTCGCGACCGCCTGGGTTCTGCCGCTGCTAGCCCAGTCCGAGGCGGCCTACAAGCAGTCGCCGATCGTTGCCGTCATCTACCACCAGCTCGGTTCGCTGGCGGTGCTGCTCAACTCGATGCGTCTGCTCTGGTTTGAGCGGCCTCAGTCGAGTCCGTCGGTGGCGCGGCTGCGCCGCACCTTCCGCGACATCGATTCGTGGATGGAGCGCTACCTCAACTTCGACGAGTTCCTGCACTGGATAAGCCATCGGTGGCGGCCGATTCTCGCGGGCCTGCTGGTGCTACTCGTCGCCGGTTATGCCCTGAGCGGCTACACCCGGATCGGTCCGGACGAGCGCGGGGTGGTGCTGCGCTTTGGGCGCCCGGTGGGGAATCTGGAACCGGGGCTTCACTACTGCATGCCGTGGCCGGTGGAGCGGATTGTGCGCGTGCAGCCCGAACGCATCCGCACCGTCGAGGTCGGCTTCCGCACCACCGCCGGGGCCGCCCCCACCGCGCAGCCGCTCGGCTGGGCGAGCGCCCACGGCGGGGACGTGAAGCGCATGCCGGATGAATCGGTCATGATCACCGGCGACGGCAACCTGGTCGAGGTGCAGGCGACGGTCCGGTATCGCATCACCGATCCGCACGTCTACCTGTTCCAGGTGCGCGACGCGGACGAGGTGGTGCGGGCCGGAACAGAGTCGGTGCTGCGCCGGCTGATCGCTGGCCGGCCGTTCCTGGATCTGCTCACGACGAAGCGCCAGCAGTTCCAGAAGGAGGTGCTGCGGGATCTCGGCGAGCGCTGCGGAGCCTACGGGCTCGGCATCGCGCTGGACGGGTTCGCGCTGCACGACCTGCACCCGCCAGCGGAGGTGGTGAGCGCCTACCACGAGGTCGCCCGCGCCATGGAGGAGCGCGACAAGATGGTCAACGACGCCCAGGCCGCCGCGCTCAGCATGGAGCGCAAGGCGGAGGCGGACGCGACGGAGGTCGTTGCGAAGGCGCGCGCGGCGCGAACCGAGACGGTCAAGCAGGCCGAGGCAGACCAGACGCGGTTCCTGGCGTGGAGCCGGGCGCGGCGGCAGCTGCCGTTCGAGAAGAAGTGGCCCCTTGTCCTCGACGCCGTGGATGGGTTGCTCGAGGGCAGGGCGCCCGACGAGGTGTGTGCCGCCTACGAGCGCCGGCAGGCGGAGACGCTGGCCGCCCAGGGCAGCCTGATCGAGTTCCGGCTCTACTGGGAGGCGCTCGGTCGGGCGCTGACCGGACGCGACATGGTGCTGGTCGATGCGGACCGCGTGCCGGGGCGGCGCCACCTGTTCCTGTTCGACCTCGATCAGTTCCGTATCCCGCTGCCGGTGGTGCTGCCGCCGGACCGCGGCATGCCGGACCGCGGCCCGCTGCGCCAGGAAGGGCACGGCGAGGGGCCGTGAAGTGATTCGGCCGCGGGCAGCTTCGCGGCCTGCGCGGGGGCATCTCGCGAAGCCGCCCGCGGCCGCAAGAGAGGGTTGCAGTCAAGCGCATCTTCCTGGGCTTTCTCGGTCTGGTCCTGCTCGCGGTCCTCGTGCGCATGTCGGTCTTCACCGTCGATCCGACGGCGTTCGCCTACGTGACCCAGTTCGGCGCCCCCGTCGAAACCTACGACGGGGGCGCCCGCGCGAGCGAGGCGGGCCTGCACTTCCGCTGGCCGTGGCCGATCCAGTCGGTCCAGAGCCTCGACCGCCGGTTGCAGTACTTCGACCTGCCGGCGACCGAGCTGCTCACCCACGACGCCCAGGGCAAGACCATCGATCAGACGCTCACCGTCGAGGCGTTCGTCTGCTGGCGCATCGTCGGCAAGGACCAGGACGCGACGGCGGTCGATCGGTTCGTGCGCCGCATCGGCACGCCGGAACGCGCGCAGGCGATCCTCGGCCAGCGGGTCAACAGCCAGCTCGGCGCCCTCGTCGGCCAGCTGCCGATGAGCGACCTCGTCAACATCGAGACGCTGCCGACGGGCGAGCACAAGGTCGATGCCACGATGGAGCGTCTGCGGAAGCAGCTGCTGGACGGGCTGCAAACACAGACGCGGCAGGAGTACGGCGTCGAGCTGGTGGACGTGCGGCTGCGGCGCTTCAACCACCCGAGCGGGGTTCGGCAAAAGATCTTCGACCGCATTGCCAGCGAGCGCAATCGCAAGGCGGAATACTACCGCAGCGAGGGGCTGAAACTCGCGCAGAACATCCGCAGCACGGCTGAGGAGAAGCAGCGCGAGCTGCTGGCGAAGGCCCGCGCCGAGGAGCGCATCCTCAAGGGCCAGGCCGAGACCGAGGCCGACCTGATTCGCAACCGCGCCCACAGTCAGGATCCCGAGTTCTACGTCTTCCTCAAGAAGCTCGAGAAGATGCAGAGCATTCTCGGCGAGAACAAGACGGTCCTGCTCCTCTCGACGCACCGCCCCATCTTCGACCTGCTGTTCCAGCCGCCGGGGCCGAGCGGTTCGCCGACGCCGGGCCGCATCACCGGGCTGCCGTTGCCGCCCGGCGCCGAGAACAGCAACGCCAAGGGCGCGCCGAAGGGAGGGCAGTGAGGTGCGCTACCTCCTTGGCCTGCTGGTGCTGGCGCTCGGCGCGTGGCTGCTCACCGGAGTGACGCAGGTGCAGCCGGGCGAGGTGGCGGTGGTGCGCCGCTTCGGCCGCGTGCTGGATGACCGCCCGCGACCGGGGCTGTACATCGGCCTGCCCTGGGGCATCGACCGGGTGGACCGGGTGGCGGTGGACCGCGTGCGCCGCGTCACACTCGGCTACGCCGGGGATAGCGAATCGAGTGACATCACCCCGGCCGGCCAGCTCCTCACCGGCGACCACAACCTCGTCAACATCCAGGCCGTCATCGACTACCGCGTGAACGAGGATGAGGTGGTCGCGTTCCTTATCCACGCCGACCAGGTGGACGGGCTGATCGCCCGCGCCGCGGAAACGGTGCTCGCCGAGTGGGTGGCGGGCCGGACCGTGGATGACGTGCTGTTGCGCGGCAAGGGCGAGCTGCCGCGCTGGCTGGTGGCGCAGACCCAGCAGCGCTTGCAAGACTACCACCTCGGGGTCACGATCCAGGACGCCGGCATCACGCACCTGAATCCGCCGCGCGAGGTCATCGCCGCCTTCGAGCGCGTGGCCGAGGAACAGAAGGTGATCGAAACGAAGGTGTACGACGCCCAGCAGGAGGCGGAGCGGCGCTGGCGCGAGGCGCAGGCGGAGCAGTTCCGCCTGGAGCGGCTGACGGCGGCATACGTCCACGAGCAGCGCGTGATGGCGGAGGCCGAGGCGAAGAACTTCGCGCGCCGCCTCGAACAGTACCGGCGGCTGCGCCAGGCGAACCCGAACTACCTCGGCGCCCTGTGGTGGGACGAAATGGGCCGGCTGTACGCCCGGATGCGCGAGACGGGCCGCATCGACCTGCTCGACAACCGCCTCGGGCCGGACGGGCTGGACATCACGCAGGTGCCAACCCTTCCCAGGAAAAAATAAGAGCGTTTCGCGCAAAGACGCAAAGGAGGTCTTCCTTTGCGCTCTTTGCGTCTTTGCGCGAAACGCTCTTCCGTCACGCCTACTTCTGCTCCGTCAACCGGATACGCGGGAACAGCGGTTTGACGTTGCCCTTCTCGTCCAGCTCGGCGAGGACGCGCAGGTCTTCCGTCTGCCCCGGATGCACCCAGACGTCCTCGCAGCGCACCTCCTCCCACGGCTGCTTGAAGTTGAAGCTGCGGTAGATCGTCTCCGCCGAGCGCGGCAGGAACGGCTTGAGCAGGATCGCCGCGCAGCGCAGCTGTTCGACCATGTCGTACAGCACCCGGGCGGCCGCGGTGCGGTCCGTCTTGACCAGCTTCCACGGCTCCTTCTTCTCCGCGTACTGGTTCGCCGGGTCGAGGATCTGCTGCCAGATCTTCTGCAGTGCCTGGTTGTACTCGCACGCCTCGAGGTGCGCCTCGACCTGCTGCACCGTCTTCTCGGTGTCCACGTCCGTGTAGATCTCGCCCGGCTCGACGTCTGCCGTCCCCTCCAGGTGCCCGCCGTAGTTCTGCGTGATGAGTTTCACCGCGCGGCTGTACAGGTTGCCGAGATTGTTCGCCAGGTCCGCGTTGTACACCTCGGCGAAGCGGTGCCAGCTGAACTCGCCGTCCCCGGGGAACGGGCACTCGCGCAGGAAGTAGTAGCGGAATGCCTCGGCGCTGAACTTCGTGATGATCTCCATCGGCTCGACGACGTTGCCGAGCGACTTACTGATCTTCTCGGCAATGCCGGTCCCGTCGTTCTTGATGTAGACAAAGCCATGTCCAAACACCTGACGTGGGATGTCGAGTTCCGCCGCCATCAGCATCGCCGGCCACAGGGCGCAGTGGAAGCGCGTGATGTCCTTGCCGATGAAGTGCATGTCGGCCGGCCACCACTGCGCGAACCGCTCGTCGTCGGAGCCGTAGCCGATCGCCGTGATGTAGTTCAGCAGGGCATCGAACCAGACGTAGATCGTGAACGCCTCGTCGAAGGGGACACGGATGCCCCAGTCCTGCCCGAGGCGCGTGATGTTGACGTCGCGCAGCTCGCCCTCGACGAGGCTGACGATCTCGTTTCGACGACTTTCCGGCTGGATGAAGTCGGGATTATTCTCGTAGAACTCCAGCAGCTTCTCCCGGAACTTCGACAGCGCGAAGAAGTAGCAGGGCTCGCTGCGCCGCACCGGCGCTACCTTGTGGTCGGGGCAGACCCCGCCGGCTTCCTTCACCTCCTTGTCGGTCTTGAACGACTCGCACCCCTCGCAGTACCAGCCCTCGTAGGCGCCCTTGTAGATGTAGCCGTTGTCGAACACCTTCTGGATGAACTTCCGGCAGCCGGCGTGGTGGCGCGGGTCGCTGGTCTGGATAAAGTCGTCGAAGCTGATGTCGAGGGCGCGCCAGACGTCCTGGAACTGGCGGGCCATGTCGTCGCAGTACGCCTTCGGGTCGCGCCCCAGCTCGGCCGCGCGCCGCGCCACCTTGACCGTGTTCTCGTCGTTGCCCATCAGGAAGTGGACCTGATACCCCTCCATGCGGCGATACCGGGCCTGGACGTCGGCCCCGATCTTCTCGAACGCGGTGCCGATGTGCGGGCGGCTGTTGGGGTAGTCGATCGCGGTCGTCAGGTAGAAGCGCGGTCGGTCGGTCATGGTTCCTCTCCTCTCTCGACGGGCGCGGGCGCGACGGCACGGCGAGGACGGCGAGTCCTCTCAGTATCCGGATAAGACGGCTGGAGCGAAAAGGCGCCGGCGATCTTCACCCGATCGCGCCGGCGCTCCAGTAGATCAGGCCGAGCACCAGCGCTGCAGTCTGGGAGCCGAGAAGGGCTCCGAAGATTCGGATGAACCCGGTTTGTCCGGCCTGCCCGGGCAGCTCGAGCGCCAGCGGGAACCGGACCGCCGTCCAGATGCACGCCCCCATGACGCCCAGCGCCGCGATAAAACCGACGTAAATGCCCGCACCCCCCGCCCGGAGGTGAGCCAGCATCGCCATGAACGCGAACGTCCCGAACGCGCCTGCGACGACCATGCTCAGTGGGAGATACTTGCGCGTCAGGAAGTTCAGCCCGACGGCGTTGGCGAGCACCAGGGCCATCAGGAGGATCAGCCGGCCGTCGCCAAAGTGAGTGCCCGACATGCCGGGGACTGGTTCCACCCCCGGGATCCACCGGAGAAACGTGGACAGGACGAGGAGCATCAGGAAGAATGTCCCGGCGCCGATCCCGATCATGGTCAGCAATTCCTGGATGTCGCGCGGCGGGGCGAGCGGCTGCTGGGGGTATCCAGGCGGGGCATACGCCGGAGCCTGCCCCGCGTCCGGTGCGGGGGGCGGTGGGTAGGACGCCGGCGGGGGAGGAGAGGTCGGCGCGGCGGGCGGCGCTCCGCCTGCCGCGAACGTCACCACCGTCTTGCACCGGGGGCAGGGCGCCTGCGCGCCTGCGTACTCATCACCCACGGCGAGCACCTGGCCACACCCCGGGCACGTCGCTTGAATCGGCATCGGTTGACTCTCATTTGTGTCTTTCCCCCTCCCCCCTCGTGGGGGGAGGGGGGAAAGAAGCAGACAGCTTTGACCGGACCGCGTCTCAGGACAGGATGGCCAGCAGCAGGTACAGGAATCCCAGGCCGGCGCCGGCGCCGACCGCGATCAGCAGGGCGCCGTTCCGCTTCAGGAACGGCGCCACGCGCTGGGAGTCCGGCAGCGCCAGCTCCAGCGGCTGGAAGAATGCCAGGGTGGCGAATGCACCGGCCACCCCGAACGCTGCCACCAGGCCGATCCACACCCCCGCACGGGCGTTGTTCCCCTATTCCACCACCGCCCCCAGCAGGAAGAAGACGGTGAATACGCCGAAGCCCGCGGCGCCGACGGCGATTCGCGGGAGGAGATCCTTCCACAGGTACGTCAGTCCGGCCGCGACACCGACCAGCACGCACAGGGCGAGCAACACGCCCGCGTCCATGATCCTGACGCCGCTTCCGAGGACGCCAATCGACCCCACGGTCCGCTTCGGACCCCACGACAGGAACGCGGCCACGATCAGCAGGAACAGGAAGAACAGCCCGGCCGGCAGGCAGATCAGCTGCACCAACTCCGGCACGCTCATCGGCGGTCCGGCGGGGGCCGGCTGATAGCCTTCCGGCGCCGGCGGATACCCTCCGGGCACAGGTTGGTAAGCCTCTGCCGCCGGAGCCCCAGGCGCGGGCGGGACGTAAGGGGGCGGGGGCGGCGGTTGCTGGTACGAGGCAGGCGGCGGGGGCGCGGAGGGCTGGGCGGAAGACGGCGGAGCGGCGCCAGGGGTGAAGGTCACAGGCGAGCCGCACATCGGACATGGCGCCTGCTGGCCCGCGTACTGGTCCGGCACCTGCAGCGTCTGGCCGCAGGCGGAGTTGGGGCAACGCGCGAAAATCGGCATCGCTATTCTCTCTGGGGAGGGCGCTGCAACCCGGGGCAAGGGACGCAGCGTATCGTAGTCTCCGAGCGTGCGGTAAACAAGAGGCTGGCCGGGCTGTGGCCGGCGAATGCGGGCAGGATAGGGGGACCGTGCCAATTAAAACGAGCGGGTGCGCCGGCGTGAAGACCGGCGTGCCCGCCCGTTGCGTGTCACCGACTGTCCCGGGTCAGGGTCCCTTCTTCCCGTCCGCCTTCGGGGCGCCGTCCGCCTTCGGGGCGCCGTCCATCGGCATCGGCTCGCCCTTGCCCTCCGGCGCCGGTTCCTTCTCGATCGGCGGCGGCTCCTGCAACACCGGCGTCGGCATTGGCATCCTGTCCACCTTGCCGTACTGCTGCCAGTCGAGAAACAGCAGCACCGACGCCACGAGCAACGCCAGCAGCGACACTGCCAGCATCCCCGTCCAGGCGTCGTTCGTCGGCACGGAAGTCGTTTTGCCTTCTTCCAGATCGGTCCCGGCCATGTGCTCGGTCTCCTCGCTCAGGGGCGCAGCGTGCTGGCCACCTCGTCCCCTTCCTGGATCGGGTTCTGTCCGACCGTCCGGATCATCCGACCGACCGCCTGATTGTGGTGGGCCTCGACGATCCGCAGCCGCCCGAGGTATTCCGCCCGCGGGCGCAGCCGGTACACCTCCAGCGTGTTGTCTTCCTTCACCCCTACCTCGCTGCCGATCGTCACCGTCACCAGCCCGGAATCCTTCGGGTGGATCCGCTGGATCGTCCCCTTGACGTAGGCGGCCGGCGGGTTCTGATAGTTCGGGCTATTGATGGCGACGGTCGTCCCGGCAGTCTTGCCCCCGTCCTTGTCGGCGTACCGGAGTTCCATCTCCTGGAGGCGCTTGAGCAGGTTCTGGGTGCGAGCCAGCGCGCCGTTGGCGATGTCGGTCTGTGTCTTGGCCTCGAGTCGGTACTTGTTCGCCTCCGCCTGGGCGACCAGGATCTGCGACTCGCGGTCCTTGATCGTGCCGGTCAGGTGGGCCACCTCCGCCTGCAGTCGCTTCGCCTCCTCCTTCAGCTTCTCGGCGGCGAGGCTCGCCTTGTCGGCCAGCTTGCGCTGGTCGTCGAGTTGCCGCGTCAGGTCCGCGAAGCCCTGCTTCTGCGAACTCTCGCGAGACTGGGCGCCGATCATGAAGTTGTCGAGATCAGCCTGCGCCTGCTTCTTCTCCTTGAGGAGCTGCGCGGCCGTGTTCTGGAACGCCTGCGCGTTCGCCCGGGCGACCTCGGCGATGTTCTTGCGATGCTGCGCCTCGTCCCGCCAGTTGGTGCGTGTGGCGAAATCGACGGCGAGAAACGCACCCGTCGCCAGCGCAAACAACAGATTGAGCAGGACGAGGATCTTGCCAACCGTATTCATGGTCGCCCCCTGATCCGAAGCGTTCCCCGCGCCCGAACAGACCCCTCGCGCCGGCCGCGGCAACCCGCTGTCCCGGGACGAACCGGACTGGTCGCCCCGCCCCTGGACAGCGTGCCGGCGGCGCCGGCACGAGCCCCCGGCCCGTTCCCTGGGAACCGCCACCGGAAAGCGCGAACTGCGTCGATCAATCGTCCGAGACGTGAGGGTGAGGTATATGCCAACCGGCTCGCTCCCTGTCAACCGCAGTTCAGGGTTGAAAGAGCGACGACGGTTCGACCCCCAGCTCCCGCAGTCTCTTCTCCAGATCCGCGCGGCGGTTGCGGAACAGGTCCGCGTTGCGCAGATTCTCCACCCACACCGGCTGCAGGTACGCCAGCTCGTCGCGCAGCTTGCGCTGCAGCTCCGTCTCCAGCTCCTGCAACTGATAGTACCCCGGCTCCACCATCTTGCCGTCGTCCGCGCGCGTGCCGTTCAGCTTGATTGTGTACGTCTTCTTGTCGTCGGTCAGTCTATCGATCTCGGCCGTCAGATCCTGGACCTCCTTGGCCTTCGCCTCCAGCTCGCTCAGGTAGGTAGGGTACGGTCTGTCGGCCTTCACCGGCACACCCAGGACGGGCTTTCCCCACGGCCAGTTCTTCTCCAGCGCGACGCGGCCGTCCTTATTGTACTGCACCTCCTTGATATCGATGCTCTTCGCCTCCTTGGCGAGCGGCTTTTCCAGAAGGTCCAGCTTCTCGTTGTAGAACAGATGGTTGGCGCCGAGCGCCGGCTGCACCCGGACGAGCGCCGCCTGGGCCTCCTTGGCGCGGGCGAGGGCGTCGTACTTCGCCAGGGCGAACCGGCCGTAGGAGGCGATCCGCTCGTCGATGCGGGCCGCGATACGCTCGTTGCCGCCCTTCGGCTCACCGCCGTAGGCTTTGCGCGCCTCCTTCCAGCCCCAATCGACCGGGTTGAGGATCAGCAGCAGCGCCCACGTCAGGAAGATGACGCTGAAGGCCAGATTGACCAGGACCAGGCCCTTGCCCAGGCTGTTCATGTTCATCGCTTGCGCCTCCCCGTCCGGGCCAGCTCGATGGCGCGGATGCGCCGCTCCATGATTTGATTACGCAGATCGGCGTCTGCCAGCTCGATCTGGGCGCGGAGAACCTCGTCCTGCAATCGATACACGTCGTTCGCCAGCTTGAGCGTCTCCTGCCGTGCGGCCAGCAGCTTGCCCAGCGTGGCGGTCGCGTGGTCCTTGCGCTCCGTTAGCTGCCGCTCCAGCTCGGTCTTCTGTTCTGCCAGCTCGGCGATGCGGTCCTCGCGCTCCTTCAGGCGGTTCGCCAGATCGACGATGCGCTGAACCAGCCGGTGGTGGCGGCCGACGAACCCCTGCTCGCGACCGTCCACGAGCCGCAGCACCTCGCGGTCGAACTCGGCCTGGCCGAGCTTGAACGCCATGCCGTCCTTCGTCTCGGGGATGACCACCCCCTGCTTGGTGAGGAGCACCTTGACCTGTTCGAGCACCTGCTGCTCGGCCGGCTTCTTCGGATCGTTGGTGCGGAACTGGCCGAGCTGAGCGGTGAAGTGCTGCTCGGCCGCGTCCTGGAACTTCTTCTCGTCGGGCAGCTTGGCGCCCTGCCGCTTGAGCAGCGCGGTCAGCTCCTTGGCGAACAGGGCCGGGTCGTGGACCCGGTATTCGAGCGGGTACAGGTACTGCCCCCGGTCGCGCTCGATCGCGTCGAGCATGTGCTTCTCGAAGCGGGCGAGGACCAGGGCCAGCGTGTCGGCGGCCACGGTGTACTCGCGGATGCCGGAGACGACCTCGGCCCGGCTGGGCGGGTAGAGCGGCTGGGCGGCGCCCTGATCGTCCGGCGGCGCCTGCAGTCGGCTCAGAACGAACAGCATGAACCCGCTGCTGCGCCGCTTCTCGATCCCGTCGCGCGGGCGTCCCGCCAGATCCTTGTCGGCGGCCAACTCGTCGAACCGCTTCGCCAGCAGCCCGCGCAGGTCGTCCAGCTTGACGACGTACCGATCCTTCGTGAGGGCTCCCTTGCCGTCCTTGATGGCGACGAGGTGGTGCAGGAGGTTCTTCTTGGCGTCGGTCGGCAGGGCGTACAGTTCCCGGTCCCACGGCCGGAACTCCTCGACGGCAAGGAGGACGTCGGCCAGGGTGCGGCGCTGGTAGGCGTCCTGGAGGAGTTTGCCGATCTCGCCCCCCGGCGTTGCCTTGATCGCCGCGTCCAGCCGGTCGATTTGCTGGGTCGTGTGAGCGAGCGGGAAGAGGTACGCCTGGAGCAGATCCTGCCGGCTCTTGACCTTCTGCTTGTCCGCGTTGGCCGCAGCCGCCTCGAGGGCCGCCGGGAACGCCTCCTTCACCCGGAGGATCTCCTCCTCCAGGGTGCGCGTCGGGGTGCCGCCGTGCTCCTTGAACACGTCCTCGAGGGTGACGTCGGTGAGATCCTGCGGGCGGATCTTCTGCGGGTCGTACTCCGCGGCCTGAAACTTCTCGGCGACACCCTTGCCGCCGCGGTCCTGGTACGCCTTCTTCAGCCACTCGGGATCGAGGGTCTTGCGCGGGAACAGATCGTTGGCGATGCTGGTGCCCGCCTTCTCTTCCTTGATCGGGAGGCCCTGATGTGCCAGGTCATACCGGAACGAGGCGTACACCCAGCGCTGGCGGGCGGCCAGGTCCATGATGAGGAGGAAGCCGAAGAGCAGGATGGCGACGACGTTCAGGAAGCAGAGAACGACTGTCAGAAGGGTGGCGCGGGGTCGCGGTCCAGGCTCCTCTTCCTCCTCCTCCTCGGTGGTCGCGGCAGGCGGGGTCTCGTCATCGTCCGCGACAACGGCCGCAGCCCCCAAGATCTCATCATCCGCGTCGGCAATCACGGCACCATCATCCGCGTCCGCGTCGGCGGCCAGGGCGTCATCCGCCGCGACCGCGCCGGCATCGTCCTCGTCCGCCGCGACCGCCTCCTCGGCCACCTCCTCCACCTCGGCGGCGTCGCCGTCAGCCGCGTCGGCGTCCGCGAAGGTGAAATCCTTCGCGGGGGTATCTTCTTCGGCGTCGGCGAACGCGAAGTCCAGATCGTCCGCGGGGGCTTCGGCCTCGGCGTCGGCGATCAGGTCATCGTCGTCCGGCAGGTCGTCGTCTTTTTTTCGGGCCATGAGCTGTCACCGGGTTGCGACGGTCAGGAGGTGTGTCCCGCGCGGCTGCTCGCCTGGGAGGTGTGGGCGGAGTAGCTGGAAATCACTCGCCCCGCGAGAAGCCGTCCGCCAGGGCCGATGGGTCCGGCCCACAGGTTTTCATTGTGGCGGATCGGGCGAGCGATTCCAAGAGGATTACGTCGCGAAATCCGGGAGGCGGGGCAATCGGGGCGGGGGTTGCCGGGTTTATCCGATCTGTCAGTCACACGGCGCCGGCTTGCAATACCCGTCGCTGGCACTCCGGGCTGGAAGGCGCGGCGCGGTCGCGGTGTGTGCGGTTCCGGCCGGCAACACGTGCCGCTTCCGCACATACGGAGCCAGACCGCGAACTCTCAACCAACGGTGGCGTGCGACTGCGAGCCGCCGGCGACAGACAGATCCCTCTCGGCGATCCGGACCCGGAACAGGGTGCCACCGACGCGGATCTCGTCGCCGTCGTCGAGTATCCGCTCCGGAATCGTCAGCTCCGTGTCGTCGCCCGCCGGCGAGGACTGAGCCCGCTTGCCGACGATCTCACCGTTGACGTAAGTGCCGTTCTTGCTTCCGAGATCGCGCACCCGCACGAACGGCGGGTCCACAACGATGGCGCAGTGGTGGCGCGACACGTCCAGGTGGCCCGGGTTGTTCGGTAGCTGCACGACGCAGTCGGAGGAGCGGCCGATCGTGCAGACGGTGTGGTCGCGGAATGCGTACTCCTTTCCCTCGAACCACCCCCGGGCCACCTTCAGGACCACCTCGGAGAACATGACGACCTCCCTTGTCAAATTAAAGATAAACAGGTCGATTTATTGTCAAAGCAATCCTCGTGCCATCCGGGGAAAGAGGGTGATAAATGGCTGAAAAGCTGGACTTGCCGGGGACGGAAGGGTGCGAACGTCACGGTGTTTGGGCGAGAATGGCCGCGATCGTGTGCGTTTCCGCACAGCGCCCCGCTTCCCCCGCCGTCCGTTCTCACAACAGAGAGAGAAAGTTAGCTATTTTCTCGATATTTGGATATTGACATCTTCTTTTGGCCTGACTAAGCTGTCGCTGTCCCGCGTTTGACGGCGTGCCCGCACGATAACCCCACCCCACCTGTCCCACCCGCAAGGAGACGACCTCCGTGCCCGCCACCGCGACCATCCGGCACATCGATGAGCCGCGCCTGGAGAAGGATCTCAGCTACCGTTTCGGCTATGTCGCCGAGTTCATGGGCTTCGGCTCGGAGGACGTGGAGACGATCCACGCGCTGGCCCCGCACCTGGCCCCGCACGTCCCCGCTCTGGTCGATGCCGTCTACGTGAAGTTGTTCAGCTACGACGCGACCAAGCGCCACTTCGTCCCGCGGCAGTTCGGGTATGAAGGCGCCGTCCCGCAGGATCTCGACGCCCTCGACCTCGACCACGACCAGATCCGGTATCGCAAGTCGCACCTGGGCGCGTACCTGAAGCGCCTGGTGACGGCGGACTACGACGCGAAACTGGTCGGTTATCTGGACTTCGTCGGAAAGATGCACACCCCGCGAGCCGGCAGCAAGGAAATCAACGTGCCGCTGGTGCAGATGAACGCGCTGATGGGGTTCGTCGCCGATGCGCTGGTCGGGACGATCCTCGGGCTGGATCTCGACAACGGGTTGAAGGCGAAGGCGGTGCGAGCCTTCAACAAGCTGCTATGGCTGCAGAACGACCTGATCGTGCGCCATTACGCGGTCTGAGCGCGGCGCCCCCGGTCTGCCTGACCCGCCCTGCATCCCCCCCATGCACCTCCGGCGACAAGGCTGGAAGCGCGCCGCCTCGAGTCACCGGCGTCTTTCAGGGGCGGGCAGCAGACCGGGGCCGCCGCGCCAGGTCCGACGGCCCCGAGATTTAACCCTGGTTTGACTTACCCCACCTTCGAGGACAGGTGGGCCGGCAGTCCGTCGCGGAAGGCGAACGGCGGTAGGTAGCGATCGAACACCGCCGCCACGACGCGCGCCAGCAACCGGCCCAGCGGCTCAGTCAGCCGGACCGCATCGGCGTCCACCGTTACGACGCCCTGGTCTACCAGTTCCCGCAGCCGCCCCAGCTCGGCGGCGAAGTAATCTTCAAACGCGATCCCGAATTGTGTCTCCAGCGCGTGCCGGTCGATGGCGCCGTGGCCGTACAGCTGCTGCAACAGTTCGCGGCGCAGGCGGTCGTCGGCGCCGAGGGTCAGCCCGCGCTCGGTGGCGAAGTCCTGGGTGACCGCCTCCTGCCAGACGACGCTCGCCTTGACGTTCTGCGCGAAGGCGTCCTCCAGCTGGGTGATCGCCGACGGGCCGAGGCCGACAACGTCGAGTTGCTTCCCGGTCGTCATTCCCTGAAACGTGCGGTGCAGCGACCCCTCCCGCAGCGCCCGCGCCAGCGCCTCGTCCGGGCGGGCGAAGTGATCCAGGCCGATGAATGCGTACCCCGCCTCCAGGAAGGTGTTGATGGCAAGGACGTTCAACTCCAGCGGCAGGTCGCCGGCAGGAAGGTCCGTGTGCTTGAAGACGTTCTGCCAGCGAAAGATCTCCGGGATCACCGCCAGCCGGTAGAACGCGATCCGGTCCGGCTTCAGGGCAAGCGTCTGCGCCAGCGACGCAGCGAGCGACTCGACCGTCTGAAACGGCAGGCCGTAGATCAGGTCGAAGTTCATCGACTCGAACCCGAGCGTGCGGCACCACTCGACCAGCCGCTCGACCACCTCGTAGGGCTGCACCCGGTTCACCGCTCGCTGGACCGCCGGGGCGAAGTCCTGGACCCCCAGGCTCACCCGATTGAACCCCAGCCCGCGCAGCATCCGCAGGTGCTCGTGCGTGGTGATGCGCGGGTCCACCTCGACGGCAATCTCCGCCCCGGCGGCGATCGCGAAGCGGCCGCTCAGGATGGCCCAGAGGCGTTCGAGCTGGCCCGGGGAGAGGAAGGTAGGCGAACCGCCGCCGAGATGGACCTGCTGGACCTCCCCCGGCCCGACGACGGCAGCGAACCGATCCGCCTCGATTTCCAGCGCCCGCAGGAAGGACTCGCCGGGATCGTGGGCACGACGGCGGTCCGGCGGGACGATTTCCTTGGTACACGCGCAGTAGTAGCAGAGCCGCTCGCAGTACGGGATGTGAACGTAGAGAGACAGCGGGCGGCGCGCCGCGGCCGACCGGCCCAGGGCGGCGCGCAACGCGGCCGGTCCGTGGTCCGTCTGCCACACCGGGGCCGTCGGGTAGGAGGTGTGGCGCGGCAGCGCCAGCCCGGCGTAGCGGCGATAAACGGCTCGCTGCGGTTCGGTCAGGATGTATGGCATCATGCGGGAGTTCCGAAACGAATCGAGGGTTCCGTCGCGCCGGCGGCCGCTGGCGGCGCTGGAGGTCGGCGATCGTCTCGATCTGGTGCCCGAGTTCGCGCCTGGATCCCCTCCACGATGCATTGTAGCAGCCGCCGCCGGCGCATCACCTCGACCCGTTGCTGGGTTTGCTTGGCGGCTCGGCCAGGATCCCGCAGCCGCGCCCTGGAGGCAATTCCCGTGCCGCGGGCGTGGCGTAATGCCGGCGGACCTTTGCGGATTCGCGGGCGACGCGCAGCCGGACGTGTGCGGATTCGGTCCAGTCACTGATCGGGTTCGGCACAGCGATCGTGCCTGCCGTCGTTGGACGCAGGTGCGTTTCGGCGTCTCCGACCCCGCGCCGCGGCCGTCATTGCACGTTCTCTTGCGAAATGGGCGGGGTTGACGGGGCTGCGGCCCGCGGAATCGGTATGTCGAGGCCGTTGGCATGTGAAGTGCTTCTGCCCCCCGGCCGAACAAAATCTCGTTGCGGAGCACCCAAACTCAACCGACCGCGTACACAAGGGAGGTCAGGCCATGATTCCTGAAACCGAACTGCAGGAGTACCGCGACGAGATTCGGCAGCAGGTCTGCACGCGCTGCGTCGAGCGCCCGTCGGGCGGTCCGCCGTGCGTCCCCCTGGGCAAGAACTGCGGCGTCGAGCTGCACCTGCCGGAACTCATCGAGTCGATCCGCCAGGTCCACAGTCCGCTGCTGGAGCCGTACCTGTCCTGCAACCGCCGGCAGGTCTGCACCCACTGCGCGTTCCTGCACGACAGCATCTGTCCGTGCCCGATGGAGTACCTCGGGGCGCTGATCGTCGAGGCGGTCGAAGGCGTGGACCAGCGCCGCCGCGAACAGGGCAGGGATCGGCCCTCGGCCGGCGCGGCGCCGGCGTGTGAGGGGGATGGGATACAGGCCATCGTCCGGGCATACGAGGCCGGGGCGGGCACCTGGACCGGGTGTGACTGGGCGACGACGTTCGGTAAGTCCAGTCTCGACCTGAACGGCCTGACGGCGGCGGCCGCTGCGACGATGGCAGCCCAGACAAGCCAGGGCGAGACGGCAGCCGACTGGAACGCGGCGGCGGAATGGTTGCGGCAGGTGGAGCGGATCGCCGCCCAGGCCGAAGGGGAGGCGACGGCCGCGGTCCACGCCGCCCACGCCGGCAAGTGGCGCGAGGCCCTCGAACACGCCGAGCGCGCCTGGGCGCTGGAGTTCTCGACGGGGCGGCCGATCTGGCACAGCTATCCGGTCGCCTGGCAGCACTTCCGCCGCATCGTCGAGGCCGCGTACCTGGCCCATCGAACCCACGGTGAACCAATGCCGCTGCAGCTGACCTAGGTCTTCATCGTCAGCACTGCATGCCGTTGTCAGCGGGAACAGGCACCGTGCCCACCTCCGCCGACAACGGCATTGGCATTTCCCAATTCGCGGTCCGGTAACTGCTGTCGGAGCATCAGCCCGCCTGGGACTTTGAGACAAAACCCCTCCCCCCGTTCCCATTCCGTTGCAGGGAGGGGAGCGGCGCTTTGTCTCAAAGTCCTTACCGCACCTCGATGCGGTTGGCGAGGATGGGCCGATCCGTCACTTCCATCGCGGCGTGCTGGGCGAGTTGCTTGGCGTGATAGGTGGCGGTCCACCCCTGGAGGATGACCCCTTCGGGACGAAGCAACACCCGCAGGTTCCGGACGCGATTCCCGAGACGTCGCTGGAGCAGCGACTCCAGATGTTCTTCCTGGGGAGAGATCGGCTCCGCGATCGCAGGTGAACTCATAGACTTTCTGCCCTTCCACCAGACGCAACAACCCCCGACACGCCGGCATACTCCACCGGAGTTCGGAAAGTCGCAGGTTCAATACGGGACACCGAAAAGCGGATGGCGAAGGGGCAGGGAAGTTGTGAGACCCTCCCCGCGTCGTGCAGTGTCTTCCCGCTCCGGTCGTGGGGGGGAAGACAACCTCGCCGTCCGTGGTTTGGGTCCCTGGAATGGAGGCCATTCGAGGGAGAGCGCCTCCGGCGCATTGATCACGATAAACCTACCCGCGAGCGCCAGGTGGTGTCAACTGCAAAACGGGCATCGCGCGCGCGAATCCGCGAATCGCCCTGCCGCCCCGCCCTGTCCTGACGGCCCGGTCTTCACGCACGTCGCCGGTGTCTGGGCGAAGAAGATCAGGGGCCAACTTCGGACCTGCGGTGTAGCTCGGGGTAGAGGATTTGAATACGCTGGTCCAGGGCACTGGGCTGGCGGCGTCCGGCGAGACAGGTCGCCACAGGGACTACCACGTCAGCCGGCGAGCTATCCTTCCGCAACGTTCCAGACAACGGGTTGGAGACCACAATGCGGGCCGTCGTTCTAATGATCCTGGTCAGCCTGGCGACCGTGCCGCCAGGGGCGGGCACACAGCCGGCGCCCAAACCTCTCCGGGTGCTGTGCTGGAACATCCACCACGCCGAGGGCACCGACGGCAAGCTCGACCTGTCTCGCGTTGCCCGCGTCATCAAGGCCGCCCAGCCGGACCTCGTCTTCCTGCAAGAGGTGGATCGGAACACCACCCGCACCGGGAAGGTCGATCAGACCGCCGAACTGGCCAGATTAACCGGCCTGCACGGCACGTTCGCCCGGGCCATTGATTTCCAGGGCGGGGAGTACGGGCTGGCCCTGCTCACGCGCGTTCCGCCCCAGCGGGTGAAGACACACCCCCTGCCCGGCAAGGAGAAGCAGGAGGCCCGCATCGTCATGGCGGCGACCGTGCCCCCGGGCGACGGCTGGCCCGCGCTTACGGTGCTGAACACCCACCTGCAGCACGACGATGGCGAGACGCGCGCCCGCCAGGCGGCCCGGATCGCGGACCTCTACGGCAAGGCCGACGGCGTACACCTCCTCGCGGGCGACCTGAACGCCGTGCCCGGCAGTCCGCCGATCCAGGCGCTGGCAAAGGCGTGGTCCTTCGCGACCGAGCCCGGGGGCAAGGGGCTGCTGACCATCCCCGCAGCCAGACCCCGCCAGCAGATCGACTACATCCTTTTCCGGCCGGCGGGGGCATTCCGGGTGGTGGAGGCGAAGGTACTCGTGGAGCCGGTTGCGTCAGACCACCGGCCCGTGCTGGCCGTCCTCCAGTCTGTCGGCCGGTAAGCAGCCGTTTCACAACCCCGTAGGAGGGGGCTCCGGAGCCCCCTCCTACGATTTTGAAACGGCCGGGGAGTTGCCTCGGGTGCCACGAGCGGCCGCCGCCGGCCCGCCGGTCCCTCCCACGCTCGCGCTCGACACCATCACCATGCCCGGCTCACGGTCCCGGGCCGTCCCTGTAAAGGGCGCGCGCGATGTTGTATTCCTGAAGCTTCAACGTCACGGAGCGCCGCGACAGGCCGCAAATCTCCGCACACCGGCCGATGCGACCGTGACTCCGCCGCAGTGCGCGCCGGAGGAACTGCTGTTCAAAATTCGCGACCAGTTCGCGCAACATCTCGGGCAGCGGGCGGCGAAGGTCGATCTGGAACCGGAACGTGCCGGTCGGACGCTCCAGTAGTTCCGGCGGCAGGTCGGCGCGGCCGATCGGACCCCGGGTTCCGGTCACGCACACGCGCTGGACGACGTTCTCCAGTTCGCGCACGTTTCCCGGCCAGTGGTGATCGGCCAGGACGTCGAGGGCGTCGGCGGTGAAGGTCCGCGGCGGACCGCCCGGGGGCGCGTATCGGGCCGCGAAGTGGGCCGCCAGCAGGGGAATGTCCTCCGGGCGTTCACGCAGCGGAGGCACCTCGAGCCGAATCACGTTCAGCCGGTAGTACAGATCCTCCCGGAACTTCCCCTCCCGGACCAGCTGCACCAGCGGGCGGTTCGACGAGGCCAGGATGCGGACATCGACCTCGACTGTCTCGGTCCCGCCGATACGCTCGAACCGGCGTTCCTGGAGGACGCGCAGCAGTTTCCCCTGCACGGCGGGGGGCACGTCGCCCACCTCGTCAAGGAACAGCGTCCCCCCGTCGGCCTGTTCCAGGCGGCCGCGGCGCTGGCCGATGGCCCCGGTGAAGGCGCCCTTCTCGTGGCCGAACAGCTCGCTCTCCAGCAGCGTCTGCGGGACCGCGAGGCAGTTGACGACCACCAGCGGCCGGGTGCGCCGGTCGGAGGCGGCGTGGATCGCCTGGGCCACCTGCTCCTTGCCGGTGCCGGTCTCGCCCTCGAGCAGGACGGTCACGCCGGAACGCGCGACCCGGTCGGCGAGGTCGAAGACGGCGATCATGGCGGGGCTTTTGCCGAGCAGATTCGGGCCGGCCGGCCGCCAGGTCGGGCCAACCGGCGGCGGCGGATCTTCCAGGATTCGGTGGACGGCCAGGCGAAGCTGCCGCGGCTCCACCGGCATGGGCAGGACGTCGCACGCCCCGAGGCGCATCGCCTGAACCGCCAGGGATATGTCCTCCGGCGGGGCCAGGCCGATCAGCGGCAGGCGCAGGCCGCGCCGCCGCAGGTCATCCAGGAGCCGCGCCCCACCGTGCCCGGGGCTCAGGTCCACGAGCAAAGCCCGGTACGACTGGCGGGTGAGGGCCTCCAGCGCGCTGCGGCGCGTGCGGAAGGCGTCGATGGCCACTCCTGCCGTGCGGGCCAGCTGGGCGACCACGCGGCCACGAGCGGCCCACCTTCCCCCGACGAGGAGCAGGCAGCGTGCGAGCGGGGTTTGGGAAGCGTTACGGGTCCGGTCATCGAAGTTGCTCATCGCGATCTCTCGGCAGCGGGTTTCCGCTCGCCCCGGAAGGGCGCCCCGGTTGAGCTGTACGACCCTTGCCTCGCGCGGTTCCGCGTCTGGTTGAAACGGTATCGAACACGTCAAGGAGATGAAACGAAAGACCCCGCGCAGGGCAGTCGCCTGCCGGCCTGAAGCAGAGGACAATGCAGTTATACCGTAGCGGAGATGGGTCAGGCAACGGGACCGGAAGGGGGCGCCCCGAGGGGACGGCACTGACCGTGTTGTTGCTGGTGGCGTTCTCGCGCTGGCGCGTGGAGCGCTGTTTTGAGGACGGCAAGGGAGAAGTGGGGCTGGACCACTACGAAGGGAGGCGTTACCTGGGACTGCAACGGCACCTGGTCTTGCGTGCGCTGAGTTACCTGCTCTTGCAGCGGATGCGACGGCAGTTCAGGGGGAAAAAACCCGCGTTGACGGCGTGCCAGGGTCCGGCTCATGGTCGAGACGGCGATCCGCACCCCGGTCAGCCGCTCCAGGGGCATCGCCGGCCGGCAGACGCGCAACCTCCGCATCGCCTGGACCCAGGGGATCAGGCGGCAGGCCGCGGCTCACGGTTCGCACACGACCCGGAAACCGACGTCATAAACCCTCTGGTAAGGCCAGTAACTCTGCCGGCTGGCCGAGCGGGCGCGGTGCGGCCGCTCGGACCAGGAGCCACCGCGGACCACCCGGCGACCCGCGGCCGCCGAGTCGTTCCGGCCGTCGTCCGCGTAGGGGTACGGGGCTTCCAGCGACCGCGTCCACTCGGCGACGTTGCCGTGCAGGTCGTGCAACCCCCAGGCGTTGGCGAGGTACGAGCCGACCGGAGCCGATACGCGGGCGCCGTCGTTGACGTGCCCATCCGCCGGCCGCCAGGGAGGGATGGCGCCGACCGGCAGTCCCCAGCCAAACAGGTCCACCTTGCGCAGCGCGGCGTCCGCCAGGTTGGCCCAGCGGGAGAAGTCGTCGCCCGGCCGGCCGTAAGCCAGCGGCGAGTCCGTGCCGGCGCGGCAGGCGTACTCCCACTGAGCCTCCGTCGGCAGGGTAAAGCGCTTTCCAGTTCGCCGTGACAGCCACGCGCAGAACTGCACCGCCTGCCGCCAGGAGATCCGCACGGCAGGCTGCCGCGGGCCGTTGACCGGGTAGCCGCGTTCCTCCTCGCTGAACTGCAGAAAATCGCCGTCCTCCAGCCCGCTGTCGTGCCGCGCCTCGAAGCGGCGGAACTGCTCGTTGGTGATCTCGAAGCGGCCGATCCAGAACGGTTTCTTGATCTGCACCGGATGCGGCGGACCTTCGTCGGGGTGGCCGGTCGCGTCGCCCATGACGAAGCGGCCTGCCGGAATCAGCGCCAGCTCCAGCCGAACGCCGTCGCCCAGGTCGAGCGTCCGCCGGTGTTCGCCGAGGACTTTCTGCCGCCGCGCCGCCTCCTGGGCATCGAACGGCCAGTCCGGGCAGTGGACGGGGACCATCGGGGGTTTCGCCGCTGCGGCCCTCCCTCCCTGCCCTCCCCCCACGGGTGAGGGAGGGTTGGGGTGGGGGGGCCGCCCGGGCGCCTTCAGGATCGCCTCGGGATCCTCGTCGCGGCCGGCGTAGCGGCGC
>JADLBT010000153.1 GCA_020847555.1 Gemmataceae bacterium
GCGGCAAGTGGACGGCGCGCGCGGTCGCCCTGTGCTTCCTGTCCGACGACGACGGCAAGACGTGGCGCAAGGGCCGGGGCGAGCTGCACGGTCCGCAAGGCAGCAAGACCGGGCTGCAGGAGCCGGGTGTGGTCGAGCTGAAGGACGGCCGGCTCATGATGCTGTGCCGGACCGACCAGGGGTGCCAGTATCGCTCGTACTCGAAGGACGGGGGCGAGACGTGGTCCCCGGCCGAGCCGACCGACATCCGCTCGCCCGTCTCCCCGGCCTCGGTCAAGCGCATCCCGAAGACCGGGAACCTGCTGCTCGTCTGGAACGACCACCGCGCCATCGACGCCCGGCGGCGGGGCAAGCGCACGCCGCTGACGGTGGCCGTCTCGCGCGACGAGGGCAAGACATGGGAGAAGCGGAAGACGCTGGAGGACGACCCGGACGGCTGGTACTGCTACACCGCCATCGCGTTCGTCGGCGACCGGGTGGTGCTCGGCCACTGCGCGGGCAACAGCAAGGTCGGCCGCCTCAACCTCACTCAGATCACCTCCTTCCCGCTGGCGTGGCTGTACCGCTGAGGCAGGGACAAGGAAAGGGACTCTCAAAGCCCACGGGCCGCCACCCATGGGCTTTGAGAGTCCCTATTCCGCCACACTATCCTGCTTGTCCCCACCTCAGCCCACCCCTCTCCGGCACCCCCTTTGCACTCCCTCTGCCGGCGCGCGGCTCGCGCCCACGCTTCAACCGGAGCGGGCCGGCGTACAATAACGGAGGGCGGCACGGGTCGGCGGGCGGGAGGGCAGACATGCTGGGCGGCCTGAAGAACCTGTTCTCGGCCAGACAGCGGGACGCGGCGCTACAGCAGCGGCTCGAGGAGCTGCGCCACAGGACGCCGGTCCCGGTCTTCTGGCTTTACGGCAAGACGCAGAGCGGCAAGACCTCACTCATCAAGTTCCTCACCGGTGCCGACGACGCCGAGATCGGCCACGGGTTCAAGCCCTGCACGCGGTTCTCCCGGCAGTACCAGTTCCCCACCGCAGAGGCGCCCCTCATCACCTTCCTCGACACCCGCGGGGTGGACGAGCCCGGCTACGACCCGGCCGAGGATCTCGCCCGCTTTGACGCCCTCGCCCATGTGGTCATCATCACGGTCAAGGTGCTGGACCACGCCCTGGAGCACCTGCTCGACCACTTCCACCCGATCCGCAGCGCCAGCCCGACGCGGCCGGTCGTGCTCGTCCCGACCTGCCTGCACGAGGCGTACCCGCAGCAGCAGCATCCGCAGCCGTACCCGTTCACCGGCTCCGACGGCGCAGCCCCGCCGGACGCCATCCCCGAAGAGCTGCGCGCCAGCCTGGACGAGCAGCGACGGCGATTTCACGGGCTGGCCGATGCCGTCATCCCTGTCGATCTGACGCGCCCGGAAGAGGGTTTCAGCGACCCGAACTATGGCGGCGACCGGCTCAAGGAGGTGTTGCTCGGGTCGCTCCCGGCCGCGTACCGGCGCACCCTGATCGCGCTGGACGAGGCGACGAACGAGCTGCAGGATCTGTTCGCCCAGCACGCCTTGCCGCACATCCTCGGCTACAGCAGCCTGGCGGCGAGCGCGGGCGCCATCCCGATCCCGTGGGTGGACCTGTTCATCATCCCCGGCATCCAGACGCGCATGATCTACCACCTCGCGCGGCTGTACGGGCAGCCGCTCCGGGCCGAGCGCTTCCTCGAGCTGGCGAGTACCCTGGGGCTGGGCCTGGTGGTGCGGCAGGCGATCCGGGAAGTCGTGAAGTTCATTCCGTTCGTCGGATCGGTGGTCGGGGCCGCCCTCGCCGGCGCGGCGACGTTCGCGCTCGGCAAGGCGTTCTGCTTCTACTACAGCGCCGTCCACAAGGGCCATGTACCCCAACCCGAGGAGCTGCGCCGCTACTACCAGGAACAGCTCACCCGCGCCGAGCAGCTGTGGAGAAAGGGGGAGACGGTGCCAGGGTGACAGGGGGACAGGGTGAGAGGAATTGAAAGCCCACGGGTGGCGTCCCGTGGAGGCTGAATATCCCTGTCACCCTGTCACCCTGTTATCCTGGCACCGCAGGCATGTTCCGACGCAACTGGCGCCTCATCGTCCTGGCGATCCTGTTTTCGGCCCCGTTCGTCTTCCTGATCGCCTACGGGTCGTACTACCTGTGGTGGAGTGGGTGGGGCTTCTGGGCATGGTGGCCGATGGCTGTCTGTCTGGGGCTGGCGTACTATCTCGCCTACCGATGGCAGCGCAGCCTGCGTCTCCTCGGCCCGGTCGATACCACGATCCCGTTGCACTGGACCGACCGGGACCGGCAGGCGTGGCAGCTCGTCGAGGCGCGGGCGAAGGCGGGCACGAAACTCGACCCGGCGAAGTTCAGCGACATCGCGTTCTACGCCGAAACCGCCCAGGAGATGGCCATCGAACTCGCCCGCTTCTACCACCCCAAAGCGCAGGATCCGGTCGGCGCGCTCACCATCCCCGAGATCCTCGCGGTCATCGAGCTGGCCGCCCACGACCTCGCCGAGATGGTGGACACATACCTCCCCGGCGGTCATCTGCTGCGGATCAACGACTGGAAGAAGGCCCGCCAGGCGACCGAGTGGTATCAGACGGCGAGCAACATCTACTGGGCGATCTCGACGCTGTTCGCCCCGGTGAACACCGGCCTGCGCTACCTGGCGTCGCGCGTCGGCATGTCGATGCCGCTGCAGAAGCTGCAGGAGAACCTCATCCTGTGGTTCTACACCGCGTACCTCCACCGACTGGGCAGTTACCTGATTGACCTCAACAGCGGGCGGCTGCGCGTCGGCGCCCACCGCTACCGCGAGCTGCAGCGGCAGCACTCCGGCGCCCCCGCGGCGGCGCCGGAAGAGGTCGCTCCGTCCGCCGACGGGGCCGAGGAGGTACGGCAGGTGACGTTCACCGTCATTGGCCAGGTGAAGGCGGGCAAGTCGAGCCTGATCAACGCCCTCCTCGGCGAGCGCCGGGCCGCAACCAACGTGCTGCCGGAGACATCGGAGATTACCCGGTACGACCTGAAGCTGGAAGGGATCCCGACGAAGCTGACGATCCTCGACACGGTCGGGTACGGCCACACCGGGCCGCGCGAGGACCAACTCCGGGCAACGCAGGAGGCGGCCCGCCAGTCGGACGTGGTGCTCCTGGTCGTGCAGGCGCGGAACCCGGCCCGGCAGGCGGACGTGGAAGTCATGCAGGCGCTCTGCCGGTGGTTCGAGGGACGGCCGGAGTTGAAGCTGCCGCCGGTGCTTGGGGTGATGACGCACATCGACCTGCTCTCGCCGGCGATGGAGTGGGCTCCGCCGTATGACTGGCACAACCCGCAGCGGCCGAAAGAGCGCCAGATCGCCGAGGCGCTGGAGGTGGTGCGCGAGCAGCTGGGGCAGCACCTGGCGGGCGCCGTGCCGGTGTGTACCGCCGAGGGCAAGGTGTACGGCGTCGAGGAGTGGCTGCTGCCGGCGCTGATGGAACTGCTCGACCAGGCGCACGCGGTCGCGTTCCTGCGCTGCCTCAAGGCGGAGGCCGACACGCGAAAGGTGCGGCGCGTGTTCGAGCAACTGCTCGCCGCCGGCAAGGAGGTCGTCAAGGCACTGTGGCAGGGTCCGCTGCGGTAAGCAGCCGCGCGCTGGCGCGCGCGGCTGCTTACCGCACGGGCGCCACTCTGCTGCGCCGCCTGTACAACTTCTCCATCTTGCCGGGCGAGCGTCCCGGTAAGCCCCGGATGGGGAGGGCCGTTGTGCAGCCGCTCAAGATTCTCTTCCTCAGTGCCGAGGTCGCGCCCTTCGCCAAGGCCGGCGGCCTGGCCGACGTGTGCGGCTCCCTGCCCAAGGCGCTCGCGGCCCTCGGGCACGAGGTCCGGGTCGTCATGCCTGCGTATCGGTCCGTCGAGGAGGCGCTCCCGACCCGACACCACGGCATCCACGCCCACCCGCTCACCCTTCAGGTGCCGATGGGCTCCGGCCCTGTCCCCGCCGGGGTGCTCGAAACGACCCTCCCGAGCAGTAACGTCCCGGTCTACTTCGTCGCCGAGCACCAGCGGTTTGGCGACCGGCCATTCTTCTACGGTTACGCGGACGACCCGTTCCGCTTCGCCTTCTTCAGCCGGGCGGCCCTCGATCTGGCGATCGCCGCCCTCGGCTGGCGGCCGGACGTGGTCCACGCCCACGACTGGCACACCGCTCCGGCCGTCGCGTGGCTGGCGACCGCCGGCCAGGCCGACCCGCGCTACGCCGCCTTGCCGACCGTCTATACCATCCACAACCTGATGCACCAGGGCAAGACAACCCGGCAGGCGCTCGACTACCTCGGCGTCCACACGCCCCTGCTCGTCGAGGAGTGCCCCGGCGAGGTCAACTTCATGGCGCGCGGCATCAACCACGCGACGATGATCACCACCGTCAGCCCGACCTACGCGCGGGAGATCCTGACGCGAGAGCACGGCGGCGGCCTGGACGGCTTGCTGCGCTACCGCCATTTCGACGTCCACGGCATCCTCAACGGACTCGATTACGAGGTGTGGGACGCGGCCCGCGACCGGCACCTGGCGGCCCCGTTCGACGCAAACACCCTCGATCGGCGCCTGGCGAACAAGCGTGCCCTGCAGGCGCGGGCCGGCCTCCCGGAGCGCCCGGACGTGCCGCTCGTCACGATGGTCACGCGCCTCGACTGGCAGAAGGGGCTGGATATCACCGGCCACGTCCTCCACCTGCTGCTGAACGGCCACGCTGGCGAGGCGCAGTGCGTGGTACTCGGTTCCGGGGCGCCGCAACACGAGCAGATGCTGCGCCACATGGCTGGCTACCACCGCGAGCGCATGACCGCGTTCCTCGGGTACGACGCGGCGTTGGCCCCGCTGCTGTACGGGGGCGGCGACATCTTCATGATGCCGTCGCTGTTCGAGCCGTGCGGTCTCGGGCAGCTGATCGCGATGCGCTACGGGTCGGTGCCGGTGGTCCGCGCCACCGGCGGCCTGGCCGACACGGTGCGCCCGCACGTGACCGGATTCACCTTCTCCAATTACAGCGCCGACGACTTCTGGAATGCCCTCCGCGAGGCGCTCTACATCTATCGGAACGACCCGGACAGCTGGCGGGCGTTGCAGCGGCAGGGGATGACGCGCGACTACTCGTGGGAAAGTTCCGCCCGGGCGTACCAGCAGGTGTACGAGTGGGCGATCGCCCGCGTCCGCGGTTGGTAGCCCTCACCGCGGCACGGAAACTGCTCCGTGGTGGTGCCGGCCCGAACAACCAGCGCAAGCGCAAGGAGGATGGCGTACAAGGGGCTGTGGCAAGTCCACGGGACGCCACCCGTGGGCTTGCCAAATACTCGTTACACCCCATCCTCCTTGACCTTGCCCTGGACTACCAGGAGAGGAGAACCAGCCAGGATGCAAGACCCCACGCGAACGGAAGTCGTGACGGCCCTCGCGGAAAACCTCGCGGTCACCAGCCAGGTCGAGGGCGACCGGGTGACGCTGACCGTCGCCCTGAAGTCGGGGCGCGATTGCGTCCTCCACTGGGGCCTGAGCCGCCGCGGCGGCGCCTGGGAGCGGCCGCCGGAGGCGTGCTGGCCCGCCGGCACTACCCCCGCCGACGGTCAGGCGGTGCGCACCCCGTTCGCGGCCAACGGTCGGGGCGAGTGCGCGGTGACGATACACCTCGACCGTCCATATCCCTGGAAACGGCTCTTGTTTGTCCTCTACTACCCCACCGAGAACCGCTGGGTCAAGAACGGACGCGATGACTTCACCGTTCCGCTGCCTCCCGGCCGTACTGGCGCTGTGGCGCCGGCAGACGCCCTCAACAAGTGGGCGCCGGCGGACGCGATGCGACGGACCGTCGGCCTTGACGGGGGCGAGCAGGTCGCCGTCGCGGTCTGGACGTCGCCCGAGGCCGTGCGCGTCCGCCTGGCGTCCGACGCCGAGCCGCCGCTGGTGCTGCACTGGGGGGTGGCCCCGCGCTTCCGGCACGAGTGGGTTCTCCCGCCGGAGGACGCACGTCCAGCCGGCACGTCCGTCGAACAGCAGGCGGCGCGCACGCCGTTCACCGAGCGCGACGGGCTGCAGTACCTCGAGCTGAACTTCCCGACGCGCGCGGGCGCCGCGCCGCCGCGCGGCATGCGCTTCGTCCTCTACCAGCCCGAAGGCGGTGCCTGGCTCAAGAGCGGCGGCAAGGACGTCTACCTCCCTCTCGTCGAGAGGTCGGCGGACCCGCGGCTGCCGTCGGCAAAGCTCCAGGACATCGCCGAGCAGATCATCGGCGCCGAGATGGGCGCCGGGTCGTGGACGCTGATGCACCGCTTCAACCTGTGCCACGACCTGCTCGAGGGAGTGCAGGACGACGAGGACGGGTTGGCGCTGCTGTTCGCGTGGCTGCGCTACAGCGCGATCCGGCAACTCGACTGGCAGCGTCGCTACAACACCCAGCCGCGCGAGCTGAGCCACGCCCAGGACCGGCTCACCAAACGGTTGGCGGTCCTCTGGAAGCGGCACCACGACCGCGGCGAGGCCGGCACCGGCTGCCGGCTGTGGGCGCGGTTGCTCCTGACGACGCTCGGCCGCGGCGGCGAGGGCCAGCGCGTTCGCGACGAGATCCTCCACATCATGCACCGCAACCACCTGAAGGAGGTGGCCGGCACGTTCGTGGAGGAGTGGCACCAGAAACTGCACAACAACACCACCCCCGACGACGTCGTGATCTGCGCCGCCTACCTCGAATTCCTGCGCAGCAACGGTGATGTCGGCCGGTTCTACCACGCCCTGGAAGCGGGCGGAGTAACGCGCGAGCGGCTGCGCGGCTTTGAGCGCCCGATCCGCACCGACCCGGTGTTTTACGGCGACCGCAAGGACGCGCTGATCCACGATTTCGAGCACTTCCTCGCGATCCTCAAGTCGGTCCACTCCGGGATCGACCTCGACACCGCCGCCCACGCGGCTCGCGGGCGCCTCGACGGTCGCACTCAGGGCGCCCTCGACGGGCTGTATTCCTTGCGCCACCGTCGGGCAGGGGTGCGGGAGATAGCCGGCGCGGTCCTCGCGACGCGCGAGGGGGTCAAGGCGGCGCTCGCCGCGAGTGGGGACGACGCGGCGCTGCGCGACCTGCTGTTCCTCGATCTGGCCCTGGAGGGAGCGCTGCGCGCGGCGATCGAGCGCGAGAACCTTGGCCAGCTCGACCGCGACACGCTGGCGGACCTGACCCACTTGACGCTGCGCGGCGTCAGCCTGTCGAGCGGTGCGCCGGAGGTGGGCATCTGCGCCGGCCACTGGGGTGCGCTGCTCGCCGTCCCGAGGACCGGCCGCGACTGGGCGCTGCATGCGAAGAGTGTGGCCGACCGCGCCGGGCGGTGGGTGGCGGGCTTCACCGACGACGTCCACCGACGGCTGCAGCCGAAGGCAGAATACCTGGGCACGGCGTTCGAGGCGGCGGCGTGGACCATCCCGCTGTTCAGCGAGGAGGTCATCCGCGGCGGCCCGGCGTTCGCTCTGTCGCTGGTGCTGCGCCGCCTCGACCCGGTCCTGCGGAAGGAGGCCGGGCTCGGCGGGTGGCAGATCATCAGCCCGGCGGCCGCCGCCGGGCGCGTCCGGGTCGCAGACCACCTGCACGCCATCCAGGGCGAGCGCTTCCCCGAGGCGACGGTCCTCGTCGCCGACGCCGTGGCCGGCAACGAGGAGATCCCGGAGGGGGTGACCGCCGTCATCACCGCCGACACGCCGGACCTCGTCTCCCACATCGCCGTGCGCGCCCGCAACGCGCAGGTTCTGTTCGCCACCTGCTTCGATCGCGAGATCTACGAGCGTCTCAAGGGGATGAAGGACAGCGCCGTTACCCTGCGCGCCACCCCCGGCGGCGACGTGGAATATCAACGCGGCAACGGCACCGCGCAGCCGCGCGCGTCGATTGCCGCCCCCCTCGCTCCGCTGCCACGCCGACCCGTCGGCGCCGCCGCGCAGTGGGTGATCGGCCAGGACCAGTTCACGCCGGCCGTCGTTGGCGGGAAGGCGAACAACCTGAACGGGCTGCGCGGCCGCCTGCCCGACTGGATCCGCCTGCCGACGTCGCTCGCCCTCCCCTTCGGCGCCTTCGACCGCGCGCTCGCCGACGAGAACAACCGCGAGCTGCGCCGGCAGTACGACGCCCTGGTTGCCGCGGCGGGACAGGATCCGGGCGAGGTGCTGACGCGCGTCCGGGAACTGGTGCTGCAAATGGCCGCGCCCGCGGGGTTGCAGGAGGCGGTACTCGGGGCGTGGGGACCGGCGGGGCTACCGGCCGTGCCGTGGGAGCAGGCGTGGGACGCAATCCGCCGCGTCTGGGCGTCGAAGTGGACCGAGCGCGCGTACCTTTCCCGGCAAGCGCGCGGCGTCCCCCACGAGAATCTGGTGATGGCGGTACTGATCCAGCAGGTCGTTCCGGCCGACTACGCCTTCGTCATCCACACCGTCAACCCGCTGACGGGCAATCGCGCCGAGATCTACGCCGAGGTGGTGCTGGGGCTGGGTGAGACGCTCGTCGGCAACTACCCGGGCCGCGCTCTCGGGTTCGTCTGCCGCAAGGCGGACCTGCGGCCCGAACTGCTCTCGTACCCCGGCAAGAGCGTCGGGCTGTACGGCAAGGGCGTGATCTTCCGCTCCGACTCCAACGGCGAGGATCTCGAAGGCTTCGCCGGGGCGGGCCTGTACGAGAGCGTGCTCGCGGAAGAACCGGAGCACCGGCGCCTCGATTACCGTGGGGAGAAGCTGGTATGGGATACAGGATTCCGGGACGAACTGCTGCGCGCCGTCGCCCGCATCGGCATCGAGGTGGAGAAGACGCTCGGCTCGCCCCAGGACATCGAGGGGGCGGTGGCCGGCGGGAAATACTACGTCGTCCAGACGCGGCCGCAGGTGGGGCTGGGCGCGTGAGGGGCCGGGGAGAGAGGTTCATCGTCTCGCTGCGAGGGATTGCATGAGTCAGGATATCCGCATTGGCAACCAGACCGCCATCTCGTGTCCGGACCTGATGGCGCCGTTCGAGTTCGCCCTCCGCCACGGGTTCGACGCCTTCGAGTGGTTCGCGGACAAGAAGGAGCGGCCCGACGGCAGCGCCGTCGGCTGGGACGAGTCGGACATGGACGACGCAACCCGCGCCTGGATCCGCAAGGCGGGCAAGGAGCGCGACGTGCTGTTCACCGTTCACGCGCCGTGGCAGGCCAACCCGCTGCAGGTCGGCGGCAACGATCTGCTGTGCCGCAGCATCGACTTCGCCCGGGACATCGGTGCCGGCCTGGTGAACCTGCACCTGTACCCGGACGAGGGGCCGCTCGGGTACGTGCGTGCCCTGGAGCCGGTCGTCCGCCGCGCCGCCGCCGCCGGCGTGCGGCTCAGCATCGAGAACACCCCGCACACGACACCCACCGACTTCAACGACACCTTCGCGTGCTTCCGAACGGCGAGCAGCGCCGCCCCGAGCGCGGTCGGCATGTGCCTGGACATCGGCCACGCGAACCTGTGCGCCTCGACCCGCAACAACTTCATCGCCTACCTCGACGCGCTGGCCCCCGCGGTGCCGATCATTCACCTGCACGTCCACGAGAACCGCGGCGACTGCGACAGCCACCTGACGCTGTTCACCGGGCCGGCCGGGCAGGACGATTCGGGCGTGAGGGGTTTCGTGAAGCGCCTGCGGCGGCGTGCCTACCGCGGCGCGCTGATCCTGGAGCAGTGGCCCAATCCACCGGAACTCCTGGTCGCGGCCGCCACCCGGTTGCGCGCCCTGCTGAGACAGATCCCGCCGGACGGCGCGGACTACCCGGAACACGGCCCGAGAGGAGGGGGAAGCGGTGAACGCGGTTGAGCAGGAGGCGGGCCTCACGCGCGACCTGGTCGAGGTGAGTGGGACGCGGAAAAGCTGGCGAGAGCGGCTGCAGTGGGTGCGCGACCGGCTGGCCGACCCGGCGTTCGCGCCGACGCCGCAGCAGCTCGCCACGGTCGCGATTTACCTGCGTTTCCTCGCCACCGGCGAGCTGCGCTGCGAGGAGGACGGCCGCCACTTCCGGCCGAACCACCACGCCGCGACCGCCTCAGAGATCGAGGCGACGCTGGAGCGCCTCACCACGCCGGAGACGGGCTGGATCCTGCGCCGCATCTACCCCTACCTGCCGTCCTGGGGCGAGGCGTTCCGCCGGTCCGAACCGCTGACGCGCATCCGCGACATCGCCCACCGCAACGACATCCCCTCCGACCTCAAGCGCGAGATCAAGCACCGGCTGCAGAACAAGCTGCACCGCTGCGCCGCCCCGGAGGATCTGCGCACGTCCGAGGAACTGCTTCGACGGATCACCGCTCCGGGCGCGTCCTGCAGCGAGGGATTCGTTCGCGAGTTCCGGGTGTTCCACGCCGAGTTGCTGGAGTTCTTCAACGCGACCGGCGTGGAGAAGCGGCTGCACGCGCTCGCCGAAACGTGGGACGCGGCCGGAGCCGAGGCGGTCCGGGCGTTCCTCGCGTCCAAAGCTGGCGGGCACGGCCCCGACGAGCAGCTGCTGGAGTTGCTCGACCGGCTCACGACGGTGCGGCAGCTCCTTGCCGACCGGATGGCGAGTGCCGATCCGCTGGCGCGCTCGCGGCTGCGGCTCGCCGACATCGGGCTGGAGGACCACGCCTTCCCCCTCCTCGGCGACCTCGCCAACCGGCTGGAAAAGCGGGCCGCCCCCGCCGTCTGGGGCGGCCTGCTGCGGGCCGTGGCGGCGGCCCTCGACAACCTGCGTCTCAGCCTGGTCGAGCCGGAGGAATGCGCCGCGCTGCGCTCGGAGCTGTCGGCCTGGGCGGATGGGTTTCGCGCAGACGACCGTTTCCACCTGCGGCGGGTGCTGGCGACCCTCAGCCGCGCGCAGCGCCTCGCCGAGAGCTACACCGACCGAATCAGCGCCCTTTTCCCACCGCTCGTCGAGGCTCTCGGGCGCGGCCTGGGGATCGCGGACCACGCCATCCGCATTTTCACTGAGGGCGACATCCGCGGGCACATCGTTTTCCCATTCTCCCGTCTCCTCGATCTGGGGCTGCGTGTGGCACGCGCGGCGTTGCAGCTGCCGCCGTGGGAAGCCGTCGTCCCCGGCGAGGCATCCGGCTTACTGAAACGCAGGGCAGACCTGGCGGACGCCGAGAACGACAGCGGCACGATCCTGCTGCTGGACCGCGCCGACGGCGACGCGGAGATACCTGCCGGCGTGCGCGGGATCATCCTGGGCCATCCGCTGCCGCACCTCTCGCACCTGGGCGTGCGCGCCCGCCAGGCGCGTGTGCCGTTCGCGGCCACTGCAGTGCGCGAACGCCTCCGGGACTTCGACCACCTGTTGGGGAAGGCGGTCCGGGTGCGCGTCACGTCGGACGGCCTTGCGGTCGAGGCGAACGCCGCGCCGACGCAATCAGCGCAGGCGAGCGCTCCCCCCCCGCCCCCGATCGTGCCGGAAGTGGCCCTGACGCCGGGGCCGAGCCTCGTCCCGCTGGATCAGGCCGAGCCGGCGACCTGCGGCGCCAAGGCGGCGGGGGCACGGCGACTACTGGAGCTGGCAGCAGAGTCAGGCGGGCTGTTCCTTGCGCCGCGCGGGCTGGTCGTTCCTTTCGGCGTGATGGCACGCGGCCTGGACGAGGTTCCCGAGGTGGGCCGCGCGTATCGCGACCTGCGCGGGCGCCTGGCGGGCGCGCCGCGCGAGCAGCTGGAGCCCCTGCTCCAGCGGTTGCGCGAGCTGGTGCAGGTGATTCCGGTACACGAGGAGGTTGGCCGTGCGGTGGCGGCCTTCTTCGGGCCAGAGACGCGGCTGGCCGTGCGGTCCAGCACGAACGGGGAAGACCTGGAAAACCTGGCCGGCGCCGGGCTGTACGAGTCGGTCGTCAACGTCGCGATCGCGGACGTGCCCCGCGCGATCGGGCAGGTGTGGGCGTCGCTGTGGACCCGGCGCGCGGCGCTAAGCCGCGCGGCGGCCGGGATCCCGCACGAGCGCCTTCACATGGCCGTGCTGATCCAGGAACTCGTCGCTCCGGACCTGTCCTTCATCCTGCACACCGTCAACCCGACGACCGGCAACCGCGCCGAGGCGGTGGCGGAGTTGGCGGTCGGACTGGGCGAGATCCTCGCGTCCGCCGCGCGGCCGGGGACGCCGTACCGGCTGGTGTGTGATCGCAACGCCGGGACTGCCGCGCTCTCCGCCTGCGCGACCTTCAATGTCGCCCTGCGGCCCTCTCCTGCTGAGGGGCGCGGGATCGTCGAGGAATGTCTCAACTACTCCCGAATCCCGCTTTCGGCCGACGGAAGCGCGGCGCCGCGCCTCGGCACCCGGCTGACGGCCATCGCTTCCCTTCTGGAGGATCGCCTGGGCCGGCCGCAGGACGTGGAAGGCGTGTGCGTCGGCGAGGGGATCTTCATCGTTCAGGCTCGCCCCCAGCAGGGGCTGTAGATCCGAAGCGTAAGCGCCGGCAGACGATGACAGAAAAAGGCTGGCATCGTTCGCCGCCTGCACGTAATGGTGAGAAGGACGCCCATGTGGAGAGTCCCACCTGACAGACCGTGCAGGGATCCCAGCCATGCGCATTGGAAACCACCAACCGCTTCTCTCCTTTCTCGGCGTGCTGGCGCTGGTAGCGGCTGCCAGTCCGCCCGGCGCCGCCCAGGAAGCACGGCCCGACTGGAAGGCCGGCACGGCGTCGGTCGCGATCACCCCCACGCAAGCGACGTGGATGGCCGGCTACGCCTCGCGCAAGAAACCCTCCGAGGGGAAGGCCCAGGATCTGTTCGCCAAGGCTCTCGCGCTGGAGGATGCCGCCGGTGCGCGCCTGGTGATTGTCACCCTCGACCTGGTCGGCATCCCGCGCACGCTCCGCGACGCCGTGGCGAAGCAGGTTCAGGAGAAACACCGCCTGCCCCCGGCTTCACTGCTCCTGAACGCCTCGCACACGCACTGCGGGCCGGTGGTGCGGTCCGGCGGGTCCGTCCTCTACGAGATGGAGCCGGAGCAGACGCGCCGCATCGAGCAGTACGGCGTCGCGCTGCGCGAGAAGCTCGTTGCGCTGGTCGGGAAGGCGCTGGCGGACCTGCAGCCGGCGCGGCTGGGGTACAGCCGAGCCCGGGCCGGGTTCGCCATGAACCGCCGGTTGCCGACTGCCAAGGGCTACCAGAACAGCCCGTATCCCGACGGCCCGGTGGATCACACCGTCCCTGTCCTGCGCGTCGAGGGGGCCGACGGCAAGCTGCGCGCGATCCTTTTTGGGTATGCCTGCCACAACACTACCCTGAGCTTCTACCAGTTCTGCGGCGACTACGCCGGCTACGCGCAGGAGTACCTGGAGCAGGCGCACCCCGGTGCGACCGCTCTGTTCGTGGCCGGGTGCGGCGGCGATCAGAACCCGTACCCGCGCGGCACCCTGGAGCTGGCGAAGCAGCACGGCCGGGCACTGGCCAACGCCGTCGAGGCGGCGCTGCTGCCCAAACCGCGCCCGGTCCGCGGCCCGCTGAAGGCCATCTGGCAGGACGTGACGCTGCAGCTGGTCCCGCCGTCCGGGCGCGATGCGCTGCTGGAGCTGAAGCAGTCCACCAATCCGTTCGACCAGAAGAAGGCCAAACTCCTGCTGGACGAGCTGGAAAAGACCGGGCGCATCAAAGCAACCTATACCTATCCCATTCAGGTGGTGCAGTTCGGCGGGGATCTGACCCTGATCGCCCTCGCGGGGGAGGTGGTGGTCGATTACGCCCTGCGGCTGCAGCGCGAGCTGGCGGGGCAGCCGCTGTGGGTGGCCGCGTACTCCAACGACGTGTTCGGCTACGTACCGTCGGTGCGCGTCCTCAAGGAGGGCGGGTACGAGGGCGGCGGGGCGATGCGCTACAGCCGGCTGCCCGGCCCGTTCGCGCCCTCAGTCGAGGAACGCATCGTGACTGCGGTACACCCGCTGGTCCGAAAGGTGCGGGCGGCCGCCCCCGCCGCCGCGCAGCCCAGGGCCGAGCAGGTGAAACCGACGCTCGTCCCGCCGGTGCGGACGGTCGATCTGAACGTCGGCGAGGGACAGGAGGTCGAGCTGGCCGACGGCAAGAAGGTGCGCATCAAGCTGCTCGATCTGCGCGAGACGCGCGACGACATGCGTCAGGCGGTCCGGCGGGCCGAGGTCACCGTCGAGGTGGCCGGCCGGAAGGTCGAGCTGGTGTCGGCGAACTACCGGCTGCCGGTGACGGTCGGCGGCGTACAGATCGACTGCCCGATCACGAAGGGTTATCGCCAGAACAGCACGCAGGGGGTTGCCGGCAGCAACCCGTGGGGGCTGGATAAGGACGCTCGCGTGCGCCTGTGGCCGGCCGGCTCCCCGCTCGTCAACCCGGGGACGTTCATCTACCCCGCGAAGCAGCGCTGGTTCGCGAGCGGGACGCAGATGGCCAACGAGCCGGTCCACGTTGACGGCGGCGAGAACCCGCTGGCGAAGCGCATCTACTACCACTACGGGCTCGACATCGGCGGGGCCGAGACGCTGGTCGAGGTGATCGCCGCCACCGACGGCGTGGTCATCTCCTCCAGCAAGGCGGTCCTGCCCGGGTACGCGGACAGCCCGGTCAAGCCGCGCTACGATGTCGTTTACCTCCTCGACGGGCGCGGCTGGTACTACCGCTACAGCCACCTCCACATCATCAGCCCGGACGTGCGGCCCGGCCGGAAGGTGAAAATGGGCCAGCTCCTCGGCCTGCTGGGCAAGGAGGGGGCGAGCGGTGGATGGTCGCACCTGCACTTCGACATCTCCGCGCGCCAGCCGTCGGGCAAGTGGGGTATCGTGGAAGGGTATGCGTTCCTGTGGGAAGCTTACCTGGCGAAATACCGGCCAAAGCTGCTGGCGGTCGCGCGGCCGCACCACTTCGCCGCAATCGGCGACGAGGTCGAACTCGACGGGACGCGGTCCTGGTCCGCCGCGGGCAAGATCAGGTCGTATGCGTGGACGTTCGCCGACGGCAAGACCGCGACCGGGGCGACGGTGCGGCGGACCTACAAGCGGCCGGGGGTGTACAGCGAGGTGCTCCAGGTCACCGACGTGGCCGGCGAGGTCGATTACGATTTCGCGGTGGTCAACGTGGTGGACCGGCAAAATCCGGGCAAGCTGCCGCCATCGATCCACGCCGCCTACGCCCCGACGTTCGGCATCCAGCCGGGCCATCCGGTGACGTTCCTGGTGCGCACTTTCCGCACGACCGACGGCAAGGAAACGTGGGACTTCGGCGACGGCAGTCCGAAGGTAGTGGTGCAGAGCGATGGGAACGTTGTCCCGCTCGCGAAGGACGGGTATGCGCGCACGGTCCACCGCTATGCCCGGCCGGGGCATTACCTGGTGCGCGTCGAGCGGACGAATCAGCGCGGGGAGACGGCGGTCGCGCACCTACAGGTGCGGGTCGGGCGGGATTAACTGACTGGCGAGCGCGCTGCCTCAGCGAACCAGCTCGAGCACGCTCCACAGGGTTGGGTCTTCCCAGTACGGGAACTCCGCGCCGACGCTCAGGGTTTGCTCGCCGAGCTCGGCATCGCGCACGGCGTAGCAGATGCCGAGGCGGGGAGTCTGGTCGGGGTCGTAACCGTTCAGCGCCGCCGCCGGGAAGAACGCCTCGACGGCGTAGCCGGTGCGGATCGGCACGCAGCGGAAGGCGACGGCGTCGGGCGGCACGAGGGGGGCGTCCTGCAGCGCCCGGTTGATCTTCGTTTGTACGAGGATCGGCTCGTCGTGGTCCGGCCCGCCGCCGGCCGGCAGCAGGTGGAACTGGTGGCAGTAGCGCGTCGCCCGGTGACTGGTGCGCGCATCGCGGGTGTCGATCCAGACGGTCGCGCCGTCGGACCCGCGCGGCCGCGACTCGTGCCCCTGCGGCGCCTGCTCCTTGCCGCGCACCTCGACCTGGACGGCGAACCCCAGCTCGTTCCACGCCAGGCGCACGTCGGCAAAGTTACGCTGCCCGTCCATCGCCGCAAAGTTGTCGAGTCGGCACGCCTCGGGCAATTCGAGGAGGCGGTCGTCCTCCTCTCGCGGCACGTCCTTGACGTAACGGCACGGGTAGGCGACCCGGAACAGAAAGCGGTGCGGTACGATTGGCATGGCGGAAAGAAGCGAAACGAGCCACAGAGCCACGGAGAGCACAGAGCAAAGACCCCCAGAGAAGAGGGAATGAAAACCGAACCGGAAGCCCCTTTTTCATTCTATCGCTTCTCTGTGTGTCTTTGCTCTGTGCTCTCCGTGGTTGTTCTCAGTTCAGCAGGCTGCGCTGGAGCACTTCGCGAGCGCGGTCGAAGTCGGGCTGCCAGGTGATCTCCGGTTGCCCGTGGGTGAGGCAATCGCGCACCTTCTCCAGCGTGTTGCGAGCCATGTGCGGGCACTTGCTGCACGCGCAGGTGATGCCCGGGACCGGGTGGTAGCGGTGGCGCGGCGCCCTCTGCTCCAGCTGCCACATCATGTTCGCCTCGGTCGCGACCAGGAAGTCCTTCGCGTCGGGGAACCGGGACACGTACTTCAGCATCCCCTCGGTGCCGCCGACGAAGTCGGCGTGCTCGCGGATGTTCGCCGGGCACTCTGGGTGGGCGAGGGTCAGGGACTCGGGCAGCTGGCGCTTCAGTGCCAGCAGATCGCCGACGCTGAAGACCTCGTGGACCACGCACGAGCCGTTCCAGGCGATCATTTTGCGTCCGGTCACCTCCTGGAGGTACTGCCCCAGGTGCCGGTCGGGCACGAACAGAATCTCGTACTCGGCCGGGACGCGGCGGATGATCTCCTCGGCGTTCCCGGACGTGACGACCCAGTCCGACAGGGCCTTCACGGCGGCCGTGCTGTTGATGTAGGTGACGGTCTGGAACCGGCGGCCGTTCTCGCGCAGCATTTCCTGGTAGCGCGCCAGCTTGGCGGCCGGGCAGCTCTCGGCGAGGCTGCAGCCAGCCTGCAGATCGGGCAGCAGGACGCGCTTCTCCGGGTTGAGGATCTTCGCCGTCTCGGCCATGAAGTGGACGCCGCAGAAGACGATGGTCGGCTTCTCGACCGTCGTGGCGGCCCGGGCCAGTTTCAGGCTGTCGCCGGTGAAGTCGGCCAGCTCCTGGATTTCGCCCTCCTGGTAGTAGTGGGCGAGGATGACGGCGTTGTGGCGTTGTTTGAGGTCGCGGATTTCTTCGACGAGATCGGTCATGGGAGGGATCCTTGTTTTTTGTGTGGCGCAGGATGAACCCACATCAGGCTTTTTAAGACGGCCGGCCGTCTTGCTCTCGTATTGTACGAACTCCTCACGGCGAAAACCAGAGGGCCGTTACAGTTGACGCATCTACCAGCCGCGCTGGCGCGCGGATGGTAGATGCGCTCGATCACGACACCACGAACCAGTCGATTCCGTCCGTCTCCCCGTTGACCTGCCCGTCGCACAGGGCGAACCCGATGCGCACGGCCGTATGGGCTGAGACCAGCCCGGGTGGGTGCAAAATCAACTCCTCCCCGACAGGCTGCCCGCCCGGCCCGACATCGAGTTGCACGCTGCCGTCGGGGCGCTTCACCTTGATGCCTCGACACTCGAGATACCCCTTCTCCACCAGCCCTCCCGCTGGCGTTTTCTGACACACGCGCACCTTGATCATCGTCCCGACTCCGTATTGCAGGGGACATTGGTTCACTAGACATTCTTATACTTCTTCGGTGGATCCCCGAGCAAGGCCAGCAGGGCGAACCGTCGGACCGATCGCGGTGGCCAACCCGCAGGCGAGCGCCAGAGCAACCGCGCAGGCACGAGAACGTCAGGTCATGAGCAGAGGTATCCGGGCGTGCTGCGCGCAAACCGGGAGCGGGCCCGAGGGGCGCCTGGCGGCGCCCCTCGGTCCCGCTCCCGGTTCGTTCGTCAGTTATTCCCGCGCGAGCCTCAATACATCCCCGGACTCAGCCCACCCATGCCGCCCATGCGCGGGTTGCGCGTCGGCGTCGGCATCATTCCCGGGGTCGTGTAGGGACCGGGTAAGGTCGGCCGTCGCCCGGTAGCCGCCTCGTTTGGATCTCTGGGCGGTTTGTACGGCTGGTTGTAGCGAACGTCGCTCTGGGGCGGCAAGGAGTAGTCTTCCGGCTGGGGAGGCGGTTTGAGTTCCGGCGGCACCGAACGGCACCCGGCCGCAATGAGCAAGAATGTGCCCAGCCACCCCCAGATATTGCGCATGGCTTCCCTCCCCGCCAGGAAAAGTCCCGCCGGCGGCCTGTTCCCCCATGCCGCCAGGGGCCGCGGAATATACCTGCCGCCAGGCACGGGTCAAGTGCAATTGACGACGCGGCGTGGGTCCGCCGGTGCAGGCTGCACCGGCGGACCCA
>JADLBT010000154.1 GCA_020847555.1 Gemmataceae bacterium
CCTGCGGGGTCTTCGCGAGGGTCCGCAGGCAGAGCGCCTCCAGCGCCGGGTCGAGGCCGGGGCGCAGGCGCGACGGCGGCGGCGGCGGCGCCTCCAGCACCTGGTACAGCAGGGCCGGCAAGGACGGAGCCTCGAACGCCAGCCGGCCGGTGAGCAGCTCGTACAGCACCATCCCGGCGCTGTACTGGTCGGCCGCCGGCCCCACCAGCTCGACCTGCCCCTTCGCCTGCTCCGGTGCCATGTACGCCGGCGTCCCCATGACCGACCCGTCCTGCGTCATCCGGTGGCTGTCCTGATCGAGCAGCCCGGCGAGGCCGAAGTCCATCAAGTAAAGGGTGCCCTTGTCGTCGAGCATGGCGTTGGCCGGCTTGACGTCGCGGTGGAACACGCCGCGCTCGTGGGCGTAGGCGAGCGCCTCCAGCAGCTGGATCACCAGCCGCACCGCCTGGGGCGGGTCCATGCCGTGCTCGGGGACGGCGGCCTCCAGCGGGCGCCCGGGGATGAACGCGGAGACGATGTAGTAGTCCTGCCCGAGCCGACCGAGCTGGTAGACCGGGACGATGTTGCCGTGCAGCATCTGGCCGACGACCCGGGCCTCGCGGAGGAAGCGGTCGAGATATTTCTGGTTCTTGACCGCCGTCGCGTTCAGCATCTTGATCGCGACGTCGCGCTCCATCGCCGGGTCATGGGCGCGGTAGACGACGCCGAACGCCCCCTGCCCGAGCTTCCCCCGCACCTGATAGGGGCCAATCGTGGCCGGCAGGGACGGCGGCGGGCTCGGCGGGGGTGCCGGGACGCTGCCCTTGCTCTGGGAAAAGTCCGTGGTGGGGGAGGGCACGACGAAAACCGTGCCGCACCCCGGGCACCGGACCTTCTGGCCGGGCGGCAGGCTGGCGAGCGAGAGGCGCTGGCTGCACTGCGGGTTCGGGCAGCTGAAGGGGGCGTCCACGGGGCTCTCCTGATGGGCGGTTATTTCGAGGCCGGGCGGTTCTCCGCGATGTAGCCGAGCAGCCAGCTGACGTCCGCCTCGAACGACGGGAAGTACTGGGCGTGCTGCGGTGCGCGGAATTTCAGCTCGTCGGACAGCGCCTTGAGGATCTCCCCACCCGCGAGCAGATCCTGATGGCGCGAGAAGATCTTTGGCATGAGGGCCAGATCCTTCTCAACCTTCGCCTGCAACCTGGGGTCCATGCCGGAGGGGAGGGGGCGCGGCGGCAGCTCCTTGTTGGCCCGGACCAGTTTCCCGAAGGCGTCGATGTCGTCCGCGCCGACGGGGACGTGGGGAAGGTTCCGCTTGTCCGGCTGCTGGTAGGTCGTCATCACCCACGGGATGCCGCCGGTGAGGTACACGCGCCGGCGTTTGAGCATCTCCGGCTTGCGCTCGATCTGCTCTCGCAGCGGCCTGCGCACCTCCTTCTCGGCCAGGCGGGCGGCCACGTCCGGCAGCGGCTCGGCCCCGGCCGCAGCGGCGATCTTCTTCCCGAACTCCTTCACTCCGGGCAGCTCAAAGATGACGTACAGCCCGCTCTCCGGGTCGCGATACCCGCCGCGCGTGGCGCTGCTGCCGACGTCGATCAGCATCGACGCATCGCGGTGGCGGGGCGGCACCAGGCCGCCGATCTGCAGCTCCACCTCCTTGCGGACGGTGATGAACTCGACCTTGTTCCCGGTCGCCCTGGTGATCGCATCGGCCAGGGCGGACTGATTCTTCTCGATCAACTCCTCCTTCGCCTTCTCGTCCAGATCCTTGCGACCCCGGACCGTCTTGAGCAGGCCGCTGCCGGCGACGATGAACACCTTGCTCGCGGGGATGTTGCGCTCCCTGGTGAGCTGCTGGAAGAACGCCTGGACGGCATCGACCGCTTCGCGCAGCCCCTGCGGGTCGAACGCCTGGCGCGTCTCCATCCCTTGCAGCAGCGACGTCCGGAACTGCTTCTTGTCCAGGATGCGGTAGTCATAGCCGAGGTCGGGGTCGGGGAATATTTCCACGACGGTGGACTTGACGCCGGTCGAGCTGATCTCGATGCCGCCGTAGACCTCCGCGGCCGCGGCCGGGCCGCCCTCGGTGCTCTCCCGGGTCAGCATCTTGTAAGCGACGAACGCGCCCGCGAGCAGGACCGGCAGGGCGACCGCCAGCACCGGGAGCAGCCAGCGGGCGGACGACGGACGCGGCGGCCCCGCCCCGGGAAATCCTGCGCCGCCGACCGTTGTCTCCTTCTGGAAGACGTTCGACTGCGTCCCGCCGATGCGCCGCGCGTAGACGGTGATGACGCCGCCGTCGGTCGAGGCGGTGTCGGCTGTGAACCGGGTGTTGCACTTCTTGCAGCGCACCGCCTTCCCGACGAACGCCTCGGGCAGCGCCGAGACGACCTGGCAGCTGGGGCACTTTACCTTGAGCATGCGCGTTCTCCGGAAGCCCGACCGCGACGACGGCCGGCCTTGCAGGTTGTTCAACAGCCGCGCCCTCGGCATTCGCACCTGCCCTCAGCGCCGCGCCCGCCGCCGGTTCTGCAGCCGCAGCAGGACCAGGGCCGCGACCAGGGCGACGGCCGCGTGGACGAGGATCACCGCCCCCGCCCCTGCCAGCGCGTGCTGCTCCAGTCCGACCGCGCGGGCCATCTCCTCGGGCAGACACGCATCCAGCGCACGCTTCCCCCAGAACGTCGTGATCGTCCCCTTCGCCAGCGCCTCGCCCAGCCCGCTGAGCGGGGCGATCGCCCCCGACAGAATGATCTGCGGGATGATCGCCATCGGCACGAGCGTGATCGCCATCTCCTCGGTCCGGGAGAACGCGGAGATCGCCAGCCCGAGCGTCACGCCCGTCAGGGCCAGGGCCAGCAGCACGATCAACTCGGTCAGGAACGGCCCGGGGACGGCGCACCAGGCGCGGACCACCACGAACAGCAGGATCGTTTGCAGGCCGCTGAAAATGGCCAGCAGCACCAGTTTTGAGGCGTAGTAGCTCTCGGCCAGGAGGTTGAAATCGCGCTCCCGGCCGTAGATGACCTGCTCCTTGACGATCTCCTTGGCGGCGTTGTTGCACCCGAACCAGAAGCTGGAGACGGCGAGCAGGAAGACCAGGTTGACCGCCCGCCCGGCCTTCTCGACCGGGTTGGCGAGGTCGTCGAGGTTCCCGAACACAATCCCGAGCAGGACCGCCACCAGCAGAGCCTGGGCCGCCATCGCGAGCAGCGCCGCCCGGTCGCCCCACCAGATGGCGAAGTAGCGGCGCGTCAGCAGTACCGCCTGGCGGAAGAACAGGCGCAGGCGCCCGCCCGGCGCCCGGGCTGCTCTGTCCGCGTCCACCGCCGGGGTCGCGGCGTCGGCCGGCATCCGCTCGGCAACGTACTGACTGGAGAACGGGCTCCGCAGGAAGGCTGCCTGCCACTCCTCCGCCGGCTGCTCGGCCAGGCGCTCGTACACGTCGCCGAGGCGCTCGATGCGGAAGTACTGCAGCGCCTCGGCCGGCTTGCCGACGAACGCGAGCTTGCCGCCGGCCGTCAGGACCACCACCAGGTGGCAGGTACGCTCGACGTTCGCCAGGCTGTGGGTGATGCACACGACCGTCTTGCCGGCGTCGGCCAGGGACCGGAACAGATTCATCATCTCCCGGTCGGTCTGCTCGTCCAGGCCCGACGTCACCTCGTCGAGGAACAGCAGGCTCGGCTTGCACAGGATCTCGTTGGCGAGGCTGGCACGCTTCACCTGGCCGCCGCTGAGGTGGCGGATGAGGGTGTGGCGGCGGGCCGTCAGCCCGACCGTGTCGAGCATCTCCGTCAGGCAGGTGTCGATCTCCGGCGGGCTGGTGTCCGGCGGGAGGCGCAGTCGGGCGGTGTACGAGAGTCCCTGCCAGACGCTGAGCGGCTCGTGCAGGACGTCCTTCTGAGGGACAACGGCCATGTCCTGCTTGAGCGCCTCGAAGTGGGCGTACAGGTCGCGGCCGTTGAGCAGGACGGCCCCGCCGTCCGCGGGGGTGCGCCCGCTGAGGGCGGACAGCAGGGTCGATTTCCCGGAACCGCTCGGACCGAGGAGGCAGACGAACTCGCGCGGCCGGATGACGAGGTTGATGCCGTCCAGGAGGGTCAGCGACTGGCCCGTCTCGCGATTCGTGACGACCCGGCGGACGTCGCGCGCGACGAGTTCGACGTTGTTCGACCGGGCGCGCGGGATGAGGGCGGTGCCGGTGAACTGCAGGGCGTACGGGCCGACGTCGATCTGGTCGCCGGGGCGGACGGTGATGGCCCCCTGAACCCGGCGACCGTTGACGAACGTGCCGTTGGCGCTGTTGAGGTCCGACAGGGTCGCGGCCTTGCCAGCGAGGGTGATGTGGGCGTGAACGCGGGACACCTGGGGGTGCGGCAGGTGAATCTGGACGCGGCTGGCCTCGCGCCCGATGAGCATGGAGCCGGCCAGCGGGATTTCGGAGCGGTCGAGGGCGGCCTCGACGACGACACCCTCCTCGGTCATCATCGTGCGGAGCACTTCGGTCGGGGCGGCGGGGGCGATGGCCGACTGAGCGGCGCGGGGTCGGAGGAGGAACTGGAAGCACGTCTGTCCGGCCTGCACCACGGCCTCGTGGTCGAGCGGTCGGCGGCCGGCGACCGGCTGGCCGTTGCAGTAGGTCGGGTTGCGCGGCGAGAGCGGTTCCAGGAAGTACCCGCCGTCGGCGCGGACGATGCGGAACTGATGGCGGGAGCACGTCGGGTCGGTGACGCAGACGTCGGCCGTCTCATTGCGGCCGACGAGGAACGAGTCGGCCCGCAGCGGGTACGTCGCCTGCGTGGTCATGTCGAGCAGGGCCGGGTAGTGCGGTTGGGTCATGAGGCGTTCCCATCGAGTGAGCGCGGGCGCGGGATCCATGTCGGGCCGTCACGGGGACCGCAGTTCGGCCACGGCTTCCTGCACCTGGCGGCGGAGTTCGAGGAGTTCCTCCCGCTGGAACGCGGGCGTGAGCTGAATTGCCCGGTTCATGCGCGGCAGGAGGAAATCCTCGATCTGCCGGATGTAGCCCCGGGCCCGGTCCTGCGGCGGGCGCGATTTCGCGATGGCGCACATGGCGCAGGTGACCTCCCACCAGTCGGTCCCGGACTGGTGCAGCTTCAGGTTGCTGATGTGCTTGCGGGCCGGTTCGCCGATCTTCCCCAGGGAGGTGACGGCGGCATCGGCCAGGATCTTGAACGTCTTGAGATCCGGGATCTTCTGCCGGTCGCGGAAGCACGCCAGCAGGACCGGAACGCCCGCGTGCGCGTCCGTCCCGATCTCGCCCAGCGCAGTGATGGCGAGCAGGCGCAGCAGCGCGTCCCTGTCCGAGCCGACGATGGCGGCCAGCGCCTTGACCGCCGGGACGGCCTTCGGGCCGATCTTCCCCAGCGCCCACGCCGCCTGGTGGCGGGCGATCGTGTCCTTGTCGGCCAGGACAAGGATGAGGTTCGGGACGGCCGGGGCCGCGGCCGGGCCGATCTGCCCGAGGGCGTACGCGGCCAGGACGCGGGCGGACGGAACGGGGCTCTCGAGCGCCTCCTTCAACTGCGGCACGGCTTCCGCCGTCATGCCGATGTCGGCAAGCGGGTCGTTGATGTACTTCACCGGGCGCGGCAGGACAGCGGCCGCCACTCGGCGGCACTCCGGATCCTCGCTCGCCAGCGCGCGGAGGAAGGCAGAGAACGTGTTCCCGGTCAGGCCGATCTTCTGCAGGGCGAGAACGGCGCTCACCTGGAGGTTCCGGTCCGAGTGAGCCACGGCACGGCCGAGGGCGCGGGCCGCCTCCTTCGAGCGCGGCTTGAGGTTACCCAGGGCATTGACGGCCGTGCGCAGAACCCCGACGTCGGTGTCGGTCTCGATGGCCTGGCACAGGAGGGGAATCGCCTCGCGCCCGAGGAATTCCATCGCATAGGCGGCGTACACCCGTCCCTCGCGCGGCGCCGTCTTGTCCGTCAGCAGGCCGCGGATGACCGGGGCGTCCCCCGGCGGCACCGGCCCCTGCCGGATCAGACCAAGGCCGACCGCCACGCGGACGGCGCGGTCCCCGTCCCTGAGAGCGCTGACCAGCGCCGGGAACACCAGGTCGCGCAGCGTCCCGCGGACCCCGCTCAGCACGGTGGCGACCTGGGAGCGGACGTCGGGATCGGGATCATCCTTCAGTGCCTTCACCAGGGCAGCCACAACGTCGCGGTCACTGAGCGCGATGCGCCCCAGGGCGTTGGCCGCGTAGAGGCGCGCCTCCCGACATTGCGGATCCGCGAGGGCTGCGGTCAGTTCCGCGGCCGCGTCCTTCGCCGGCGTCCCGATCTCGCCCAGGGCGAGGCCGGCTGTCTTGCGTACCTTCTCCGGCTCGTTCTTGTCGCGGAGAATTCGGACCAGGGCCGGCACTGCGTCACGGGCGGACGGCCCGAGTTCGGCCAGCTTCGCCGCGGCGCGCGCCCGCGTGTTGGGGTCGGGGTGCTTCAGGGCCGCCAGCAGTTTTTCCATCTCGGCCGCGGCCACGGCGGGCGGCGGCGGCTCCGGCGGCTCGACCCATTCTTTCCCCACCGACCGGAAGTAGCTCCGGAGGAAATCCCGGACCTCGGTGAGGTCGATGTGCCCCGAGTTGAGTTGGCCGGGTCCGCCGAGGGCGTTCACCCCGACGAGCAGTCCCCGGTTATCGACGATGGGGCCGCCACTGTCGCCCTGGTTGATCGGCACCTGGCTGGCGATGACCCGAGCCTCGCGCGGGAATCGGTCTTCGTACATCCAGTTCTGGTACGATACCTGCCGGACCGACCCGGTGCTGTAGATCCACTGGCCCTTGTTCCCTCTGGGGTTGCCGCCAACGGCGTGGATCGTCTGCCCCGGGACGACACTCCGGGCGGAGAGGCGCACGGGGGCGGCCTCGGGCGGCAGGGCGGCGAGTCGGATCAGGGCCAGATCCCGCTTTTTGTCCACCCGGACCAGCTGGGCCGGGATCGCCTTCTTCTCCTTCACCAGATCCCAGTACCGGCTGTTCTCGGTGACCAGGGTATCCCCGCGCTGGACCGGGAACAGGGCGAAGAGGCTCTGGCAGGTTTCGTTGGCCACGTGCTCGTTCGTGATGACCAGCCGCTCGGCCGGATCCACGAGCGAGCCGGTGCCGGTCCAGGTGGCCTTGCCGTCACCGGCAACGATCCAGACGGTTGAGCGGAGCAACCGCCGGTAGATTTCCTCCCCGGAGAGTCCCGCCGAGGGGCCGGCCTGCACCATCACTTCTTCCTTGCCGGGCGGCGGGGCAGGTTTTTTATCTTTCCCGTCCTTGTCCCCGGCGAGGGGTTCCTTGACAGGCGATCCCTTGATCGGCGGCACCTTGACCGGCGGGTCGTTCACGGAGTAGTCCTTGGCCGGACCTCCCCTGGCGGGCGGTTGTTTCTGCGGCGCCGGCTTCCAGCC
>JADLBT010000155.1 GCA_020847555.1 Gemmataceae bacterium
GACGACGACGACTCCACTGCATGCCAACCCTCGCTTTCTCGACGCCGAGAATGTCCGCGACCAGGGCCTGAGACGACGGGACGCCATCGTCCGCGTCGGGCAGATTCGCCCATCGTTGGGCGCCGGGAACATGAACCCCGGTCCGGCACTATACCGCCACATCTCAGGTGTGTCCAACAGGCAGCCGGGTCGGTCAGGCAGCAATTTCGAGCACTCGGGAGATCGCGAGGCTTTTCGTGGCGGAGTGCCGACGCTATACTGTCGTCGATCGTCCATAGACGCGCGTTACTGTGTGGTAGCGCTTTCCCCGTTCCAGGGTTCCATGCGAGGATGCATGGTGGTGACACACGCACCCACTCCCACTGGTTTCGTTGCAGACCGGCGCCCGGACGGGCCGGTCTGCTTGCGTCCCGGCGTCCTGCGGCTGCGTCCGCGCCGCTGACGACCGAGACGCACCATTCGAGACCGCCCGACGCCAATGGAGGCGGACGGGCGTAGCGGCGTAGCACAGGGAGAGGCGGAGGATCTGGATGCCTACGAAGCAGACGGAGAAGACGACGACGTTGACCCGGCGAGGCATGGCGCGGCGCACCCTGCTCAAGACCGTGGGCGTTGGCCTCGGTGCGATCTCGCTCGCGCCGGTGATCTCGGCCTGCGGCATGATCCCCGGCATGGGCGGGAACAAGCTCACCATCTGGACGGATGCCACATTCGCGCCCCCCTCGGATGATTACCAGACCGAGGAGATCAACAAGTGGGCCAAGAGCAAGAACATCGAGGTGGAGATCACCCGCGAAACGGGCGACAACGTCCGGCAGAAGCTCCAGGCCGCCGTCGAGTCGAAGCAGCTACCTGACGTGACCCAGGTGGACGTGGGCCGCTTTACCGCGTTCTACCCGTCGGGCATCTTCATCGACCACACGGACCTGTACAACGAGTTCGGCAAGGCCTGGGGCGGCTTCTACAAGCCGGCCGAGCGCATCGCCACGAAAGAGGGCAAGCAGTGGTTCCTGCCGTACTCCATTGACAGCAACCTGATCCTCTACCGCAAGGACATCCTTGAGGCCGGCGGCGTCAAAGAAGCACCGAAGACCTGGGATGAGCTGTTCGACGTTGCCAAGAAGCTCCAGACGCCGCCGAATGTCTACGGGGTCGGGTTCCAGTTCAACAAGGCCGGCACCGACGCCGAGGACACCTTCAACCTGATGATGCTCGGCTACGGCGGCAAGATCGTCGGCGAGGACAGCAAGCTGACGAACGTCAAGACCCCGGAGATGCTCGCCTTCCTGACGCGCATCAAGTCCAGTTGGGACATGGGCGTCTACCCGCCAGGCGTCACCGGGTGGGACAACGCCGCCAACAACACGTCGTTGCAGGATGAGAAGACCATCTTCATCCACAACCCGGCCAGCCCGCTGGTCTGGTTCCGCAACAACAAGCCGGAGCTGCTGCCGAAGATCGGCGTGTCGTCGGTGCCAGCCGGGCCGAAGGGATCCTTCAACACGGCCTACGTCCGCGATGGTTTCGCCATCCTGAAGACCGGCGACCAGAAGCGCACCGACCTCTCGAAGGAGTTGATGCGCCACCTGTACAGCAAGGAAGTCTACCGCAAGTGGATCGAGCTGGCCTTCCCGTCGCCGGCCGTTGCCGGCATGGAAGACCTGGAGATCTGGAAGAACCCGCAGCGGAAGGGCTTCCTTGACGCGGCGAAGACCGGCGTCCTCCAGGGGCACCCCGGCCAGCCAACGCAGGCCTACTCCGAGTTCGTCAACCGCCAACCGCTCATTTCGGCGGCGGCGCGCATGGCGGTGGAGAACTGGACCCCCGAGCAGGCGCTCGACGAGCTGGCGAAGACCGCCGAGGACGTCTTCTCGAAGTACAAGTGAGTAGTCAGGAGACAGGAGACAGGAGTGAGGGAGGCGGCTGACGGTTCAGCACCGCTTGGGCGGGCCGAGCCACCAGACATCCGCCACCTGACTCCTGGCTCCTGACTCCTGTCTCCTCCGTCAGGGGGTGCCCCATGAGTGTTCAGAGCGTTGCTTTCCGCCCCACCAAGTATCGTGACCTGACCGCACGCCACAAGGAGTGGGTGCTCGGCTACGCGATGCTCGTGCCGGCATTCCTCTTCATCGTCGGGCTGATCGCCTACCCGGCGGCGTGGGCCATGTACCTCTCATTCACCGACACGGTGATCGGCCAGCCCGAGAAGTTCGTCGGCTTCGACAACTACGTCTGGCTGACGCAGTGGCCGAACTTCGGCCGGATGATCTGGAACACCGTGCTACTCGCCGTCGTCGGCGTCGCCCTCAAGGCGTTCGTCGGCATGACGATGGCCCTGGCCCTGAACGAGGAGTTCTTCGGGCGGACCGTCATCCGCGCGCTGCTGTTCCTGCCCTGGACCGTCCCGGCGTTCGTCGCAGGCCTGATCTGGCGGTGGATGTATGACGACCAGAACGGCCTGTTCAACTGGGCGCTGCTCGGCGTGGGCCTGATCGGTGAGCCGATCTCCTGGCTTGGCGACATCCGCTACGCGATGGGCGCGGTCATGAGCGTCGTCGTCTGGAAGGGATTCCCGTTCTTCGCAATCGCCTTCCTGGCAGGGATGCAGGCGATCCCATCGGAGCAGTACGAGGCCGCCGAGGTGGACGGCGCCAGCGCGTGGCAGCGCTTCCTCTACATCACCCTGCCGGGCCTGCGGCACGTCATGCTCATCACCTGCATGCTCTCGCTGATCTGGACGGCGAATACCTTCGACCTCGTGTTCATCATGACGCGCGGCGGCCCGTCGAACGCGACCGAAGTGTTCACCATGCTGATCTACGACCAGGGCATCCGCAACGGGCGCATCGGTGAAGCGTCCACGGCGGCGATGATGGCCA
>JADLBT010000156.1 GCA_020847555.1 Gemmataceae bacterium
CCAGCCTCTCCTTGTTGGCGCGCTTGATCCGCGTGAACTCCGTCTGGAACGCCGGATCGGCGGCGTGGGCCTCGACGGCCCGGAGCTGGTCCAGGTCGGTCACCCACCCGTCGCCAACGGTGCGCGTGAGCAGGGCGGCCAACCCGGGGTTCGCCTTGAGCAGCCAGCGCCGCTGGGTGACGCCGTTCGTCTTGTTATTGAACTTCTCCGGCCACAGCTGGGTCCAGTCGCGGAACAGCACCGTCTTCAGCAGGTGCGTGTGCAGGGCCGCCACACCGTTGATCGAGTGGCTCCCGACCATCGCCAGGTGGGCCATGCGTACCTGCTTCGGCTCGCCCTCCTCGATCAGCGATAACTCGCTCTGGTGGGCGTCGCTGCCTGGGAACGCGCGCGCGACATGCCCGAGGAACCGGCGGTTGATCTCGTAAATGATCTGCAGGTGGCGCGGGATGACGCGCTCCAGCAGCGGCACCGGGATCTTCTCCAGCGCCTCCGGCATCAGCGTGTGGTTCGTGTACGCCGTCGTCGCCTCAGTGATCTGCCACGCCTCGTCCCAGCCGAGGTTGTTCTCGTCGATGAGCAGCCGCATCAGTTCCGCCACCGTCAGCGCCGGGTGGGTGTCGTTGAGCTGGATCGCTACCTTGTTCGGGAAATCGCGGAACGTTGTGTGCCCCTTCAGATACCGGCGGACGATGTCGCGCACGGCGCAGGCGACGAGGAAGTATTCTTGCAGCAGCCGCAGCTCGCGCCCGGCCTGCCGGGTGTCCGATGGATAGAGAACTTTCGAGATCGTCTCGGAGTAAATTTTCTGCTCAACGGCCTTGAGGTAGTCGCCGTCGTTGAAGATGTGCATGTCGAAGTCCTGCGACGAGCGGGCGGTGTAGAGGCGCAGGTAGTTGACGGTCCGGCCGCCATACCCGACGATCGGCATGTCGTGGGGCACGCCGATGACGACTGTCCAATCGACCCACATCGGGTTGTAGTGGCCCTCGCGGTCGGTGCTGTGCTCGATGCGTCCGTAGACCGGCACGAGGCACGCCTCGCCGGGGCGGGCGATCTCCCACGGCGTACCGTTGGCGAGCCAGTTGTCCGGCTTCTCCTTCTGGTGGCCGTCGAGGATCTCCTGGCGGAACAGGCCGAAGTCGTAGTTGATGCCGTAGCCGAACCCCGGCAGGTCGAGGGTCGCCAGCGAGTCGAGGAAGCAGGCCGCCAGCCGTCCCAGGCCGCCGTTGCCGAGGGCGGCGTCCGGCTCGCTGCCGAGCACCGTGTCAAGATCCACGCCCATTGCGGCGAGCGCCTTGCGGAAGTCGTCCTCGATGCCGAGGTTGTACAGGTTATTGCCGAGCGAGCGGCCCATCAGGAATTCCATCGACAGGTAGTAGAGCCGCTTGGCGTCTGCCCGGGCGTAGCGTTCCTCCGTCTGCAGCAGCCGATCCGCCACCCGGTCTCGCACCGCCAGGGCACTCGCCTGGAAGAGGTCGCCGCCGGAGGCGTCCGGCCACTGCCGCGCCAGGGTCTGCGTCAGGTGCCGGCGCACCGCGTCCTGCAGCGCGGGGAGGGCCTTCATGGGGATGGTCTGGGAGGGGGCCATGAGCGGATCCTTTCGATCGAGCGGTTTCACTCGTCCTCCGTCCGGGGCCGCCGGAAGCCCAGGAGGGAACGGGCGAGGTAGCGCAGCAACAGTTTCAGGTCGTACTTCAGGTTGGCGGTGGCGACGTAGAACGCCTCGGCGGCGTAGACCGCATCCTCGTCGGCCGGGGCGGCGCCGCGCACCGCGGCCTCGGTAACGAGGCCGGCCTTGGCGTTCAGGTAGAGGGTGCGCCAATCGTGCGGCAGGAGCTGGATCTCCTCGCAGGTGCGCGGCGGCAGGCCGACGAACGCCAGGTGTCCGCGGATCACGTTGAGCACCCCGGGCAGGAAGCGCAGGAAGAAGTTCCGGAACCCGCACGGGATGCCAACGTCCGGCGTCGGCCCGGCGGCCGGACGGGGGCCGAAGCTCAGCAGGCGGTAGGTGCGCCAGCGGTACGCCTCGGCCGGGGCGGGCAGACGTACCGCCTCCGTGGGATGGAGGACCGGGCCGCGCCGGAACAGCCGCAGACCCAGCGCCAGCAGGAGGAGGACGGGGAGGCTGAGGAGGAACAGCACGATCGCGAACATCCAGCCGAACAGGCTCGCCGTCCCCCGCCAGAAGTGCCCGCCGGCCATGCTGCCGATGAGGAAGTTGTCGGTGATCGGCACCGCCCCGCCGAGCCGGGCGTTGATGAGCCGGTTCTTGTCCACCAGCGCATCTTCGAGTTCGAGCGCCTGCCCGATGTAGCTGCCGGAGAACACGACCGAGTTGGTGACCTGGCAGTGGTCGTCGAGCCAGCAGTCGTGGCCGATGACCGCGTTCGGGCCGAGCCGGACGCCCTTGCCGACGCTGCAATTCTCGCCGACGTAGACCGGCGGGGTGAACTGGACCGTCGGGTGCAGCTTGACGTTGCGCGACAGCCAGATGCCGGGATCGGCCTCGCGACCGCCAAGGAACAGGCCGGTGAAGGTCTTGTTGAGGGCCGCGTGATGGCTCGCCAGGATGGCATCGAACGTGGCCACGCTCAGCGGTGCGGGCACCCGGCACCACGAACGCTCGTCTGCGATCGTTGCCCGGAAGTGAGCTTCCAGCTCGGCCTCGGTCGGGTCCGCGGGCAGCGCGACGAGGCCCTCCGGCGCAAGCAGAGCCCAGCCGGTCCACCGCCGCCGGTCGGGCTCCGTGGCGGCCTCGTCGTCCCAGTAGAACAGAGTGGGTACGCTCCCGGCCGCGGCGCCGTCGGCCAGGCAGGCCTGCGGCAGCCGGTCGGCGTGAGCGAGCAGCAGCGGCTCGCCCGGCGGAGTGGCCAGGTCGAGGATCTTGAGCATCCGGTAAGGGCGGGTCGGGTCGCGGGCCAGGTGAGTCGTGACGGAGGCGCCCCACCGTTTGCCGTCGCCGACGAACTCCTCGATCTTCTCGGGCAGGTGGCTGAGGACCAGGTCAAAGCGAGTCACGCCCTGGTGGACACAGAATTCGATGACGTGTTGCAGGAATGGCCGGTCCGCGAGGGGCAGGAGGGGCGTCGGGTAGTGTTCGTTGAGGGGAACGGTCCCGGGCGCGTCCCCGGTGGCCATGATGATCGCCCGCACGACACACGCTCCCCGTGACACCAGCCCGGAGCGCCAGCGACGGGCGCTGCAAGAGTCCGTCACTGGCGTTCCGGGCTGGTTAGTACGCTCCCTTGCCAAGCAGCACGGCCGGGATGGTTTTCAACAGCAGTTTGATGTCGAGCCAGAGGCTCTGGCTCTCGATGTACTGCACGTCCAGCTCAACCTGCCTGGGGAATGGGATATTACCCCGTCCGCTGACCTGCCAGATGCACGTCAGGCCAGGGGTCGCGTCGAGGCGGCGCCGGTCGGCAAGGGTGTACTCGGCGACCTCGCTCGGCACCGGCGGGCGCGGGCCGACCAGCGACATGTCGCCCTTGAGGACGCACCACAGCTGCGGCAGCTCGTCGATGCTCAGCTTGCGGATGATCTTGCCGATCCACGTCACGCGCGGATCCTTGCGCATCTTGAACGTGATGCTGTTCGCGTGATCGTTCTTCATCGCCGCCAGGATGCGCCGGCTCCTGGGGTCGAGGTCGGTCATCTCGTCAAGCATGCGCGTCAGCACGTCCTTGCTGAGTCCCTCGATGGTGGCGCGCACCGCCGGATCGAGTTTCTCCATGAACTTGGCGGCCTTCGGGAGCGGCACCTGCGCGAACTCGCGCAGCTTGTCGCGCGTGACCGGGTCGAGGTCGGTGCGCTCGTCCGCCTGGCGGGCGAGGTCGGTCCGCACCTGGGTGAGCAGATCGACCATGCGTTTCTTGATCTCCTCCGCGTTGGCGACCATCGACCGGAACTTCGGGAACGGGAACTCGCGCCCCCACCGGCCGACCCGACTCTGCCAGAACAGCACCCTCCCGCCGTCGGTGAGCTTGATGAGCAGGGCGACGCCCAGGAACAGCGGCGAGAGCACCACCAGCGCCATCAGCGCCGCCAGGATGTCGATGGTGCGCTTGGCGACCTTGGCGCCGCCGACGACGAGACCCCAGGCGTACTTCTTGCGGTAGAAGCGCAGGCGGCGCAGGAAGCCGCCGCTCCCCGACGTGCCCTTGCCGTAGCGCTGGTACAGTTCCTCCAGCAGGAGCACCCGGGCATCCCCGCGGGCGACGGCGGGCGAGGTCATGGGGGTAGGTGGGGAGGTGGTGTCCGTGGGCGCCATGACTGGGCTCTCCTTGCAAGCACGCGGGGTTGTGCAGCGCCTCTCTCCCGCCAGGGAAGAGGGAGAAGAAGAAAAGGAACACGCTCACGAGGACCGTGCATCAGGGCGATTCGGTACTACACCCGGAACGCCTTGATCGCCTCGTCGCGGGTGTTGAAGACGTCGAAGACCTTGTGGATGCTCATCGCCTCGAAGAGGCCGCGGACCGGCCCGGTGACGGCACAGAACTTGAGGTCGCCGCCCCGGGCATTCAGTTCGCGCAGCCGGCCGAGGAGCGTGCCGCAGGCGGAGCTGTCCACCAGGATGACGTGGACCAGGTCGAGCACCACCTTCGTGTACCCCTCGGACAGGGCCGACATCTCGCGCCTGAACCCCTTGACGTTGCTCATGTCGAGGTACGTCACCTGGGGCTGCAGCACCAGAACATCACCGACCGTTTCGCGGTCCAGTTCCACGGCCTGCCCTCCTCCGCAGCAGGGTCGGACCTTCCCGGACGGAGGCTCCGGGCGCTCACACCCGGAACGCCTTGATCGCCTCGTCGCGCGTGTTGAAGATGTCGAACACCTTTTGCATGCGCACCAGCTCGAACAGGGTGCGGACCGGCTTCGTCACCGCGCACAGCTTCATGTCTCCGCCCTTCGATTTCAGCTGGCGCAGGCAGGAGATGAACACCCCGCACGCCGAGCTATCGACGAACTCCAGTCGGCTGAGGTCCATCACCACCCGGGTGTGCGTGTCGAACAGCGCGGACATGTCGCGCTTGAATTCCTTGGTGTTGCTCACATCGAGGAACGTCGCCTGCGGCGTCACCACCAGGATATCCCCCACCAGATCGCGCGTAATCTCCACAGCCCCCTCCTCGGCGGAATCAGTGCTTGAGCATCTTCTGCAGGGCGACGCAGTGTTCTCCGTGGGTCGAGCGCGAACACTGCAGCTGGTCCACGAGCTGGCGGACCGCCTGCAGCCCGCTGTCCCCGGCGTCCCCCGGCCCCGCCTCCAGCGGCTCGCCGCGGTGGTAGAGGCGGACCGAATACCGATTCACGAACAGGTTCGCCTCGATGCGGATTTTTCCCTCCGCCTGACCGCCGTAGGCGTGGAGGATCAGGGTCATGATCGTTTCGGTGACCGCCTTCTGCAACTCGGCGAGGTCATCGGCGACGGTCGTCAGGTCGAGGCCCTGCTCGCACAGATCGCGCAGGAATGCCTGGGCTCGCGGCACCTCGCGCAGGTCGCTGGCGATCTCCAGGATACCGCGCCGGCTGGCCACCGTCGCGTCAAAGTCCTGAATCTTGACGGCGACGCACGTCACGTCGTCGCGCGGCGCCTTCGCCTCCCCGAACGCCAGGACGTCCGCCCCGACCCGCTCGGCGAGTTCCTTCGTGTCCAGCTTGCCCAGGGCCATCACCAACTCGCCCAACCGCTGTTCGCCGTAGAACTCGCCCGATGGCCGCCGGGCCTCGTTGATGCCGTCGGAGTAAAAGAAAAACACGTCCCCGGCCGCGAGCGGGACGGTGAACTCCCTGTATGTGTCCTGGCGGCTGAACCCGATCGGCATGTTCTCGCCCTGGAGCAGGTCGAACGTACCGGATCGGACCCTGGCGTGGACCGTCTTGGTGTGGCCGCAGTCGATGAACCGCGCCACCCGCCGGTTGAGATCGAACCGAGCGTAGCAGAGGGTGACAAAGCTGTCCATGCCAGCGAGCTGCCGAAACACCTCGGCGTTGACGATGGTGAGGATCTCGCGCGGCTCGGGCAGCCGGGACGGGTTCGCCGCCAGCAGATAGTTGATGGCCCGAAGCAGGTGGTTCTTCGTCGCGGCTCCGAGCAGGGCAGCCGGGAGACCCTTGCCCATCACGTCGCCGATGACGACGTCGAGAACCTGGTCGTAGGGGTAGAACTCGTAGAAGTCGCCGCCGATCTGCAGCGACGGAATCGTGAGGGCGTCCGCCCGGAGCACCTTCAGGTCCATGCGCGGCCGGCCGAGCAGGAGGGTGCGCTGGATCTGGGCGGCCGTCTCCATGTCCTGCCGCAGTCCCTGCGTGTTCACCGACGGCTGGGCCGCTGCCTCGTTCTCCAGCGCCAAAGCCGCGACGAACGCCAGCGCCGTGAGCACCTGACCCAGCCGGGCGTCGAACGCGGCGCCGCTCTCCTCGCCCCACACCTCCAGGACGCCCAGCACGCCGTCGCGCGACCGGACGGGGACGAGGGCGACGCCGGTGGCGCGGGCGAGTTCCGGCTCCGACGGGCAGTGGTCCAGCAGGTCGGTCCGGCTGGCGGCCAGCAGCGGTTCGCCGCTCTTGATCACCTTCCCGAGCAGGCCGGCCTGGGCCGGACGGGCGCCGCAGGCAGGGGCGTTGCTGTACGCCCGCGGCTCCAGGCGATCGCCGCTCACCAACCAGAGGACGGCGCGCAGCCCGGGGTTCTGGAGCGCGGCCCGTGCGACGACCTGGTCAAGGGTGTCGGCCGCGGGCTGACCCGGGGTGATACGCGGGTGGAGATCCTGAACGGCCTGCAGCGCTTCCCGGCTGGCGCTCAGGTCGGCGCGCAGCGCCTCGTTCTCGCGTTCGAGTTCGAGCTGACGCAGGGTGCTGATGGCCGCCTGGCAGAGAGCCCCCTCGATGGTTGGGAAGGCCGGATCGCAGCAAATGCAGACCGTGCCGGCGCCCCGGTTCCGATACCACAGTGCAACGGTACGAACCTGGCGGCCCTGGGCGTGGCAGCCGGTCAAACAGGCGATCTCGCCGTTGGGGGACTGGGAACACGGACAGGTGCGGCTGGTGACGATCCATTGCCCCCCCGCCGGAGAACAATAGGCCAGCGCCGCCCGGGTACTCTCGGCCAGGGGGCCGATCGCCTTCCGCAGGTTTCGGACGAAGGCGTTCCTGATTTCCGCAGGGGGATAGTGGTCCACGGACGCTGTGAGCTCCCGGCCATGAGTCCGCATTATCGGATTGCTCCCCGACGGATCCGTGGCTGAGAACAGTCGTCCAGGCCGTCCGACTGCGGCGCCACCATGCCGACCGTCCAGTTCGGGTCGGCAGAGCGATCGACCGGCAACGACAGGCCCGGCGTGACGGGCCGACTGCGTCCCATCCTGAAGCCGCCGGAGAGATGCCGGGGAACGTTTGGACACGCCGATAAGCGAAGCCGCGGAACGGGCGCCGAAGGCAATGCACGGCAGTTCAGGAAGGCATTGCCCGAAATGCGAGCCGTTGCGGGCCGTGGGCGGGGAGGCGCTGTACAGCCATTCCCGGCAAAAGGTTCATTACAGCACAACTTCCCCGCCAGGCAAGTTGATTTCCCGACATTTTTCCGTTGCCTGGCAAGCCCACGGGTGGCGGCCCGTGGGGGAAGTGCCGGGGATCTTGCCCACGGGCCGCCACCCGTGGGCTTTCAAATCCTTTGCCAATCGGACAAATAATTGCTCCCACAGGGCTCGGAGAGCGGACCAGCGAAAGACGGCCGGTGGGGAACGCGCCGGAGACCAGGCCGGCGGCCCGACTTCCGACCGCGGTAAAAGCTATAGTTGCTCCGTATGGGCGGCGGATCCTGACCAGCGTTTCGCCCGGGGGTGGGAATGGCGATCGCGTGTGCGGCCGGTTTGGTGGATGAGCTGGGCCGAGCCTGCGTGCTCGAACCGGAGCAACTCCGGCACCTCCGGGGCGACCTGGCGGCCCGCGGGCTGGAGCCGCGCGAGCTGGCCCGCGAACTCCTCCGCCGCGGGTGGCTGACCGCGTTCCAGGCCAACCAGCTCTTTCTCGGCCGCGGGGCCGACCTCGTCCTGGGCCAGTACGTTCTGCTGGAGCGGCTCGGCGCCGGCGGCATGGGCCAGGTGTTCAAGGCCCGTCACCGCCGCCTCGATCGGGTGGTTGCGCTCAAGGTGATGCGCAGGGAGTACCTCGACAATCCGAACGCTCTGGCCCGATTCCGGCGCGAAATTCAGGTCGCGGCCCAGCTCGACCACCCGCACGTGGTCCGTGCGCTCGACGCCGACGTGGATGGGGACCGGTGCTACTTCGCGATGGAGTATGTCGAGGGGATTGACCTGGCGCGCCTCGTCAAGGAGCGCGGCCCGCTGCCGGTGGCGCAGGCATGCGACCATGTCCGGCAGGCGGCGCTGGGGCTCGGGCACGCCCACGAGCGCGGCCTGGTCCACCGCGACATCAAGCCGGGCAACCTGATCGTGCAGCGAGTCGGAGCCGGGGTACGGGGGAGTAGCGCCATCCTGCCGCGCCCGCATACCGCGGCCGGCCGCTGGGGGGTGGTCAAGATCCTCGACCTGGGGCTCGTCCGCCTCCTTGCGGACGACGCGGATGGACAGAGCACCCAGTTGACGCAGCTCGGGGCGATCATGGGCACGCCCGACTACATCGCCCCGGAACAGGCGCGGAACTCGCGTGCCTGCGACATCCGCGCGGACCTGTACAGCCTGGGCTGCACGTTCTACTACCTGCTCGCCGGGCAGGTTCCGTTCCCGTCGGGCACCATCACCGAAAAGCTCCTGTATCACCAGCTCGACGAGCCCGAGGCGCTGAACGAGGTTCGGCGCCGGCGCCTGCTGGAGGTTCCGCCGGGGCGCCACGGCACGGACCGGACGCCTGCGGATCTGGAGGTGCCTGCGGAGGTTCGTGCGCTGGTCGCGCGGCTGACGGCGAAGCGGCCGGAGGATCGCCTGCAAACCCCTGCCGATCTCGCTGGAGCGCTGGCCGAGGTCGCGCGCCGGTGGGAGCCGGGCGGAGGAACCGTTCGGCAGCAGCGGGTGGCGGAGTCGCCACGACTCCGCAGAGCCAAACGGGGCCAGGCAACGCGCGCGGCGCAGCGGCCGGTGCTGGCGCTGCCAACAACTCCTCTTGCTGAACCGCCCCCACGTCCGCAAGCGGCCTCAACCCGGCGCGTGGTCCGGCCTGCCCTGCCGCG
>JADLBT010000157.1 GCA_020847555.1 Gemmataceae bacterium
AAGCCCCCTCCTCCCGAAACACGGCCACCACCGCATCGAGCCGTGTCCGCTGTTTGGCGTCCGGCTGCTTGAGTGTCACGGCGATGTGCACGTAGTACGTCGGCGGCTCCTCGCGATCCGCGTGAACCGAGACCACCTCGATGCTTTTCACCCCGTGCCAGATCCGCTCGAAATTGGGCTTCTCGGGCGGCGTCGCGGACGAGGCGAAAAGCTGGCGAAACCGATCGTAGTCCCCAATCTGCGCGGTACTCAGCGAATCCTCAATGAACTTGTTGAGGCTCGTATCTTCGGTGTGACTGTCCCGCGGGAAGTAGATCGTGGGTCGCTCGGCGGCCGGATCGGTGCCCAGCGGTTTGGTGTTCAGGTCAATGTCCTCGGGTTGATCGTCGCTCTGTTTGCAGCCCATCAGCCCGAGACCCATCACAAGCAGAATCGTCAACCATCTCAGCATCACAGTGGCATCCTCATCGAACGCGGGGAGTCAGCGGTGAGGCGACGATGATAGCCCCATCCCCCACGCCATGCCACCCCGGGCCCCTCGGTGATCACACCCCAGCACCCGCCACGACCCTGCCAGTCCACGCAGGAACCCGATTCCCTGTCGCCAGGCGCAAGCCACTCCCGATATAAGGCAGAGACGTGCGAGGGGACGACCCTTCGTCTGCGTGCCTTGCCGAACGGGCTCCAGCGACGATTGTCCGCCAGCCGGAACGTGGTACCATAGCCACGCTGCCGGCAAGGCGATGACGCGTCGCCCCTGCCCGATCGCCGACGAGGCGGATCCGTGATGTCGCTCATGAAGGACCCAGCGATGAAGTCTGTGCCGCTTGGCCTGTTTTCAATCTCCGCCCTGATCCTGATGTTCAGCTCCGGCTGCATGGTGCCGCAGGCGCCGGGGCAGGGAAAGATGCTCCACCGCGTCGAAGCCCGGACCAATGCCGGTTACTGGCTCTACCTGCCCGAAGACTACGTGCGAAATCTCGGCCGTCGGCCCGACCGCCAGCGCTGGCCGCTCGTCGTCACCTTCCACGGCATGCGCCCCTGGGACGACGCCCAGCCCCAGATCCGCGAATGGCAGCAGGAAGCCGACCGCTACAACTTCATCGTCATCTCCCCCGATCTGCGCACCTGCGACAGCCTGATGCAGTATCCGCTGCGCGATCCGAACCTCTGGTACGTCAAGAAGGATGAAGAGGGAACGCTCGCCATCATGGACGAGGTCTGCCGCAACACCAACGCCGACCCCACGCGCGTCCTCGCGACGAGTTGGTCGTCGGGCGGATACCTCGCCCACTTCATGGTGAACCGCCACCCCGAGCGCTTCAGTTGCCTCGCCGTCCGGCAATCGAACTTCTCCGCGGATCTGCTGAACCCCAACCAGGTGCCGCGCTACCGCCACATGCGCATTGCCATCTTCTTCGGCGAGAACGACTTCGCCCCCTGCCGCAATGAGAGCATCGAGGCGGTCGAATGGTACCGGCAGTATCGATTCAACGTGCAGGCCAAGTACGTGACCGGCCTGGGCCACGAGCGCACGCCGCAAACCGCGGCCGCGTTCTTCGCCGCGACGCACGGCTCGACGCCCAAGACGCCGCCAAACCTGGGCAACCTGGTGATGAAGGACATCCCGCCGGAAGAGCTCAGCAAGTACGCGGCCTCCCCGGGCATGCGCCGCGCCCCCGCGCCGTCGAACACAGTGAATGACATTTCGACGCCGCGACGGCCCGCCCCCTCGGGAAGCCTGGTATTGGAGGCATCGCCGCCCGCCCCGCAGCGCGTTCCACCGGCCGAGGGCACCCGCCGCGCGCCGCCCACGCAGCGTCCGGCCCCCACGGTCAGCGAGACGCCGCCGCGTAAAACGCTGCAGCCGTATTGAGGGAAAACGGAGAAGAGCCTTTAGCTTCTAGCTGTTAGCCTGTAGCAAGGACAGGCGTTCCACCATCTCAAAGCGAGGAGCCAAGGGCTAAAAGCTAAAGGCTGTTCCCATGCCCCCCATCATCGATCTGACCGACATTGATTACACCCGCGAGGGCAATTGCATCCTGCGCGGCGTGTCGTGGTGCATCCACGCGGGGCAGCACTGGGCGCTGCTCGGCGCCAACGGCTCGGGCAAGACGAGCCTCCTCAAGGTGGTGACGGGTTACGAGTGGCCGACCGAAGGCGAAGTCCACGTCCTGGGCCGGCGCTTCGGCGAGTGCGACCTGCGTGAGTTGCGTCGTCACGTCGGCTGGGTGAGCTCCTCGCTCGAACACCAGTTCCCGCCCCACAACCGCGCCCTCGACGTCGTCCTCTCCGGCTTCGACGCCTCCATCGGCACCTATCGCGAGATGACCGCCGCGGAGCACGACATCGCCCGCGCGGCGCTGGCCCACCTCGGCATCGCTTCGCTCGCCGAGCGTCCGTATCGCCTCTGCTCGCAGGGCGACCAACAGCGCGTCCTCATCGCCCGTGCCCTCGTCAATCACCCGAGCCTGCTCATCCTCGACGAGCCCTGCAGCGGCCTCGACCCCGCCGCCCGCGAGTCCTTCCTCGAGGACCTCTCAATGCTGGTAACCCCAAAGCAGCACACCGCATCCCCGGCGCCCAAACCTCCTGCGCCCGCGCCCACACGCGCCACGACCGCACCCCGCGCGTCAGGCTCGCCGACCGACTCAGTGCTGGTGGAACCCAGGGAACGCGTCAACTCGTTGACAACCACTTCGCCGAAGGATCCCCCGTCGCCTCAAGCCAAGGAACGCGTCAACTTGTTGACGCCCAGGCCGCTTTTGCCCAATGACTTCCCGTCACTGCAGCCAGAGGAACGCGTCAACGTGTTGACGCCCACGCCTGATCCCCTGTCGCACCCCGCATATGCCGCGACGCCCCCCGCTCCGACAATCATCTACGTCACCCACCACGTCGAAGAACTGCGTCCGTGGATCTCCCACACCCTGCTCCTCCGCCAGGGCCGCGCCCTCGCCCAGGGCCCCACCCGCGACGTGCTCACCAGCGCCAACCTCAGCGCCACCTTCAACATGCCCCTCGCCCTCGACACCCTCGCCGGCCGCTACTACCTCCGCCCGCAAGCGTGAGCACAGTAGGATCACCGCTCCAACCCCTCCCCCAGCGAAGAGCATGTGCAGCAGTCGCAGCATCCCAAAGCGCCGCCGACTTCGCGCCCATAAAGCGGCAGACTTCGAACCCCAAAGAGTCGCAGGCTTGAAGTCCAAAGAGCCGCGGGCTTCAGCCCGCGCGGCCTCCCGAACAGACAGAACGCAACATGTGCACAACCACGACGTCCCGACGGATCCTCCCCGCGGCGTTTCGTACCCGCACCCCCACCCGCATATAATCCCACCAAATGCAGCGCGTCCTCCACACCCTCCACCGCCTCGCCCTTTTCGCAGCCGAGAGCCTCATCCGCGCCTACCAGGTGATGCTCTCA
>JADLBT010000158.1 GCA_020847555.1 Gemmataceae bacterium
CTGTACCAATCCCGGGCGCCTCGCGCCGGCATTGGCGGCGCAAGGCAACGGGATGAAAGGTGCCCCTCACCGAGACGGGTTGAACGACTTCCACTCGAGACGGCACTCAGCGCATTTGAGCGCGCCGTAGACGTTCAGATAGGTCGAGTAGCCGGTACTCGTGTCGGTCTTGGTCAGCGTCAGTTCGTCGTGGATGTGGGCGTGCTGATGGCACACACCCCGGCCGCAGGCGGCGCACGTCCCGCGGGCGAGCTGCTCGCAGAACCAGCAGAGCATGGACCCAACCCCTTCACGGTGGGGACCGCCGGCGGCAGTGCCTCGACCGCCGCCGGCAGCCCCCGGTCGAGTTAGCCTGCCGTGGCGAACACCCGGTAGTCCAATTCCGGAAACAGGGCGTCCATCGCCTCGAGGGCGCCGAGGCGTTCCGTGTCGATGTAGCCGTTGTCGAGCCCCTGCAGCAGGTAGTGCAGGCGGCCGATGTGATCGTGGAACCGGCGCCGGGCGTACTCCTCGGTCGTGCCGTTGGTGATGATGAACGGCCAGTCGGATGACTGGGCGAGCATCAGCTCGCGCGCCGCCTGGCGCAGCAGCCGATCCTCCGGGCTACCGGCCGGGCAGTCCGGGTGGCCCGCCACCGCCCGACGCATCCGGACAGCCGCCTCGTGCAGCGGGCGCCACATCCAGTCGGTCTTCGGGTTGACCCAGTGCTCATTATACCCGTTCCGGCCCCAGCTGCTGGCGGCCGGCATCGCCTTCTGCTGGATCGGGAACGCATCGAGGTACTGGCCGGGCGTGCTCAGCTCGAGGTCGCCGCCGGCCGACAGCTCGCGCAGGACGTGGTAGATCCACTGCGGCCCCTCGAACCACCAGTGGCCGAACAACTCGGCATCGTACGGCGAGACAACGACGGACGGGAACGGCATCCCACGGGTGGCGCGGGTCGCCTGGTCCCGGCAGCGGTGAACGAAGTCGCGGGCGTGGCGCTGGGCCGTCTCGCTGGCCCAGTCCGGGTTGTACAGGTGCTTGTCCGGCCCCTTGCCGGTGATGCGGTGATACTTGATCCCGGTGTGGGTGCGGATGCCGTGGGCGTACTGGAACGGCTCCAGATAGTGCTGGTCGAGGTCGAAGCCGATGTCGCGGTAGTACTCGCGGTAGTTGAAGTCGGCCGGGTAGCCGACGTTCGTGCTCCAGACCAGCTTCGACGTCATCGGGTGGCGGCCGAACGCGGCCACGCCGGAGGGGCAGTACAGCGGGGCGGCAACGCCGAACAACGGGCGCGGGTCGGCGTGGTCGATGCCGTGCGCATCGACGAAGCAGTAGCGGACCCCCGCCTCGGCGAGCATCTCATCCAGGCCCGGGTAGAACGCGCATTCCGGCAGCCACATGCCGCGCGGCTTGTGGCCGAAGATCCGTTCGTGCTCGCGCACCGCCGTCTGGATCTGGGCGCGCACCGTCCCCGGCTCGGATCGCAGCAGCGGCAGGAACCCGTGCGTCCCGGCGCAGGTGATCAGCTCCAGGTTGCCGGCGTCGGCGTACTCCCGGAACGCATCGACCAGGCGCGTCCCGCAGCGCTCGACGAACGTGTGCCGGGCCTCGGCGAACAGCCGGCGGTACATCTGGGCGAGGAAATGGACGTCGGGCCAGTGCCGGGTGCGCTCACACTCGTGCTCGGCGAGCTGCAGGGACAGGTCCAGGTGGCGCACGCAGCGCTGCCGCAGGAGCGGATCCTCCAGCATGTTCGCCAGCGGCGGCGAGACGGACAGCGTCAGCTTGAACGGGTGGCCGTCGTCGCGGAGGCGGTCGAAGAACTTGATCAGCGGGATGTACGTCTCGGTGATCGCCTCGAAGAGCCAGCGCTCCTCCAGGAAGCGATCGTACTCCGGGTGCCGGACGTACGGCAGGTGGGCGTGCAGGACGAGAAGCAGGTATCCCTTAGGCATGGTGCATCCTGGTGTGAAAGGGGGAACCTCTCCCCCTGGTCCCCTCCTGACAGTGGGCCGCGGTCGGGTACGGCCTCTTCTCCCCCTCTCCCCTTGTGGGAGAGGGGGAGACAGGTTGGTTATCGCGATGGGGCGGCGCTCATCAGCTCCTCGACCTGGGCGGCCGCCGCGCCCCAGCCGAAGCGGTCTTCCAGCTTTTGGCGGCCGCGGGCGGCGAGGTGGTCGCGGAGGCCGCCGTCGTACAGCACGCGCTCGATGCCCCAGACGCAGCTGCCGGGGTTCGGGTAGACGAGGACTGCGTCTTGCTCGTGGGCCAGCAGTCCGGGGGCCGCCTCGTGCGATGCCACGACTGGCCGCCCAGCGGCCCACGCGGCCTGGATCGGCCACCACGGCGTCGAGCGCCGGCTCGGGACCGCGATCAGGTCCGCCGCCCGAACTAGCTCGGCCAGCGCCTGCTCGCGCACGTCGCCGACGAACCGCACCGCGTGTTCGAGCAGCAGATAGCGCGCATAGACGCGCAGCGGCCACAACTGGGCTCCGTCCCCGACGAACACCAGCCGCGCCTGCTTGTGGTTCCGCAGCACCGCTGGCATCGCCTTGACCAGCAGGTCCGGCCCGTAGCGCTCGTTGAGGTCGCCGATACAGAGAATCACCGGATCCAGCGGGCCGACCTCGTACCGCGCCTTGATCTGGCCTGGATCGAGGTCCAGGGCGAAGGCTGCGGCCGGGAAGACCTCCGGGACATGCCGCACGCGGTCGGCACACCCGGGCGCCAGTTGCCGGGCGGCGTCCGCGACGGCAGCGCCGTGCGCCAGAATGGCCCGCACCTCCCGCAGCCCGGACTGTTCGATCCCCTCGATCCGCTGACTCAGGTCGCTGTCCACGGCGCTGCGCTGGCGCTCGAGCGAATGCAGCGACAGGATCGAGTTCAGGTCGTCCTTCACGCCGTGCAGCAGCGACAGGGCAGGCACTGCGGACCACTCGCACCCCATCAGAGTGACCGGGGCGGTGGTCTCGCTGTACCAGTCCAGGAAGGCGTTGCACGCGCGGTCGGTGAAGTCCTGGACGCGCGCGAGCAGGTCGCCCTCGGCCGGTTCGCCGACCGCGTGGACGGTCACCTCGGGCTGTTGGGGTCCGGCGGCCCGGCGCGCGAACAGGTGCGTCGGCTTGCCGGCCCGGCCCCGCACGGCTGCCAGTTGTGTCACATGGCGGCCGACCGGGCTGTCGAGTTCCTCGTAGCAGAACAGCGCCAGTACCGGGCGCGTGTCGGCGGTCGCGGCAGGCGTGGGGGGCGCCGCCGTCCGCTGCGTGGCCGCCGGCGCCCCGTTGGCCTCTGCGGCGACGTGGTCGGTCGGTTGGGCGCCGCGCGCCGCGAGTTTATGCTCGTCGCGGGGGGCGGGGGCCGCATGTTGGTTCTTGCCCTTGGTGCGCATCAGGGTCTCCCGTTCGGCGATGTCAGTAGGGCGAAAAGCCCTCCCCGCAACGGAGAGGGGGAAATAGCGCGACCGGAATCGGGTCCGTAGGAGCCGGCGCCGGCCGGCGATGGCGTTACGAGCGGGGCCGCAGCCCCTCCTGCACGGGTTTGAAACCGCCGCCAAGCCGCAAGCGGCAGGCAGAACGTTCAAGGCGATTCCGTCTTACAGCGTCGTCTCGACCAGTTCCGGGAAGCTGGCGGCGCACACCTCCAGGTAGTGCCGCACCACCTCGCTCCACACGGCTCCGCGGTCCCCGCCCGAGGCCCGCTGTCCGTTGCGGCCGAGTCGCTCGGCGTGGGCCGGGTCGCCAAGAATGCGGTCCATCGCCCAGACCATCGACCCCGGGTTGTCGTACGTGAGCAGGCCGTTCTCCTCGTGACGCACCAGGTGGGCCGGCCCCCCGTGGGTCGTCACAACCGGCCGGCCGGCCCGCCGCGCCAGATCCACGACCGCGTCGTCGTGGGGCACGCGCCAGCGCGACGGCAGGGCGAGCGCCTCGGCCGACCGGACCAGGCGCGTTACCTGCGGCCCCTCGACGTGGCCCAGGACGCGCACCGCCCAGGCGACACCGAGCTGATGCGCCCGCTGGTGGAGCCGGCCGTACAGGTTGCCGCCGCCGACGAATGCCAACCGCAGGTTCGGGTAGCGCGCCAGCAGGGTCGGCATCGCCTCGACGAGCAGATCGACGCCGGCCGCCTCCTCCAGCGGGCCGACGAACAGAATCAGTCGGTCCAGCGGGCCGACGCCGATCTCCTGTTTCACATGGCCGTAATCGAGCGGGCACTCCCACTCGTTCGGCATCCGCCCCTCCAGCGGGAACGACCGGACGCGCGCCCCGTCCAGGTGCAGCTCCGCAGTGGCGGTGTCGCGCAGCCAGTGCGGCACCAGGACGCAGGAGACGGCGTGAGCCGCCTCGCGCTCCGCTTTCGCGACCTCCCGGGACAGGTCGGTCGGCGCAGCCCCGTTGCGGCGCGTCGCCTCGACGGATGTGAGCGACAGGACCGTCGCCCGGGTGCCGCGGCGCGGTACCAGCCCGGCCATCCACTCGTGCAGATGCACCAGGTCGAACGGTGGGAAGTCGAGCAGGCACTCCTCGGCGGCCTCCCCGAACGCCCACGACCGCTCCAGCGGCGTGCCGTCCACCGGGACCGGCAGCGGGTGGTAGTGGGCTCCGTGGTCCAGCCGGTCGGCTGTCAGGGGTCCGCTGGCCGGAACGAAAACGTGGACGTCGTGGCCCTCGGCGCTCTGCCCGGCGGCCAGTTCGGAGACGAGCCGGGCGAGCGCGCCGTCCTGGCCGGACGGCAGCGACTCGAACGCGAACGCGGCGATCCGCAGTCGGCGGCGGAGCTTCGGCCGACGGCGCTCGCGCAGGATCCGGTCCTGATCCCAGATGTTGCCGACCTCCTCCACGGTTCCGCGCGGGCCGACGAGCAGGCCGGCCTGGCTGCCGTGGCCGGACGCCGTGTCGCGCGCAAACGCGGTCGCCCGGGACCGGGCGGCCGGGACGAACTCGCCGCTGCGGAGGAGGAACCCGACCTCGCCGAGCTGCCAGGTGCCGGCCCGGGGGAGGCGGTAGAACAGGTGGCCGGCCAGCGCCGGCAGGGTGTGGTCCTGGATGCGGTGAGCGTTGAGGCCGTTGAACTCGAGATACGAGACGTCGTACAGGCGCAGGACCAGCCGACAGTCGCGCCACGCCGGGCCGCGCTGGGCCGCCGTTCGATCCGCCCAGTCCTGCAGGATCCGCCAGTGGGCGAACCCCTCGCACGGAGACACCATGCCCAGGCCGAGATGGTTCTCGGTCGGCGTGTAGGCGTCGGCGGCCCGCGTCTCCCCGATCTCCCAGGCGCAGCGCCGCAAGAGTTCCGGGTCGAGGGTGGGGCCGTGGGCGATCGCCTCCACCCGGCCGTCCCTGGGGGCCGGGACGCGCCGGTGGCGGCGCGCCCGCAGTTCGGGAGCGACCTGCGAGCCGTAAAATCCGTTATTGAGGATCGTCATGGGTTCTCTCGTCAACGTCCAGGAATTGCCAACCGTCCCCTCCGTGCGGGCTGCCACCCAACAACTGTCTGAGCCGCGATCGGGAGCCGGGCGGAGTTGGCGTCCCCCGCCCGGCCCCCGGTCGCGGCTCGCGTGCGCCCGGCGCCGACTCAGCCCACCGAGTGGTAAACTTCCTCGGTCTGCTCCGCAATGTTGTCCCAGCTGAAGACAGCGTCAACGGCGGCCCGGCCGTTGCGCCCCATCCACTGGCACCGATTGTGATCCGCCAGCAGGGTGCCCAGGCCCCACGCGACCGAGTCCGGCGTGTCCTCCACCTGCAAGCCGTTGACCTCGTGCCAGACGAACTCCGCCGGCCCGCCGCGCTTGGTGCTGACGACCGGCTTGTGGGCGCTCCACGCCTCCAGGATGACGATTCCGAACGGCTCGTTCCGACTCGGCACCGCCACGACGTCGGCCGCCTTGAACAGATCGTGCAACTCCCGGCCGCGCCGGTCCCCGAGCATGCGCAGGGCGTGGCCGGCCCCGAGGTGGTGGGCCAGGCCGCAGATATCGTTGCGCATGTGGCCGTCGCCGGCGAACACGAACTTCGCGTGCGGGTAGTACCGCAGGACCGCCGGCATCGTCCGAACGAGGATGTCCGGCCCCTTCTGAACGACCATCCGGCCGACGAACAGGACCATCGGGTCGAGCGGCCCGATCGCATACCGCCGCTTCACCTCTCCGGGGTCGAGGTCGTAGTCGAAGACGTTCGAGTTAACCCCGTTGTAGATCATCCTTGTCTTGTGTTCCGGGATCTGGTACAGCCACTTGATCTCCTCCTTGAGCTGGTTGGAGACGGTGATGACGCGGTCGGCGCAGTACGTCCCGTGGCGCTCGTGGTCCTGGACCCGGCTCGACTGGCCGTGGAAGAAGCGGTTGCCGTTGCGCCCGTACTCGGTCGAGTGCATCGTCAGGACGGCCCGGCGCCCGCGCGCCTCCTTGATCCAGACGACGGCGTTGGACGCGAGCCAGTCGTGGGCATGGACGACGTCGAACCGGCCGAGGTGATCCTCGACGCCGCAGAACGCCTGGACGAACGCCCGGCACATGTTGTTGATCTCGTCCACGAAGTTCGGATTCAGCGCGAACGAGCACCGATGGTAGTGAACGCCGTGGATGCAGTCGTGGTGCGCCTGACCGGCTCCCTGGCGGGTGAAGACGTGGACCTCGTGGCCGCGCCGCTGGAGGGCGGCGGCCAGTTCGGTGACGTGGACGCCGACGCCGCCGACCGCGATGGAGTGCAGGGTTTCCCAGGAAAACAACGCGATACGCAAAGGTGTCTCCTCCTGATGCAGTTCGCTCGGCCCGCGGGCGCGGGTCGGGGCGACGGGCTTCGGGACAACAGGGTAGGCAGCCGGGCCGCCAGCCACGGCGAAACTAACCGTCTGAAAAGCGGTGCAGCCGCGCGTCTGGGCCGTCGGAACCATCTGATTCCCGCCGCAGCGTCGCAACGGGGCGCGAGTAAGCCCGGCTCAGGCCGCCACCAGGGAAAGACCGCGGAACTGGAGCAAGAACATTCGCAAGGCAGGTGAACGGCGGATCCAATCCCCGTCCTTCAGGTTGAAGCCTCTACCCCTCAAGGGTAGAGGCGGGTTGCCATCCTCGTGAGCAAGAGCCAGTTCCCTGATCCATGACGTTTGCCCGAGCAACCCTCTTGGAGAGAGCCAACGGCAATTGTAATGCCCGGTTGTTGATTCGTTTGGCTCTCTCCTGTTAACATCTCTGCACACCAGCATATATAGATCTGACCCTCGTTCAAGGAAAAAAACCGGGAAATGCCGGATTGCTCGGTCCGTGCGCAGCATTGCCCAATCCGTGTGCAGGCGGGGACGTCAAAGGCCCGTTTCCCAGTGCTCGCGAGCGGCCCGAACCGCGCGCTGGCGCTCGCGGCTGGTACATGACCCGGGACGGGGTCATAGTCAGGCGATTGCGGGTATTGTAGATTGAGGGCAGGACGACTGCCGCTCGGACCCAGAAAGGATTGGCGTCGATGTGTCTAGTCGCCCTGTTTTTCCGGGCCGTGGACGGCGCCCCGGTGATTGTGGGCGCCAACCGGGAAGAGGCCTACGCCCGGCTGGGGGAGCCGCCGCGGATCCTTGACGGTCCGCTCCGGGCGGTCGCGGGGATCGATCCGCTGGCGGGCGGGACGTGGCTGGGCGTCAACGAGCGCGGGGTGCTGGCGGCGGTCACCAATCGCCCGCGGGACGACGTGCCCGCCAGGCCGCGCAGCCGCGGCCTCCTCGTCCGCGACCTGCTCGCCTGCCCCAGCGCGGCGGAGGCGCAGACCCTGGCCACCCGGGAACTCGGCACCGGCCGGTACGCCGGGTGCAACGTCCTCGTCGCGGACGCCGAGCGGGCGGTGGTGCTGCATCACGCCGACTGGCTGCGCGTGCAGATGCTGCCGCCGGGACTCCACGTCCTCACCAACAGCGACGTCAACGAGGCCGGCGACCCGCGCGTCGCCTATACGCTGTGGTGGCTGGGGCAGCGCGCGTACGACCGGCCGGCGGACTGCGTGGCGGCCCTGAAGGAGGTGTGCGGCCTGCGCGACGGACCGGGTCCGGCGATCTGCCTGAACGGGAAGGACCGCGGGACCGTTTCCAGCAGCATCATCGTCCTGCCGCGCGCGGCCGCCCGCGCCACCTACCTGCACGCCCAGGGTCCGCCGGATCGGACGCTCTACGAAAGCTATTCCGATCTTTTGAGGAGTATTTATGCCCCCGTGCCGGAGGAGTGAGCGATGCCATATCCGCACCGCATCCGGCTGCGCGGCCCGTGGGAGTGCGAGCCGCTGGCCCGCGCGGGGGGCGAGAACCCGCTCCCGGCCCCGCGGCGCATGGCCCTGCCGTGCCGGTGGGGCGAGGGCGGGCTGGCCGGTTTTGCCGGCCGGGTGCGCTTCGTGCGCCGCTTCGGCTACCCCGGCCACATCGATCCGTTCGAGCGTGTTTGGCTAACGTTCACCGCCGTGGAGGGGGCGGCCGAGGTGTCGTTGAACGGCCGGTTCCTGGGACGTCACGACGGGACGGCCGGGCCGTTCGAGTACGAGGTGACGCCCTTGCTGCAGCCGCGCAACCATCTCGTGGTGGACGTCGAGGGGTTGACGGACCGGGGCGGGCTGTGGGGCGAGGTGGCGCTGGAGGTGCGCCGGACGGCGTTCCTGCGCGGCATCCGCGCCTGCGTGGACCGGGACGCGGGCCGACTCGTTATCGAGGGCCAGGTGGTCGGCACGGCCGAGCGGCCGCTCGACCTGTACGTCCTGCGCGGCCGTTCGACGGCGGCTTACACGACCGTCGAGGCGGCGCCGGACGGCCGGTCCTTCACGGTTGTCGTTGACCCCGCGCAGGGGGCGCCCCAGGAAAGCGGCGGGGCCGCCCTGTGCGTGGAACTCGTGGATGCGGCCGTCGTGTGGTACGCCGTGACGGTGCCGCCGCCCGCCGTCTAACCGTGCGGCCCGCGCCGATTGGCTCTCCTCATTCTCTGTGTATCTTTCCTCGGTGTCCTCTGTGTCTCTGTGGTTCGTTTCCAGGTGCTGCATGAGCGAACCGAAGCGTGTCGCCGCGATCGTGACCGAGTACCGCCGGTGGTCGCACGCGGACGTTATCGTCGGCAAGATCCTCGAAGGGTTCAACTACGACGGCAAGGACCGGCCGCGCATGCGCGTCGCATCCCTGTACGTCGATCAGTTCCCACCGACCGACATGAGCCGCGCCCTGGCGAAGCAGTACAGGTTTCCGATCGCCAGGACGGTCGAGGCGGCGCTGACGCTCGGCCGCAAGGGGCTCAACGTCGATGGCGTGCTGTGCATCGGCGAGCACGGAACCTACCCGACCAACGAGCGCGGGCAGATCCTCTACCCGCGGCGCCGCTTCTTCGAGGAGGTCATGAACGTCTTCCGGCGCGTCGGCCGGTCGGTCCCGGTCTTCAACGACAAGCACCTGTCGGTGACCTGGGAGGACGCGCGGTGGATGTACGACCGCGCCCGGGCGCTGTTCGTGCCGTTCATGGCCGGCTCGTCGATCCCGGTGACGTGGCGGCGGCCCGCCCTCCAGCTGCCGCGCGGGTGCGACATCGCCGAGGCGGTGCAGGTCGGGTACGGCCCGTTCGAGGGGTACGGGTTCCACGCGCTGGAAGGACTGCAGTGCCTGGTCGAGCGCCGCCGGGGGGGCGAGACCGGAGTGCGCAGCGTCCAGTGTTTGCAAGGAGAGGAGATGTGGCGGGCGCTGGACGACGGGCTGTGGTCGCGGGACGTGCTGGAGGCGGCGCTGCAGCGCGTGCCGGCCCACGCGCAGGGCGACTACCGCGCGCTCACGGCGCGCAACCCGGGTGCCGGCGTGTTCCTGATCGAATATCGCGACGGGCTGCGGGCGGCGGTCGCCATGATGAACGGGTGGGCGCACGAGGGGGACGGCGGCGCGTTCACCTTCGCCTGCCGACTGCGCGGCGAGAAACGGCCGCGCGCGACTGCGTTCTACCTGCAGCAGCCGGACCCGTTCGCCCATTTCAGCTATCAGGTCCGGGCCATCGACGCGATGATGCAGACCGGCCACGCCGCCTACCCGGTCGAGCGCACCCTGCTAACGACCGGGATTCTCGAGGCGGTCATGATCAGTCGCAGCGAGCAAAACCGCCGCGTGGCGACTCCGCACCTCGACGTCCGCTACCAGCCCGCCGACTGGCCGTTCGCCACCGACCCGGTCCCGCCACGCATCAAGCGGTGAGGGGAAGGATTCGGAGAAAGGATGAGGGATGAGGGATGAGGAAAGACAGCATACCACCTGTCTTTCTTCATCCCTCATCCTTCTCCGAATCGTTACGTGAGCGGCTGGATCGCCTGGAACAGGTCGGCGACGCGCACGCGCAGCCCCAGGGCGATCCGGTACAGCGTCTCGATCGACGCGGAGTTCTTGCCCAGCTCGATCTGCGACAGGTAGCCCAGCGACACGCCGGTGCGCTCCGCCATCTGCGCCAGCGTCAGGCCGAGCGCCTTGCGCCGCTCGCGGATGGCCGCGCCCAGCGACTCGCGCAGCGCCGACTCGGAGAGCCGGAGCAGGCCGCGGCTCTCCAGACACCGATTCACCGTCCGCTGCAGGTGCTCGACCTGGAACGGCTTGGTGAGGTAGTCGAATGTGCGGGCCCGCAGGCAGTGCAGAGCGCTGTCGATCGACGGGAAGGCGGTCACGACGATGATGCTGGCGTCCGGCTGGTGCTCGCGCACCCAGTTCAGGACGCGCTCCGCCTCCAGACCCGGGAGGACGTAGTCGAGGATGACCAGGTGGTAGGTCTTCGCCCGCAGCTGCGCCTCCATCCGGTCGGGGTCGCTGACCGCGTCCACGATGAACTCGCCGTGGGACAGGGCGGCCTGGATCAGCCGGCAGATCGAGGCGTCGTCGTCCAGGACGAGCAGGCGCACCTCGCCGGCGCAGTGCAACCGGGGTTGGTCCTTCACGCTGATCCCGCCCTCGGGCGGGCGGGGCGGCGACTCGGCCATCCCGGCGGCGCCATTGTTGAACCCAAGTATGGCCACTTCCAGCTCCTTTGATGGTGTCGGACTGGGATTCAGGTTTACCACCTCACCGGGCGTGGGGTCGCGGGCGGTCCAGGGCGCCGCGCACCGCCTGCAGCAGCGTCTCGGGCCGGAACGGCTTCGGCAGCACCCCGCAGGCGCCCCGCCCGTCCTCGGTCCACTCGGCCGGCGCCGGCTCGCAACTGATGAACAGCAGGTTGACGTCCGGGTCGCGGCCCCGCAGCCGCCGGGCCAGCTCGTACCCGTCCATGCGCGGCATGAGCACGTCCGTCACGACCAGCCGGAACGGTTCCTCCGCCGACCCGTAGGCGGCCAGCGCCTCCGCCCCGTCGGCCGCCAGCTGGGTCCGATACCCGGCTCCCTCCAGGGTCAGCGAAACGAATCGTAATACCAGCGGGTCGTCGTCCACGACCAGGATGCGTTCGCCCCCGGTCCGCCCCTCGGCGGGTTTCGGCGCGGCCGTCTGGGGGACGGCCGCCACCGGCAGGAACACCCGCACGGCCGTCCCGCACGCCGGGTCCGGGCCGAACCGCAGCCCCCCGCCGCAGCTCTGCAGCACCCCGTAAACGATCGCCAGGCCGAGTCCGCGGTGCCGCACCCTGGCGCTGTAGAACGGCTCGTGGAACAACCGCCGGCGCGCCTCCGCACTCAGCCCGGGTCCGGTGTCGGTGATGGCGACCTCGACGACTCGCCCCGGGGCGGCGCCGCCGACCAACTCCAGGCAATTCGCCTCGGTCAACTCCGTGACCCGCGCCGACAGCGTCACCACCCCGCCGGTGGTGGCGCCCGGCTGGGACGAGCCCAGGAGCGCTTCCCGAGCGTTGTCCAGCAGCGGGGCCAGGATCTGCCGCACCGACTCGGGCGCAACGGCAACCGGCGGCAGGTCGGCCGGCATGGCGACGTGGAAGGCGATCTCGGCCCCCCACGCCGACCGAACGCGCGCCTCCTCGGCTGCCACCGCCGCAGCGACCGCCGCCGGCCCGGTCTTGCCCCTGCGGCGACTGAACAGGCGCAGCTTCTCGACCCAGCCCGCGCCCGCCTGGGCGGCCTGCCAGACCTCGTTGACGTAGCGGTGCGCGGTCGAACCGGCGGGCAGGAGCGGCAGGGTCAGTTCGGCAAACCCGAGAATGCCGGTCAGGACGTTGCCGAAGTCGTGGGCCAATTTGCCGGTCAGCAGGGCCGCCCCTTCGAGGTGACGGTGCAGCTGCTCCCGCTCCCAGGCTCGCCCCGACCGGGCGCCGTTCGGCTCCGGGGCCGCCGCCAGCCGTCCGATGGCAGCCCCGGCCAGCGCCAGAGCCGCCGCCTCCGTGGGGTGCCACGCGCGCCCGGCCGGCCGCTCCACCCACAGCAGCCAGCCGGCCTCGTCCGTGCCGGCCGCGACCGCGAGCCACGGCGCGCCGTCCCCGCCGGTAATTTCGACCGCCACCGACGACCGGCGGATCCGGGTCAGGAGGGCCGGTTGCTTCTCCCAGGGGCAGGGGGACGGCGAAGGCACCGCCCCATCGGCCCGGCGCCGCACGACGGCCGGCCCGTCCAGGGGCGCGGCCATCCCCGCGGCGGCGGCCCCGAAGGCGCGGGCCAGCCGGCACAGCACGGCCGCCCGGTCGAGTTCCTCCGCGGGAGCGGCGCGCAACAGTCCATGCACGAACTCCAGCGCCGTCGCGGTGTGGTCCTCCGCCGGGCCGGGAATGGTCTGCGGGCTCTCGCCCTGAGTTGCCAAGTCCATCGTCAAGCTCTGCTCGGAACGGGGCATTTCTGGCTTCACATGAAACTGTAGGTCATGATTTTCACCAGTGACGGCCCGGTGACACAGAATCGTGAAGGGCTTCTGTTCTTACCGAAAACCGGGAGGGGCGGGCGCAGGATGGGACGGCGCACCGCGGACGCCCGCGTATCGTGGCATTCGGCTGGGGGACGAGTCCTGAGGCTTGCGGTCCGTCCGTCAGGCCATGACCGTGATCTGTCGCACCTGGATCTCGTTGCGGCCGGACTTCGGGTACGGGCGCGGCTCGGGCTGAGCGAAGTCATTGAGATCCACGGCGCGGGCACGGAACTCGTACGTGCCCGCCGCGAGTTTCGGCAGCGCGGCCGTCCACAGGCCCCAGCTGAAGCGCATCGGCCACTCCTTCGGCCGGCCCGTCTTCGGGTCGAAGCCCCAGATGTCGTGCGGCCGCACGCCCTCGGGGAGGGGGCCGCCCCAGTCCTGCGGCGGCGGCTGAATGACGCATGGCACCCAGCGGGCGGTGCGCCACGCCGGGTCGTCGTCGGCGAGTCGGCCGTGGTTGCCGGCGTCCGGCCGCAGCCAGTACTCGACGCGCTTCAGCCCCGAGATACCGACCATGACGGTCCCGGTGACAACGACCGGCTGGCCGGCGC
>JADLBT010000159.1 GCA_020847555.1 Gemmataceae bacterium
ACGCCAGCCGCTTGCCGTCCGGGCTGAACGCGACGTGGTAGACGCCCGCGGTGTGCCCGGCGAGCCGGCGCAGCTCGCGGCCGGTCTTCACGTCCCAGATACGGACGGTCCGGTCCTCGCCGGAGGAGGCGACGCGGGTTCCGTCGTGGCTGAAGGCGACGCCGGTGACGGCCCCCTTGTGGCCGGTCAGGGTGTGGACAGCCTTGCCCGTGTCGGCGTCCCACAGTCGGACCGTCCCGTCCACACTCGCGGAGGCGAGGCGCTTCCCGCCGGGGCTGAAGGCGACGCCGGTGACCGGCTCGGCGTGCCCGGGGAACGCGCGCACCGGCTTGCCGGTGGCCGCGTCCCAGAGCTTGACCGCGCGGTCCTCACCGCCGGTCGCGAGCCGCTTGCCGTCCGGACTGAACGCCACGCTGTTGACGTTCGCGGTGTGGTCGCCGAGGGTGAGCAGGAGGCGTTCCTTGCGTGCCCGGGCGTCCCAGACCTTGACGGTGTGGTCCTCGCTGGCGGTCGCCAGGCGGCGGCCGTCGGGGCTGAACGCGACCGCGACCACCTCGGCGGTGTGGCCGGTCAGCGTCAGCAGGTCGCGGTCCCGGCACTGGCGGTGGAGGAAGTGCCACTCGAAATTGCACAGCTCCTCCTGGCCGATCCGCTCGCTTTGGTGCCCGCGGAGGAGGTCGTAGACCCGCGCGAGGTGCCCCTTCCGCCACTCCTGCTCAGCGAGGCTCATGTGGGCCAGGTACAGGTAACGGCGGGCGAGGGCGCGCTGGGCGTCGGCCTCGGCCCGCTGGCGGTCGGCGGCGGCGCGCTGGTTCCGGGCCTCGTCGAGAGCAGTCTCCAGCCGGCCGGTGTAGAACAGCCCGACAGCCCCGCCGACGAGCGCCAGCAGAGCCAGCCCGCTGACGGCCAGCAGGCCCGCGACCGCCGGCCGGCGCCGCGCCCACTTGACGGCGCGCTCCCAGGCGCGCACCGGCCGCGCGTGGATCGGCTGATCGGCGAGGAACCGGCCGAGGTCGTCGGCGAGGGCCTGGGCGCTGTCGTACCGTCGGCGCGACTCCTTCTGCAGGCACTTCAGGCAGATGGTTTCCAGGTCACGCGGGGTTTTCGACTGCAGCCGGGTCGGCAGCACCGGGTCGTCGCTGACCACTTGCAGGAGAGTGTCGATGGGCGTGGCCGCCTTGAACGGCGGACGGCCGGTGAGGCACTCGTAAAGGATCGCCCCGAGGGCGTACACGTCGGCCGGCGGCCCGACCGCCAGCGCGTCGCCGGTGGCCTGCTCGGGGGCCATGTAGCTGGGCGTGCCCACCACCTGGCCGGAGCGCGTCAGCTCGCGAGGCAGGGTCGTGTCGGCGAACTTGGCGAGGCCGAAGTCGGTGATCTTCGGGTCGATCTCCGTACCGGCGTCGGCGGACGGCCCGGGATCGCCTGCGCCGTCCGGCGGGCTGGCCGCTGGCGGCGGACCGACGCCTGCCAGCAGGACATTGGCCGGCTTCAGGTCGCGGTGGACGATGCCCTGCTGGTGGGCGGCATGAACGGCGGACGCGAGCTGCTGGACCAGCGCGGCGGCGCGGCGGGGCGGTTGCGGAGTGCCGGCGATGGCCTGGGCCAGATCGATCCCGGAGACGTACTCGAAGGAGAAATACGGCAGGCCGTGGTGTTCGCCGATGTCGTACACCTGGACGATGTGCGGGTGGTGCAGGCGGGCGAGCGCCTCCGCCTCGGCCCGGAGCCGGGCCAGGTGGGACGGGGCCGCGTGTCCGCCGGTGAGGACCATCTTCAGAGCGACGACGCGCTTCAGAGCCGTCTGGCGGGCTCTGTAGACAACGCCCATCCCGCCGCGGCCGATTTCTTCGAGGATCTCGTACCCCGGCAAGGTCGGCCACGGCGGCGACTCCGTGCCGGTCCCGACGCGCGGGGCGGTGCGCGCGGAGAAGAAGTCGGCATCGGTCGAGGGTGCGGCGTCCACCGTGTCGCCGGGCACGGTGGACGGGCCGGGAGGAGGTTTGACGCCGGGGAGGTCCGTCGCGGTGTCGAGTTCCGTGTTCCGGAGAGGGAGGCCGCACGTCGGACAGAGGAACGGGACCGAGCGGGGGCGCGGGGGTTCCCCGGGAGGCAGCTCCCACTGGTGGCCCTGGGGGCAGATCAGATAGGTGGGCACGGGTAGTGCCTCCGATCTGGCGAGAAGGGCAGGAAAGTTGACCTACCCGGACCAGCATAAGCGACCGCAGTGCGGGCCGCAAGGATGTCGGAGGCGCGCGGCGGTGGGCGAGTGAGTGCGCCAATCCCGCAGCGCGGCCTACCGCCCTCCAGGGTGATCCTGCGGGCGGTAGGCCGCGCTGCGGAGGCCGCGACCTACCGTTTCGCCTGGCGGGCCTTGCGGCGGAGGGCCTTCGGGGTCGGATGGTTCATGGCCTTGCGCCGCCGCTTCGCGGCCGTCCGCAGCTCTTTCCGCTTCATCGCTACCTCCGTTAGAGTGCAACCGTCGAACGTCAACTCAAAGTCCGTCACATCAGGGCGCGGTCGAGGTGGACGTACCCGCCGTCCACGTGGAGCAGCTGGCCGGTCGTGTGGCCGGAGCGCTCCGACAGCAGGAACGCGACCGCGTTGCCGATCTCCTCGGCGCTCGTCATGCGCTGGCCGAGCGGGATGCGCGCCTCGATGCGGCGGCGGGCGGCGTCCGGGTCGGGGACCGTGCGGAGCCACTGGGCGTACATCGGCGTCCAGCACTCGGCGACGATGACGGCGTTGACGCGGACTCCGTACTTCGCCAGCTCGGCCGCCCACTCGCGCGTCAGGGCGTTGCGTCCGCCGTTGGCCGCGGCGTAGGCCGACGTGCTCCCCTGGCCGGTCTCCGCGACCTTCGAGCCGATGTTCACGATCGCTCCGCGCGCCCGCTTCAGCTCCGGCAGGGCGAAGTGGGCCATCTCGTAGTAGTGGATCAGGTTCCGCCGCAGGGAGAGGAGGAAGCGGTCGGTGTCGCCGTGTTCGAGGTTGACGCCGTCGTTGACGCCAGCATTGTTGACCAGCCCCTCGATGCGCCCGAAGCGCGCGACGACCGCCTCGACCGCCTTGCGGCACTCGTCGGTGCGGGTCAGCTCGGCCGCGATGGCGTGCGCCTGCCCGCCGGCTGCGGTGATGGCTTCAACGGCCGCGGCGTTGTCGGCGGCGTTGCGGCCGACGATGACCGGGACGGCGCCTTCTCCGGCGAGGACGCGCGCGACGCCCGCGCCGACGCCCTTGGCGCCGCCCGTGACGAGAATCACCCGATCCTTGAGGCCGAGATCCACTGCCGTCCTCCCGAACACTGCCTGCCATTCTACGGAGACGCGGGCAGGCGCGGCAGGGCGCGCTCGCCGCTCCGAACTGGTGTTAGTCTCCGCGCGACGCACTGCCGCACTCGTCCAGGAACCGTCCAGCCACCACCGGCCAATCGAACTGTCGAACGTGTTCGCGCCCGAACGCCGCGCAGGCGGCCCGCTGCCGCGGGGCGCGAAGCAGTTCGGCGAGGGCCGCCGCCAGCCCCTCCACGTCTCCCGGCCGCACCAGGATCCCGGCGTTGCCCTGCGGCACCACCTCGGGGATGGCGGCCGCCGTCGTCGCGACGACCGGCAGGCCGCTTGCCATCGCCTCCAGGAACACGATCCCGAACCCCTCCTGAACGCTCGGCAGACAGAACACGTCAGCCTGCCGGTAGAGCCGTGCCACCGCCTCGTCATCGGGAATCTCGCCCAGCAGGCGCACCGTCTCGCCCAGCTGCAGCTCCGCCCACAGCCGCCGCAGGTTCGCGTGTTCCGGCCCATCCCCGACGACCAGCGCGCGGGCGTGCGGGACGACGCGCCGGACGAGCGGCATGGCACGAAGCAGGTCGGCGACGTGTTTCCGCCGGTACTGGCGGGCGACGCAGAGAACCGTTGCCCCGTCGCCGGTGGGCGGCACCTCGCGCACCAGCCGTTGCCAGCGGGCCAGGTCGATCCCCTCCGGCACCAGGCGCACGCGCCGCGCCGGCACTCCGTAATGCCGCACGAGCGCCCGCCGGCAATAGTCGCTCGTCGTCAGCACCAGCGGGGCGCGGCGAACGTTGCGGCGTTCCAGCCGTGCCAGCGCCCCCAGGAGCCAGCGCCAGCGTCCCGTCTCCTGGCGCGCCTCCTCGGCCAGCACGCCCTTGACGCTGACGACGTAAGGGCTGCGCCGGCCGCGCCCGGACCAGAGAAAGCCGTCGATGTCGAAGCCGACGATGAGGTCGAAATGGCGCTGCCGCAGGAGAGCGGGCAGCTTGAGGTTGAACCGGAGCCGGCGCAGGATCAGATTGGCGGGCCAGGTCGCGTCGGGTGCGAGGCGCGTCACCTCGTGCCCGCGCGCCTCGAGCGCCTGCCGCAGGCCGCCGATGGCGACGGCGGTGCCGCTGCCCTGGGCGCTGCTCTGCAACCACGAGTCGAGGAAGGCGATCTTCATGCGTCGGCCGGCCCGCCGCTCAGGCGCCGGTGCAGTCGGCCCACGTCTTCGGCGTCTCGTAGACGCGGACGCGCTCCAGCCGCGCCGCGCCGAGCTGGCCGTCGAGCAGTCGCCAGACGGCGCGGGCAATGTTCTCGACCGTTGGGTTGAGGTCGCGGAACTCGGCGGTGTCCTTGTTGAGGTGCCGGTGGTCGAAGCGGTCGAGCACGCGCTGCCTGACGGCCTGCTCCAGCTGGCGCCGGGTGCAGAGCAGCCCCGTCGCCGGATCGGCAGCGCCGGCGACGGTGACCTCGACCACATAGTTGTGCCCGTGGCCGTTGGGGTTGTTGCACTTGCCGAAGGTCGCGCGGTTCTGGTTCTCGGTCAGCTGCGGACAGTGCAGGCGGTGGGCGGCCGAGAACTCGAACTGCTCGGTCAGGTGGATCAACTCGGGCCTCCCCATGTGGACGGTGTAGCGGATGTAAGGGGTAGCAAGGAGGCGCAGGCGCGTGAGAGAGAGTCCGGCGGGCAGCGCGGCCGGGAGCCGGTCCCAGGCGGCGCGGAGCAGCTGCTCGGCGAGGACGCGCGGCCCGTGTTCGGCAACCAGGCGCAGCGCCAGGGGCGCGGCACACGCGCGGATCAGGTTGTCGAGCACCTTCACGTCGCACAGGTAGCCGGTGACCGGGTCAGGCTCACCGGCCAAGGTGGCCTGCAGCTTCAGGTAAGGCGCGAGCCCCATCGCGGCGGGCCAGCCGGCCCAGGTGTTGCCCACCCGCGCGCCGGACCCTTCGTCCCCGAGCGGGCTGAGATCGACCGAGAACCGAACCTCGCGCGTCAGGTGGATCATCACCGCCTCCCGCACCGCGGGGGAGGTGGTTCTTTCGCCCCCGCCCTGCTATCTCTTCCGTTACAGAGATGATAGCCGAGCGTATCAGCCCCGCCAACCCGGGCGGAGCCCGGCCGCGGAGGAGAGCGATGGCGAGTGAGGGAGCAACTACTGGCAGGGAGGACGGCCGGCCGGTGTGTGCCGTGACGGGCGGCAGCGCGGGGATCGGGCTGGCGATCGCGCTGCACTTCGGGCGGCGCGGCTATCGGGTCGCCCTCTGCGGCCGCGACCCGGACACCCTGGAGGTGGCACGGGGGGCGGTGGCCGCGGCGGCGCCGGCGTGCCTGGCGCTGTCGCTCGACGTCGGGCAGCCCGGGGCCGCGCCGCGTTTCGTCGCCGAAACCGTCGAGCGGTTCGGCCGCCTGGACGTTCTGGTCAACAACGCCGGCCACGCTCCGCTGGCGCCTCTGGATCAGCTTCCCCTCGCGGACTTCGACCGGGCGCTGGCGGTGAATGTGGCGGCGGTGTTCCACGCCACCCGGGCCGCCTGGCCGGCGCTGCGCCGGCAGGGCGGGGTGATCGTCAACATTTCGTCGCTGGCCTCGGTGGATCCGTTCCCGGGGTTCAGCGTCTACGGGGCGTGCAAGGCGTGGGTGAACCTGTTCGCGAAGGCGGCTGCCGACGAGGGCCGACCGCTGGGCATCCGCGTCTTTGCGGTGGCGCTCGGAGCCGTCGAGACACGCCTGCTGCGCGGACTGTTCCCGGATTTCCCCGCGGCGCAGACGCTCGACCCCGACGAGGTGGCGGCGCTGGTCGGCGGGCTGTGCGACGAATCGATGCGCTACGCCAGCGGGCAGACGCTGTTCGTCCGGAAGTGAGGGCTTTCCCATGTTCATTGCTGTGACCGGAGCAACTGGATTCCTCGGCCGCTATCTGGTGCGTCACCTGGCCGGCGCCGGCCACCGGCTGCGATGCTGGTATCGCACAGGGAGCGACCGGACCGGATTCGACCGCGAAGCGGCCGCCGTCGAGTGGGTGCCGGGCGTGCTTGGCGATGCGGCCGCCACGCAGGATCTGGTGCGCGAGGTGGACGCGGTGGTGCATGCGGCCGTCCAGTGGGAGGGACCGCGCAACCGCGGCAGCCACGGCGACCCGAGCGTGTTCCTCGGCGTCAACCTGACCGGGTCGCTGGAACTCCTTCAGGCGGCCCGCGCCGCCGGCGTCGGGCGGTTCGTGTTCGTCTCATCCTGCGCGGTCCACGAGATAATCCTCGGCGACCGGCCGCTCGACGAGGCGCACCCGCTGTGGCCCACCAGTCCCTACGGGGCATACAAGGCGGCCGTCGAGGCGTTCATCCACAGCTACGGCCTCGGCGAGGGTTGGCCGGTTTGTGCCCTGCGGCCGACCGGGATCTACGGGGTGGCGCACCCGCCGCGGGCGAGCCGCTGGTTCGACCTCGTCGGCAAGGTGGTGCGCGGCGAGCCGGTCGAGAGTGCGCGCGGCGGCAAGGAGGTCCACGCCGCCGACGTGGCCCACGCCGTCGAGGTGCTGCTGACGGGCGAGGCGGCGAAGGTAGTCGGTCAGGCGTTCAACTGCTTCGATCGGTATGTATCGGAGGAGGAAGTGGCCCGCATCGCGAGGGATCTGACCGGCAGCCCGAGCCCGATCTCGGCGCTGAACCGCGGCCCGAAGCACCTGATCGACACGACGAAGATTCGCGCGCTCGGCATGACGTTCGGCGGCGAGGAACTGCTGCGCCGGACGGTGGCGGAGCTGATCGAAGCGCACCGGGTCGGGTCGGGCCAGGACACCGTCAGCGCTTCGCCCGCGCGATGAGCAGCTCGGCCGCCCGCTCGACCTCCGCCTCGGTGGTGAAGCGGCCGACGCTCAGGCGCAGCGCCCCGCGGCTGATCTCCGGCGGCACGCCCAGGGCGCAGAGGACGGGTGAGACGAGGACGTGCCCCTCGTGGCACGCCGACCCGGTCGAGGCGGCGATCTCCGGCACCTGCGCCAGCAGCTCCGAGCCGATGTGGCCGACGAAGTTGGCGTTGAGCGTGTTCGGCAGACGCTGCTCCGGGTGGCCGTTCAGCACCACCTGCTCTCCGAGCCCGGCCCGCAAGCGCTCCCACAGCCGGTCCCGCAGGCCGCGCAGCCGCTCCGTCGCCGCGGGCAGCGACTGCCGGGCCAGCTCGCCTGCCTTGCCGAGGGCGACGATGTATGGCACGTTCTCGGTCCCGGCCCGGCGGCCGCCCTCGTGACCGGCCCCGTGGATCAGCGGCTCCGGTTTCAACCCGCGGCGCACATAGAGCACGCCGACACCCTTCGGGGCGTACAGCTTGTGCCCCGCGACCGTTAGCAGATCCACGCCCAGTTCGTCCACGTGGACCGGCACCTTGCCGAGCGACTGGGCCGCGTCGGTGTGCAGCGGCACGCCGCGCTCGCGGCAGACGGCGGCGATCTCCCGAATCGGCTGGAGGGTGCCGACCTCGTTGTTCGCGTGCATGATGCTGACGAGCGTCGTCGAGCGCGCGAGTGCCCGGCGCACCGCGTTCGGATCGACCAGGCCGTGGCGGTCCACCGGCAGGACGGTGACGCGGCAGCCGAGCCGTTCCAGGAACTGACACGGCTGCAGCGTCGCGGGATGCTCGATGATGCAGGTGATGATGTGAGCGCCACGCGCCCAGCGGCCGAAGAACCCGCGCAGCTTGGCGAAGATCAGACCCTTGAGGGCGTGGTTACTGGCCTCGCTGCCGCCGCCGGTGAAGACGATCTCGTCGGGATGACAGCCGAGCAGTTCCGCGACCTGCCGGCGGGCGGACTCGACGGCGTCGTGAGCGGCCTTGCCGTAGGCGTGGGAGCTGGACGGGTTGCCGAACTGCTCGTGGAGGAACGGCCGCATCGCCTCCAGCACGGCCGGATCGACGGGCGTCGTCGCGTTGTAATCGAGGTAGATCGGTTCCACGTAGACCCCGCTCCTGTACAATAGAGTTTGTTTTGCCCGCGGAGATAACCTGTGGAAACGCTACGACTCGAAGCGGTCTACGAACACGGCACACTGAAACTGCCCCATGAGTTGCCTTTGCAAGAGGGGCAGCGAGTCGTGATCACCATTCAACCCAGCAGTGCAGTCGAACGCTTGACAGGGATACTCCCCTGGACTGGCGATGGTGAGGAGCTTCATCGCTTCCTCGATGACCCGGACGAGGGGTTGTGGGGGAACCGTGACGTTTGACAACATTCCCGCGGGCCTTGCTGTCTTCCTTGACGCGAATTGCCTGGTCTACGACGCCACATTCGATCCCACCTGCGGCCCCGCATGTAAACGTCTGCTCGAGCGCATCGAGAACAAGGAACTGCCAGGCTACACTTCAGTAGTTGTTGTCGCCGAGATGGCTCATCGCCTGATGACGATCGAGGTAGCCAATCGGCTCTCCCGACCGCTAACCGGAATAGCAAACTGGCTGCGCCGACATCCCGCCGAAGTTCAGCAATGTGTCAGCCATCGCCGGGCCATCGACGAACTGGCGGCGATTCCGCTTATCATTCTGCCGGTCCACGGCACCCAGGTCTCACGTGCGGCCGACCTGAGCATCCAGTTCGGTTTGCTTACCAACGATGCCCTCATCGTGGCCGTGATGCAGGACAACGGGCTCAACGCCCTGGCCAGCCGCGACCCCGACTTCGACCGCGTGCCGGGGATCACGCGATACGCCCCGGTGTAGACCCGATCTCCCGGGCTCGGTAGGGCTTGCCGAACTGCTCGTGGAGGAACGGCCGCATCGCCTCCAGCATGGCCGGATCGACGGGCGTCGTCGCGTTGTAATCGAGGTAGATCGGGTTCATGTGCAACCCCGAACCGTGAATTGGGGTCACGGAGCGGCTGTGCGTTTCAGCACCTTCCGGGCGGTGACGTGCCGCATCAACTCCTGACGGTCGAGAAAGTAGGTCGGCTTCAGCTTGCCGGGGCTGAACAGCTTCTCCGCCTGGTCGTCGTAGTGTCTGGAATCGGGCCGGTCGCTCTGACCGAGCGGCAGGAGGGTCCACGACCGGGGCGGACGAGTGAGCTGGACCAGCTGGACGGACGTTTGCCCGCCCCGGCCGAGATATCGCTTCCCGTCCCCCAGCGGCTCGAAGCTGATCGCCCGCGGCGTGCCGAGCCCCAGCACCGAGCCGCCCCCGACCGGCCACGTTCGCCCCGTCCCGCGCCGGCCGACGCGGTAGACCTCGCCGTACTTCACCTCCAGCCGGCCCCACCGCTCCCGCAGGTCGGCCGCCCCGGCCGCGAGCGCCCGCAGCAGATGCTCGTCGGTGATATCCGCGGGCGGTTCCTGGCCTGCGCGGGCCGACAACATCGCCTTGCCGCCGAGGTGGTCCATCCAGAAGCGATACGCGATCGCTCCCGTCGAGTCCGCGTCCGCCCGCCGGTTCCAGCGCAGGATCAGGTCGCGCAATTTGGCGGCACTCTCGTCCGCGCGCGCCTTTGCCCCCGCCTTCGCCCACGCCGTCGCCAGCCGCGCCTGCCACAGGTCGGTGTTGTACACCTGGGTCGAGAGGGCAATGCTCATCGCGTCGGCGACGGTCAGCCGCGCGTTCTGGTGGAGCAGGTCGCGCACCGTCGCCGCGCGCTGGTGCAGCGGCATGTCGGCGTTGTAGAGGTACGGCCGATCGGCGTACCGCGCCGGCACGAGCGGGCAGAACCTCGTCATGTGCTCGGGCGAGCAGTTACAGTTTTGCAGGTAACCCTGCCACGGGTTGTGCAGCTGCACGAGGTCGTCCAGCGGATGGATGCCCAGCCACTCGGTCGCGCGGGTGTGGCCCGGGACCGGCCGGCGCCAGTCGTACCCCTTCGGGCGGATCGGCACCCGGCCGTTGCGGACGTAGTAGATGTCGCCGTCCACTGTCGCGACCATCACGTTCTGCTCCATCAGCTGGAACAGGGAGAGCGCCTGCTTCATCTCGCCCAGGTTGCGGGCCGTCGCCATCAGGTACGCCTGCTCCGGCAGCCGGTACTGGTCGAAGTACGGCAGTTTCATCACATACGCCTTGTCCTTGCGCCGGGCGACGACCGGGCCGTGGTGCGTGTACGCGATCTCGAAGGTCTTGTCGATGACCTTGCTGCCTTCCTTCACGCGGATCACCTCGCGCCGGACCGTCATGTCGCGCCACGTCCCGTCGTGGCGGTATTGCCGGGAATTGGCGGGGTTGATCTCCTCCTGATAGACGTCGGCCGCGTCCGGCCCGCCGGTGGTCATCGCGACCGAGCAGTAGCGATTGTGGCCGAGCGAACTGAGGGGAAGTCCCGGGATGGCGACGCCGGAAGTGGCGAGCGTTCCGCCGTACAGCCGGGACTCGTAGAATCGGAACTCGCCGTACCAGCTGAGATGCGGGTCGATCAGAGCGAGCGGAGCGCCGTCGGCGGTGCGATTCGGGGCGACCACCCACTGGTTGGAGCCGCGCGGAGAAACCGGGTCCGGGGTGATGCCGCCGCGGAGCAGATCGCCACCCGCGTCCATCTCCGGCCACCCCCAGATGATGAACCGGCTCAGCGCGATTACCTGCCACGGCCGCAGTTCGGGCGCCCAGGTCGGCACCTCCTTTGGGTGCTCCTCCAGGTAGCGCCGGATACCGTCCTGGTACGCCTCGCAGATGGCGCGGACCTTGGCCGGCAGTTTCGGGTATTTGGCCTCGGCGACCGCCCGGTGCTGCCACAACCGCTGGCGGTAGTCGTGGGTGATGAACGCCGGGCCGAACGCCTCGGCCATCGTCCCCTCACAGCGGCGGTACTGCTTGAGCAACTCCTCCAGCCGGTCCTCGGCCTGGGCGTAGCCCATGCCGTAGACCGCCCCTTCCTCGGTGGCGGCGAAGATGTGCGGGACGCCGAACTCGTCCCGGTAGATGGTCACCTCCTCCGCCTTCGCCTGCGCCGGCGACGGGGCGGGCGGAACCAGGGACCAGGCAACCAGACCGGCGAGGACGAAGAGGCAGGGTCCGCGAAGGCAGTTTTTCGGACCCTTTCGGGAGAGGAATTGCATGCGTGTGCTCCGGGCAAGGACAAGTGCAAGCATTCTCCGCGCCCGACCCCGCGCCGTCAAGTCACGAGGGTTTGGTCGCGTCTCTCCCGGACCTGGCCCTCTTGCAGCCCACGGGTAAACGCCCCGTGAGCTTTGGCAGAGGAGACTTGCCCCACGGGACGCCACCCGTGCGCTTTCTTCTGCCCCCTGGCCCACGCTTCTCCCTTTTCGCGCGCTTGCTCAAGTCCCGCGCCGGGGCAGCCGATACCTATTCCTGTCAACGCAACTGTTAAGGGACTGACACTGAGACGCACCAGAGAGCGACACCAGGATGAAATCGGCCGCACGGACGCGGTTCCGCAGGATGGGCGAGTGACGTCCTAGGAGGGGGACGTACCCGCCGAGCCCGCCTGCGGGCTGCCTGACCCACCAGACCGTGATCCTACCCCCGCTTCACAGTCGCGGTGGGTCACCGTCGGACTCCTTGCAAGGAGCCCCGGCACTTTAGACAAGTGCCCCAGACCGCCTGACGACCGCCACGACTCCCCGGTTGTTCCCCCCGCAGGCCCGGTTCACTGCCACGACCCCTGCCGGGGCTCCTTCTTTTCATCCCCAACGGAAACGCTAGAAAAGGCAACGGCAGCGAGAGAAACGCTCTCGCTGCCGTTGCCTTTTGCTCGTTTACCTTCTACCTGGGACGGGGACCGATGGACATCCAGAGCATTCACGCCCGAGAAATCCTCGACAGCCGCGGCAACCCGACCGTCGAGGTGGAGGTCATTCTCGTTGACGGCGCGTCCGGCCGGGCCGCGGTCCCGAGCGGGGCCAGCACCGGCGCCCACGAGGCGGTCGAGCTGCGCGACGGCGACAAGGACCGCTACCTCGGCCGCGGCACCCGCAAGGCGGTGGCCAACGTCAACGACACCATCGCCCCCGCCCTGGTCGGCGAGGACGCGCACGACCAGACCGCCCTCGACCAGGCTCTGCTCGATCTTGACGGCACCCCGAACAAGGCCAGGCTCGGGGCCAACGCCGTCCTCGGCGTCTCCCTGGCGGTCGCCCACGCCGCGGCGGCATCGGCCAACCTGCCGCTGTATCGCTACCTGGGCGGGACGAACGCGAAGTACCTGCCGGTGCCGCTGATGAACATCCTCAATGGCGGCAAGCACGCGGATAACAACGTCGATTTCCAGGAATTCATGATCGTGCCGCTCGGCACCGACTCGTTCCGCGAGGCGCTGCGCATGGGGGCCGAGGTGTTCCACCACCTCAAGAACGTCCTCAAGGAGCGCGGCCTGAACACGGCGGTCGGCGACGAGGGTGGATTCGCGCCGAACCTCAAGAGCACCGACGAGGCGTTCGAGGTGCTGGCGAAGGCGATCGAGCAGGCCGGCTACAAACTCGGCGACCAGATCGCGTTTGCACTCGATCCCGCCACCACCGAGCTGTACGACGAGGCGAAGAAGAAGGGCAAGACCGGCTACTGCTTCTTCAAGAGCAACCCGGACTTCATCGCCAGCACTGACGAGATGGTCGATCTGTGGAGACGCTACTGCGCCCAGTGGCCGATCCGCTCGATCGAGGACGGCCTCGCCGAGGACGATTGGGCCGGGTGGCAGAAGCTGACGCGCGAGCTGGGCAACAAGGTCCAGCTGGTCGGCGACGATCTGTTCGTCACGAACACGAAGCGGCTGCAGGAGGGGATCGACAGGGGCGCCGGCAACAGCATCCTGGTGAAGGTGAACCAGATCGGCACCCTGACCGAGACGCTCGACGCCATCGAGCTGGCGAAGCGGCACGCCTACACAGCGATCATCAGCCACCGCAGCGGCGAGACGGAGGACACGACCATCGCGGATATCGCCGTCGCGACGAACGCCGGCCAGATCAAGACCGGCTCGACGAGCCGCACCGACCGGGTGGCGAAGTACAACCAGCTGCTGCGCATCGAGGAGAACCTGGGCGCCAGCGCTCGCTACGGGGCCGAGTTGTGGCCCGCGTCGCGGCGCCAGGGCAACCGTTGACCAGCCCGGAGCACCAGCGTCGGGCTCCTTCCAAGCGACCGACGCTGGCGCTCCAGGCTGGTAAGATCAGACCTTTACTTGATTCTCATGTCCGAGCCGCTTGCCTACCTCGACGGCCGCCTGCTTCCCTACCGCGAGGCGCGCCTGCCGCTGCACGACGCCGGGTTCGTGATGGGCGCCACCGTCACCGACCTGTGCCGCACCGTTCGTCATCGCCTCTACCGCTGGTCCGATCACCTCGCCCGCTTGCGCCGCAGCTGCCGCAGTGCTCACCTGACCATCCCCTTTCCCGACGACGAGGTGACGCGCCTCGCGGAGAAACTGGCCGCCCACAACGCCCGCCTGGTGGCGGCGGAGCAAGATCTCGCCCTGGTGCTGCTCGTCACGCCGGGGCCGATCGGGTATTATGCGGGACTCCCGGGCGCAGCCGGCGAGGCGCCCCCCACGTTCGCGATGCACACGTTCCCCCTGCCGCTCGCTCGCTACCGCCGACTGTTCGAGCAGGGGGCTCACCTCGTCGTCCCCTCGACACGGCACGTCCCGGCGGTCTGCGTCGATCCACGCCTGAAGCAGCGCAGCCGCCTGCACTGGTGGCTGGCCGACCAGGAGGCTCGCCGAGTCGATCCGACCGCGTCCGCTCTGCTGCTCGACCCGAACGGGTTCGTCACCGAGACGGCCGCCGCGAACCTCCTCCTGGTCCGCCAGGGGCGCGTCCTCACCCCGCCCCGCCACGCTGTCCTGGAGGGGGTCAGCCTGCGCGTCGTCGAGGAGCTGTGCGGACCGCTCGGCATCCCCTTCGAGGAGCGCCCGCTGCGCCTGCACGACTGCCTCAACGCCGACGAGGCCATGCTCGCGAGCACGCCCTACTGCCTGGCGCCCGTCGGCCGGATCAACGGCGTCTCTCTACCCTGCCCGGGGCCGGTCTTCGAGCGCCTGCTGAAAAGCTGGAACATCTCACTGGACATAGACTTGCGTCGCCAGATCCTCGATGCTGCTCCCTGATGCCCTGCCGGCGTCCCGGGGCCGGCGCAGGCCGTAGAATCGTTACAACCGGCAGCTGTGGACTTGGCGACTAGCTGTGACTATCTTTATCCACATCCCCGGGAGCGGGACTGTCCGCCAGGAAACACCCGTCAAGCGGCACGGTCCGGGGTCTGAGCCGGCCCTTCCGGCGGCTCAACTGTTGATCGCACACAAGGGAAATGGAGTCGTCATGAATAGTCTGAAGTCGGTCCTGTGGGCCGTCGTCGCGCTGTTGTTAACGGCGACAGCGGCCCACGCCAGCGAGGCCAGCCTGGCCATCCCCGATCTGCACGCGGGCTCGTTCACCATCTTCGGGATGGAGGTGAACGCCTGGTGGCTGCTGTTCTGGGGCGCCATGGTCATCACCGGCACGCTCGGTATCAGCCTGTACCTGCGCACCCAGATTCACAAACTCCCCGCCCACCAGTCGCAGCTCGCCGTCGCCGAAACGATCTTCCAGACGTGCAAAACGTACCTCATCCAGCAGGGCAAGTTCCTGCTGCTGCTGTTCGTTCTGATCGCCATCGCCATCTCGTACTACCTGGTCGGGTTCGGCCACACGACCGAGTACACCGTGACCGAGCGGACGATCCAGGAGCTGCGCATCGAAAAAATCCCCGACGCGGTGATCGAGAAGGTCGAGCCGCTCGTGGGCTTGAAGGTCACCCCGACGAAGGGGCAACTCAACGACGCCGCCGCGAAGAAGGCCGCGAAGGACGCCTTCGTCGGGTTGCTCCAGGCGCGCCTGACCCGCGAGGAGTGGGCGCGGGAAGGGACGACCATCACCCGTATCGCCGCCCCCCAGCAGGCGACGCACTTCGCCCTCACGGACGCAGCCATCAAGGAACTCCGCGCGGCGAGGATTCCCGAGAAGGTCGTCGCGAAGCTGGAACCAGTCGTCGGCCTTCAGGTGCCGGTCAAGGCCGAGGACGACAAGACCGCTCAGGCGGCGTTCCTCAAGGCAATCGAGGCCCGGCTCACCCCGCAGCAGTGGACCGAGTACGGCCCGCGGATCACCACCGTCGCCGTCCCGCAGCACATCGGCACCGGCCTGCAGGTGGCGCTGGTGCTGCTGTTCGCCATCGTCGGCATGGGCGGCTCGTACTGGGTCGCCTGGTACGGCATCCGCGTCAACACCTATGCCAACTGCCGGACCGCGTTCGCCTCGCTCAAGGGCGAACCGTGGGACGTGGTGAACATCCCGCTCCGCGCCGGCATGTCCATCGGTCTGTTCCTGATCTCGCTCGAACTGGTCATGATGGTCATCATTCTGCTGTTCGTTCCGCGGCAGATCGTCGGCGTCTGCTTCCTCGGCTTTGCCATCGGCGAGTCGCTCGGAGCGTCGGCGCTGCGCATCGCCGGCGGCATCTTCACCAAGATTGCCGACATCGGCTCGGACCTGATGAAGATCGTTTTCAACGTCAAGGAGGACGATCCGCGTAATCCGGGTGTCATCGCCGACTGCACCGGCGACAACGCCGGCGACTCGGTCGGGCCGACGGCCGACGGGTTCGAGACGTATGGCGTGACCGGCGTTGCCCTGATCGCGTTCATCACCCTCGCCGTGGCGAGCATCGACATCCAGGCCAAGCTCATCGTCTGGATCTTCGCGATGCGGTTCCTGATGGACTTCATGTCCGGCGTGTCCTACTTCATCAACCAGGCCATCTCCGAGAAGCAGTACCGCGGGCTGAAGGAGTTCAACTTCGAGGCGCCGCTGACCCGGCTGATCTGGATCGCGTCGATCCTGTGCATCTCGACGTCGTACTTCATGAGCTGGCTGCTGCTGAACAATCTGGTGGTGTCAGTGCCGGGGGTCGCCACGCCGGTGGCGCTGCCGAACCTGTGGTGGCAGCTGGCGACGATCATCAGCTGCGGCACCCTGGCCGCCGTGCTCATCCCCGAGTTCACCAAGGTCTTCACCAGCTCGCATTCCAAGCACGTCCACGAGATCGTGACCGCGTCGCGCGAGGGCGGATCGTCGCTGACGATCCTGTCCGGTATCGTGGCCGGCAACTTCAGCGCCTTCTGGAAGGGCATGCTCATCATGGGCCTGATGGCCGGCGCGTTCTTCGTCAGCCAGCTGGGCTATCACCCCGACCCGACCCAGCGCGAGGGTCTGACGACCATCATGGGCAGCTACGCCTCGATCTTCGCGTTCGGCCTGGTGGCGTTCGGGTTCCTGTGCATGGGGCCGGTGAACATCGCGGTGGACAGCTACGGGCCGGTGACCGACAACGCTCAGTCGGTGTTCGAGCTGGCCCAGACCGAGCACATCCCCGGCATCAAGGAAGAGATCAAGCGCGACTTCGGGTTTGAACCGAACTTCGAGCGCGGCAAGCACTACCTGGAGGCGAACGACTCGGCCGGCAACACGTTCAAGGCAACGGCCAAGCCGGTGCTGATCGGCACGGCGGTGGTCGGCGCGACGACGATGATCTTCTCGATCATCCTGCTGCTGCAGGGCCAGGGTCTGCTGTCGGTCAGCCTGACCGACGCCCCGGTCCTGCTCGGGTTCATCAGCGGCGGGGCGGTCATCTTCTGGTTCGCCGGCGCGTCGATGCAGGCCGTCACGACCGGCGCCTATCGGGCGGTCGAGTACATCAAGAAGAACATGGACCTGTCGAAGAAGGAGGCGGACATCGAGGACTCGAAAACCGTCGTCCGCATCTGCACCGAGTACGCCCAGAATGGGATGTGGAACATCTTCATCGCGCTGATGACGATCACCCTGGCGTTCGCGTTCTTCGACCCGAACTTCTTCGTCGCCTACCTGGTGTCGATCGCCGTGTTCGGCCTGTTCCAGGCGATCTACATGGCCAACGCCGGCGGCGCCTGGGACAACGCCAAGAAACTGGTCGAGGTGGACCTGAAGGAGAAGGGAACGCAACTGCACGCCGCCACGGTCGTCGGCGACACGGTCGGCGACCCGTTCAAGGACACGACGTCGGTGGCGCTCAACCCGATCATCAAGTTCTCGACGCTGTTCGGCCTCTTGGCGGTCGAGATCGCGGTGGCAATCAAGCTGGCGGCCAGCGCGCCGGGCAGCACGACGACGGACTTCACGCCGTTTGTCGGGGCGGGCCTGCTGGCGGTGGCGCTTGTGTTCGTGTGGCGGTCGTTCTACGCCATGCGCATCCCGCCGAAGGAGAAGGTATTCGGGCACAGCGCCGGCCCGCACGAGCCGAGGACGGCCCCGGTCGAGGTGGGCCACTGAGCCGCGCTTCCCCCCTCTCCCCCTGGAGGGGGAGAGGGGAGCAAGGCAAGCCGGACACGCTCACCGGGGCGTGTATTACGGCTGATTCAATCTGATAAGATAGAGCCCGCGGTCCGACGACCGCGGGCTCTTTGCGTAAACCGGAGGTCGGGATGGGCGCGCCACTGTGGGCGAACGTGTTCTACGAGCAGGGCAGCGGCGGTGAGGTGGTGCTACGCGCCATGCCGCTGCTGCTGATCGTGCTGTGCGTGCTGGCCATCGCGTATCGCTACTACAGCGCCTTCCTGGCGGCCAAGGTGGCGGTCCTCGACAACAGCCGTCTGACCCCCGCTCACACCCTCAACGACGGCCAGAACTACCACCCGACCAACAAGTGGGTACTGTTCGGCCACCACTTCGCCGCCATCTCCGGGGCCGGTCCGCTCATCGGCCCGGTCCTCGCCATCCAGTACGGCTACATGCCCGGCCTGCTCTGGCTGGTGATCGGCGTCTGCCTGGCCGGGGCGGTGCAGGACATGCTCGTCCTGGCCGCGTCGGTGCGCCGCGGCGGCAAGTCGCTCGCGCAGATCGCGTTCACCGAGCTGGGCAAGCCGGCGTCGCTCATCGTGTCGGTCGCGATCCTGTTCATCGTTGTCATCGCCCTGGCTGGGCTCGGGTTCGTCGTCGTCAAGGCGCTGGGCGGCGAGGAGGTGAAGTTCGGCAAACAGACGGCGATCGCCCTGCCCGCCGGGCAGAAGCTGCTCATCGAGCAGGACCAGGGCACCGCCGCACGCCAGGTGGTCCGGTTCCCGCAAGGGTGTCTGATCCGATACAACCCCGGCCAGCCGCCGGTCCATCGGCCGGAGTCGTTCCTGGTCGGTATGCCCGGGGCGGCCGGGTGGGTGCGGGTGGACCTGCCAGCCGGCGAAACCGAGGTGACGGTGGCCAACTACATCACCGACCCGGAGCGGCGCTTCCCCGACACCCTCACCCTGCCCGAGGGCGCCGTCCTGCTCATCCCGGGCAGTTCGTGGGGCACGTTCACCATCGCCTGCACCATCCCGATCGCCCTGTTCGTCGGCCTGTGGATGTACCGGATCCGCAAGGGCCGCGTCGTCGAGGCGTCGCTGATCGGCGCCGTCGGCGTCCTCGCCGCCACGGTCGCCGGCAGCCTGATTCCCGGGTCGCCGCTGGAGGGTCTGTTCGCGCTCGATCGGACCGAGACGGTGCTGGCGCTGTGCGCCTACGGGTTCATCGCGTCGGTCCTGCCGGTGTGGATGCTGCTGTGCCCGCGCGACTACATCTCCAGCTTTCTGAAGATCGGGACCATCGCCCTGCTCGTCATCGGCGTGCTGGTGGCCAACCCGACGCTCCCGTGCCCCGCGGTCAACGAGACGTTCCAGGACGGCGGCCCGACCTTCCCGGGGAGCATCTTCCCGTTCGTGTTCATCTGCATCATGTGCGGCGCCATTTCCGGGTTCCATGCCCTGGTGTCGTCCGGGACGACGCCGAAGATGATCAACAAGGAGGGCGACGTCCGCATGATCGGCTACGGATCGATGCTGATTGAGGGGCTGGTCGGGGTGGTCGCCCTGCTGGCGGCGGCGTCATTGCCGATCGATCTGTACTACGACATCAACGTCGGGCTGGAGAAGGCGGGCGACGCGAAACTGCAGACCCAGCTCCAGTCGCTCTACCAGGAACACGGCGTCAACCGCAGGGAGGCGCGCGATCCGCTGCACAGGGCGGGCGTCGATAACGTCTCCCACCTGAACATCGACACGGCGGACCTGGCCGACCTGGAGCGCCTGGTCGGCGGCGAGTCGCTGCGCGGCCGGACCGGCGGAGCCGTCACCCTCGCCGTCGGCATGTCGCGCATCCTGACGAACGCGATGCACTCGGTGAACCTCTACTTCGAGGACGTGGTGAAATACTGGTATCACTTCGCCATCATGTTCGAGGCGCTGTTCATCCTGACGACGATCGACACCGGGACGCGCATCGCGCGCTTTCTGATGCAGGAGACGCTCGGCAAGGCGTTCCCGAAGTTCGAGCGGACGGACTGGTTGCCGGGGGCGATCCTGGCGACGTTCGTCGTCACGGCCGGCTGGGGCTGGCTGGTGGCGACCGGGTCGATCGACACCATCTGGCCGATGTTCGGCATCGCGAACCAGCTTCTCGCGGTGCTGGCGCTGTGCCTGGTGACGACCCTGCTCATCAACTCGGGCCGCCAGCGCTACGCCCCGGTGACGGTGCTGCCGATGCTGTTCGTGACTGCCACCACCATGACGGCCGGCGTCCAGATGGTCGAGCGGTTCTTCGTCATGGCCGGCCGGCCGGGCGAGCAGGTGCGCGGCATCCTCAACCTGAGTTTGACTCTGTTCGTGATGCTTGCGGTCGCGGCCGTGCTGTTCATCGCCGTCAGCCGATGGCTGGCCGTGGTGGGCAAGCTGGTCCCGGTGCGCAGCGAGGACGCGCCGTGAGGGGAGAAGCAGAGAATGAGCGCCGGGACTGCAGCCAGGCGCTTACCCTCTTCTCTCCCCTCCCCGTTTCGGAGAGGGGGGCAGGGGGAGGGGTTAAACCTCGGCGCGTTTGCGGCTCCCGCGGTTGTGAGCTATATGTTGCGCAGGCTTAACGGCACCGCTCACGACCCCTCGGGAGACGACCCGATGCACGCCATCCTCGAACAGGACCGCCAAGCTGCCGAACTGAACGAACGACTGCGGATGGAGCCGGGCTGGAACGAGGCCGCCAGCGGTTTGACGTGGATCCTGATCGGCTATCTCGTGTTCGTCGTCGGCACGGCCGTCGGCATCGGCATGGTAATCTGGTCGGCGCGCGGCTGGCTGTTCGGGACGGGCGCCCAGGTCGGCCGGCTGCCAGGCATCGGGACGATCTGGATCTTTTACATCGGCCTGGGCATCCTGTCCGTCGTCGGCACGTTCGGCTACCTGATCACCCTCGGCGGGCACTGGCAATGCATGCACGGGTCGGCCGAGCGGCATGGCGCCCGCTGGCTGATGTTCTTCTGCGTGACCGCCCTGTTCGCCGGGCCGGCGCTGAACGTCGCGTCGTACATCGGCTGCTGCCAGCGGGGGCCGGACCTGAGCCGCGGCGCCCGGAGCCTCCAGGAACTGCAGTTCACCCGCACCGGCCAGCACATGCAGCTCGCCGGCGCCGGCGCGAGCCTGCTGTACTCGGTCCTGTTCCTGCTCTACCTCCGGGCCGTCGCCAAGTGTCACGGCTCCACCCGTCACGCGCTCCTCGTCAACTTCTACCTCCTGCTGGCGAGCGTGCTGGTCGCTGCCTCGGTCTACGTCGGCTACCTGGGGTACAAGGATCCGCACCGCGACCTGGCCACCTGGCGGATGTGGTTACTGGGCTCCTGGGGAGCGACGGTGATCTTCTACCTCTTCCTGATCGCAGGCGTGCGCATGTGCGTCAGCCGCAGTCTCGCCCGCGTCAAGTCGCCGCTGGACATGTAATTCGCCGGCCGACGCCGGGACGCGCGGCTCGCCTGTTTCTGCATCAGGGCTGGCTCAGGCCCACAAAACTCCCGTCGTGTTCGCGCGCCAGTGCCCACAGGAACGCACCCACGGCGGGGCTGTCGTAGTAAAAGCCGATCGTATTGATCCGCACGCGGGGCAGGCCGGGGAAAGTGCGGTTCCAGTCCTCGCGCAGGGTCTGCCGGACGTGGCGTCCCAGCTGCGCCGACCGCTCCGGACCCGTCGGTCCGCCCTTGCCCACCGGCGCCCCTTCCCCCGCGCTCGGCAACCCGTCCGAAAGCAGGTAGATCGTGTCGAGGCCCTTGCTCCGGTAGTGGAACGCCTCCGCGAAGGCCGCGTACAGGTTCGTCTCCCCGGTCGGGGTGACCTGCTGGACGCGCCGGCTCACCTCCGCCGGACTGGTGCGCCGGTCGTAGATCAACCACTGCCGGTCCTTGCCGAGTGGGTACGCCACCCGATCGGAGAACAGGATCACCTGATACCGCTCCAGGTCGGGAAGGCTCTCCATCAGTCGGGCGAGCACGGCGCTGACGCGGGGCCACTTCTGGCCGTCCGCCGTGCGCGCGTCGCGCATCCCCATGCTGCCGGACCTGTCCACGAGGAAGACGGCCCGGCGTCCGGTGAGGGTGATGCCGGCGAACCGTTTGTCCGCCTCGGCGCGCTGGGTTCGCAGCTGTCGGGTCAGGTCGCGGGTCCGCTCCTCCAGGGCGGCGACGTGCTTGCGGGCCGCGTCCGCGTCCTGGCTGTGCGACGCGAGGCGCCGCTCCAGCTGCCCCTTCGCCTCCTCCAGGTCGCGCAGCCGCTGGCCCGTATCGGTGAGGTCTGCCGAGCGCCGCTCCAGATCCCGGTCCAGCGCGCGGACGCGCGAGTCCAGCGCCGCCAGCTGCGCCCGGTAATCCCGAACCGCCTGGCGCAGCTCCTCCGCCTGGCGCTGCAGGTTCCGGGCACGGTCCTCCGCCTCCTTGAGGCGCACGCCGCGCGCCGCGTCACGGGCGTCGGCGGCCTTCAGATCCGCGCGCAGCTGGGCGACCTGCGCCTGGGACTGGGCGAGGGTCCGCCGTGCGGCGGTGTGCTGCTGCTCCGCCTCGGCTGTCCGGCGAGCGAGGGCGTCCCGCTGCTTGCGCGTCGCGAGGAGTTGGCCCTTCAGCCGGTCGCGGTCCCGCTCGGCCAGCAGGCGCGCGGCGCGCAGTCCGACCAACTCCTCCGCGGCCGACTCCAGGCGCACGCGCGCCGCGGCCAGCTGAGTCGCATGCTTCTCGGCGACGTTCCCCTTGCGTCGCGCCTCGCGTGCGTTCACCAGCCAGAGGAGGATCACACAGCCGAGGGCGCAGCAGAAGACGTCCACCATGTACAGGGTGAAGACGGCGGGTACGCGCGGGCGTGGGTGCATGGCGGCCTCCAGGGTGTGGGCGCTAGCTGGGGTTTGTGAGAGCCTCCCCCCGGCCCCCTCCCCTGCGCGGGGGAAAGAGCCGGGGAGAGGTTCTTTCAGCCACAGGTCCGCGGGAGGGCGTGGCCGAGGAAGCGCAGCTGCGGTCCGTCCGGCCCGAGGCGGATCGAGTCGCCCGGCTCCAGCACCGCGAACTCGCCGATCTCGCCGTCGTTGACCAGGGTACTCAGCCTGCCCTGGTCCCACACGGTGAACCGGCCGTCCGCCCAGACGATCTCGCAGTGGCGCGGGGCGACGGTCGGGTAGGCGTCGCCGTCGAACGCGAGATCGCAGAACGGCTGCCGGCCGACGGTGAACCGGGCGCGGTTGAGCGGATACTCCTCGCCCCGGTAGCGGAGTCGGGCCGGGCCGACCTCCGCTGGCTGCGGCAAGGGGAGGGGGGCCGCGTCCACGCAAACCGCCCCGCGCCCGGCGCGGTCGAGGTACGGGGCCAGCCCGTGAGCCGCCCGGGACGCGGCGTCGGCCGCCAGCACCACCACCGCGGCCTCGTCTTCCTCTTCCAGCAGCCCTTCGCCGAAGTCCTCGCCGTGGTTGCCCGCTCCCTCGCCCGCCGCGAGCGCCGCGCCACACCACGCCTCACAGGAGGCACGCAGCCCGTCCAGCAGCCCGGGCAACCGGGCGGCGTCGGCGGAAACGAACACCGGCCCCGCGGCGTGGACGCAGGCGTCCCTCGCGGCAGCCAGCGCCAGCCGCGACAGCGGGGCACAGATCGCTCGCACGTCCTCGGGCCGCAGGCTGAGGCTCTGAAACCACCCGGGCGCTTCCAGCGCAACACGCGCCGGCCGATCCTGCCGGCAGGCATCGAGGACGGCGCCGAGCCGGTCGAACAGGAACTGCTCCGCGGCCGGCGAATCGCGTGGGTCGCGCCGGCTCTGCAGGATGCACCGATCGGCCAGTCCGTTGAGCAGCCGTTCTCGCCAGGCGCGCACCCCGAGCCCCGCGAGCGCTCGCACCTCGGTCAGGCGCAGCTGCTCTCCGGCCGCGGACGCGGCGGCCAGTGTCAGGGCGTGGTCATCCACGTCGATCACCACGGCGGCTCCGGTCCACGGGTGTTCGGCGTGGGCCGACAGGGCCAGCCCCAGCGGGCCGCGGACGGCGCTCAGGCGAAGCAGACCGGCCGCCCGCGCCGCCTCGGCCACTCGTCCAACCTGGCTGGCGGACAGGTAGGCCGGGACCGCCAGCACGCCCCGCTCGGCGCCGCCGCAGCGATTCGCGAGGCAAGCGCACATGAGAGCAAGGGCGCGCGCGGCGTCGAGGGAGCAGCCAACCTGCCTGTCGGCCTCGCCGAGTGAGGGAAGGAAACCCGTGCGGACAAGGTGGGGGGAGAGGCGACACCGACGCAGCGCACGGACACCAACCGCCGCGCCGCCGCCGCCGAGCAGGCCGACGGCCAGGGCCAGTTCCTCGTGGGGCCGGTCGAGCGTCACCGCCCGCGGATAGTCGCGTGCCGGCCCGGCCGACACGCGGGCGCGTGTCGCGTTCAAGTCGATGCCGAGCAGCGTCATCGCCCGACCCTCTGGGCCAGCGGGACCGCGGACGCCAGCGGCACGCAGCCGGCCAGCGGTTCCGGCCCGAGCGGCGACTCGGAGGGGGCGGTCCCGGGCTCGTAGAGGCGATTGAGCAGGTGCTCCAGGCAGTATTGCTGGCAGTCGAGGACGAGCGCCTCCTCGTCGCGCTGAACGGAGTGGACGAGGAACATCAGCACGAGACTCAGCGCCAGCGCCACCAGAGTGCAGTCGAAGGCGAAGGTGAGGTGGCTGGTGGCGCGGGCGAGGAAGGCGTCGTCGTCGAGCTGGCCGGCCATCGACAGGCTCCCGGCCAGGCCGACAACGGTGCCGAGGAAGCCGACCGCGGGGATCGCCCAGGCGAGGTAGTGGACGGTCGCCAGGCTCGCGGCCAGCCGGCCCTGCTCGACCTCAGCCTGGCTCCGCACCGCCTGGGCGGCCGCGTCACCGGACCGGCTGGTCGCGTACTTCGTCAGCGCCAGGCGGGCCAGGCCGGCGAGGATGAACGGACCGCGGCGGGCGGTGGCCTGGTCGAGGTGGCGCAGCAGGGGGCGCGCGTCCTCGTGCAGGATGCGCGTGCCCTCTGCGGTTGGGAGGAGTGCCAGACCGAAGGCGCGGCGTTGTCGGCGGGCCTCGCGGTAACGGCTCAGGAGGATCAGGACGGCCCAGGTGAAACAGCAGTAACAGGCGAACTGGGCTGGCCCGAGGAGCAGGGAACCCCAGCGCTCGACGTCCCAGCCCGCCCACGCCTCGGCGGCGGGTGCGGCGCCGGAGATGATCTGGGCCAGCGGGATGAAAACGAGGGCCACCACAGCAAACGTCAGGACGAGCAGGGGCCACTCGCGCGTGGGGCGGTGGGAAGGCGTCAGTGCCATCGGATTCCCCGGAGAAGATCAGGGGGCACCGCCACGAATCCTCCGCGGCTTCCGTGCCCCGGTCAGGTGCAGGAGGTTAATTGTGACAGCCCTCCCAGGCGTGTCAAGGCGAACCGCAGGCGGGTGGCCGCGTCGGCACGGTCGTCACGATCATTTTTTCCGTCAAGTTCTGCCCGGCTTCCTGCCGATACGACAGACGACCCGTCACCGAACAGGTTCTCGGCGGACGACCGCGTCCGGCGCCGCGCCTTCTCCGGAAGCTGGGCGGGGCGCCCGGGGTGGGGTGAACACCCACATCGCCGTTCTCGCAAGTCGAGGAGCCCATGAGCGCAAAGACTGCCTTCTCCTCCGCGCTGGTCTTGGCCGCCCTGAGCGTCTGTGCGGCCCGCGCCCAGGCCCCGCCCGCCATGCCGTACCCCCAGGCGGCCGTCCCGGAGGGTATCGACGCCCTGAACCCCCCGCCGCCCCCAAATGTCCCCGGCCCGCCGGGCCACGTGTCCAACTGGATCAGCTACAAGCGGCCGTGGTCCTGTTGCGGACCCCTCGGGGGGAACGGTCCGGTCGGGACGGAACTCTTCATCCGCAGCGGTATCTCGGTCGTCGCCGGGGGCGGGGTGTTCGCCGACACGCTGCAGACCGGCTGGGCGATCGAGGGCGGTGCCCGCTCTCTGTTCTTCGACACCGACCTGACCGGCGCCTGGACGGTCAGTTACAGCGTTAGCAACGTGAACAACCACGGCAAGCGGCCCGACATCCGGATCCCGCTGCAGATCCTCGTCCCGACGCCGCCGACCCCCCAGAATACGAGCGGCGGGGCGGCGCCCGTCCACTTCGGGGTGGACGTGCCGGGCGTGACTGTTCAGAGCCTGAACCGGACCTACGCCAACCTCGGCTTCGGCCGCGAGTGGTGGCTGCTCGGGTCTGCCAACTGCGACGGCCGCAACTGGCGGGCCGGGCTCGACGTTGGCGGCCGGTGGGGGAGCGCGAACCTCGGGTTGCAGGAACTGCGGCATCGGTCGGACGTGATCGGCGCCGTCTGGGTGGCGCTGCACACGGACGTTGAGATCCCGTGGGCGTGCTACGCCTTCATCGCCGGCTTCCGGGTGGAGTGGGACTACACCTGGAGCGACATCCTGCAGCGGCAAAACAACAGCGACCTGACCACCTTCAACCTGCTCGCGAACTTCGGGGTGCGGTTCTAGAGCACCACACCCCAAAAGGGAACGTGGAGCAGGCATCCCTACTCGCCGGTTTGGCAGGCAGGGGTGCCTGATCCACGTTCCCTTTCCCAGGCTCTTAGTGAGTGCAGAGGGAAGGGGCGGTGTGCAGGTGCCCTTCAAAGCCCACGGGTGGCGTGCCGTGGGGCACGTCTCCGGCACTCCCCCCACGGCACGCCACCCGTGGGCTTTCCAGCAAACGGTTGCACACCATCCGCCTGCCTGCACGAGTGGCGACCGGGGGGACGGCTGCTCGCGACCCTCGCACAATCGAGACGCTGGAGCGCCGCGAGGATATAGAAGTGGTAAGCGGCCGGGGCGGTCCTCCGACCCGAGCATCAGCCCGCGGTCCTTGCCGACGCTGCCCTGCCCCGACTGCCCCACCTCGGGAGTCCACCCATGACCTCGGTTCGCGACTTCGGCGCCCGCGGCGACGGCCAGACGGACGACACCGCCGCCATCTCTCACGCCGTCCAGCGCGGCGACGGGCACCTGACCTTTCCGCGCGGCGAGTACGTCATCTCACGCCCGCTCCAGCTCCCGCTGGCGCTCCACGGCCGGCTCGCGCTGGACGGGTCGGGGGGAACGGCCCGGCTGCTCATGAACGGGCCGGGACCGGCGCTGCATCTCGTCGGCAGCCACCGCCGCAACGCCTTGCCCGCGAACGTTGAGGAGGGCGTCTGGCGGAGGGAGCGGTTCCCGACCGTCACCGACCTCGAGATCGTCGGCGCCCACCCGGAGGCGGACGGCATCCGCATCGACGGGGCCATGCAGCCGACCCTGCGCGGGGTGCTGATCCGGCGCTGCCGCCACGGCATCCACCTGGCCAACCGCGCCCGCAACGTCCTGATCGCCGACTGCCACGTCTACGACAACGCCGGCGTCGGCGTCTTCCTCGACCGGCTGAACCTGCATCAGGTGACCATCCACGGCTGCCACATCAGCTACTGCAAGCAGGGCGGCATCAAGATCGTCGGCAGCGAGATCCGCAACCTGCAGATCGTCGGCAACGACATCGAGTATAACTTCGACCCGAAGGCGGAGGCGTCGGCCGACGTCCTCTTCGACTGCCGGGAGGGGACGGTGCGCGAGGGGACGCTGGTCGGGAACACGATCCAGGCGCTGCTGAGCCCGGGCGGGGCGAACGTGCGGTTCGTCGGCGCCGGCCGGGACAATCCGAACGCGGTCGGCATGTTCGCGATCACCGGGAACCTGATCGGCAGCCAGCACACGGCCCTGCACCTGGTCGCGTGCCGCGGCGTGACGGTCAGCGGCAACGCGATCTACAACGGGTATCACCACGCGCTCCTCGCCGAGGACGCCGAACATCTGGTGCTCGGGCCGAACAGCATCGACCACAACCCCGACTACCGGGGGCGCTCGACCGACCAGGTCGTCCTGCGGCGCTGCCGCAACGTGACCCTGACCGGCGCGATCCTGCAGCACACGCGCGAGCCGGCCGCCGAGGTGGCCTCGAGCGTGGAGGTGCGCGACTGCCGCAACGTGAGCGTGACGGGGTGCCAGGTGATCAACGCGCGCGGCGTGGGAGTGGCGGTCCACGGCAGCACGGGGGTGCGCGTGGCCGACTGCACGATCCGCGGGCGGGACGGCGACAAGGGTTACCGGGCGGCGGTGACGGTGGACAAGGGGTCGTCACAGCTGATGGTGGTCAACAACTTCCTCGGGCGCGGCAGCGCGGGCGAGTTCCAGCTCCCCGGCGGGCAGGGGACCGCGGCGGGCAACATGACGGTGTGAGGCGGCATCGCCGTGACGGGTCTTGATGCCGCGTGTGGCCCGGCGGCCTTCACCCCCGCCGACCCCAGCCATCGGTGGCGCGGGCCAGAAAAAAACTGACAACAGTGCGAACCGAGGACGGTATCCGGCGTCTAAGTAAGTGCAAGGCCGACGGAGGAAAGTGAGTGAGCCTCACAACCCCGACGACCTGCACACGCGAGGGAGTGATGACGAACTGTTGTTGGAGCCCTGCTGCGATCCACGCCAATGCATGGCATACCCCCAGGCAGCCGATGCAGCCGCGGACGTCGAAGCAGGTGAAGCAGTCGAACGGCCGTCGGGCCTTCCGTCTGCCCGCGCCCCCTCCTCTCAGGTGACGCCGATCCGCTCCCGGAAACAAACCTCCCGGGGCCAGGTGTCACCAAGGACACCTGGCCCCGTTTGTTTTTGGGGCCGGTGCCCGCGGCGGGCCGAGATGACCTCGTAATCCTTGACAACCGAACGAACAACACTGCACCTATGACGTAAAGGCAGCGTGCCTGCTTCCCAGGCAGGGTGTGCGGGTTCAACTCCCGCTGGGTGCTCTGGCGACCGTGCCCAATGGTAGAGGCTTACAAACGTAGCTCACCTGGTAGAGCAACAGATTTCGGATCTGTGTGTAGCCGGTTCGAATCCGGTCGTTTCTCGAACGCTTCTACGACTTGTACGGCCGCTCACTCAGGACGTCGGAAAGCCTGGTAATCCGCCGGCTTCGGGAGCCGGAGAGCGTGGGTTCAAATCCCACCGTCCTGACTGGCCCTGCAGGGCCGAGCACGGAAGGGCAAGCCAACCTGGCGATGGCACCCGCCTCGAAAGCGGGCGAGGCTCCCAAAGCCCTTGAGGGTTCGACTCCCTCTCCTTCCGCTGCGTGCGAATGTGTCCTCGTGGAGCTGCGGAGTGCTCGCCGCCCTCTCACGGCGGAGAACGCGGGTTCGAATCCCGCCGAGGATACTGCGAATGGCCGAGTGGCGGAAGCTGGTAGACGCCCCGTCCTCAGAAGGCGGTGTTCCGCTCGGAACGTGCCGGTTCGACTCCGGCCTCGGCTACTGACGCCCCGGTGGTGAAACGGACATCACACCACTCTGCGAAGGTGGAGGTCCTGGTTCAACTCCAGGCTGGGGTACTGTGCTCTCCGCGTCCGAAGCGTCAGCGCGGGACGAGACTAAACCCGCGCTGACGCTTCGGGCTCGGACGGAAACCATGTCTTCGGAGTGTGCCGGATCGCACACGAGCCTCCGAAGCTCGGGGACCAGGTTCAACTCCTGGCGAAGACACTGACGACGCTGGTGTAGCTCAAGCGGCAGAGCCCCCGCCTCTTAAGCGGATTGTTGAAGGTTCGAGTCCTTCCGCCAGCACTGCAAATCACGCCGGCGCAGCTCGACAGGTCGAGCGCCGCTCTCGTAAGGCGGAGAGTGTGGGTTCGAGTCCCACCGCTGGCTCTCGCATGACGCCGGACCGGACGGCTCCGGCGGTCGGCTGCAACCCGACCTGGCGCAGGTTCGACTCCTGCCGGCGTCTCTGCTTCATTCCGGTGTAGCTCAGATGGTGAGAGCGCCGCGCTGAAAACGCGGAGGCCGCTGGTTCAACTCCAGCCGCCGGAACTGGCAACCGTGCCCGACGATCGCAGCATACAAACTTGCTGATTGGTTTCAGCGCCAGATTCCAGATCTGGAGGAACCGGTTCAAATCCGGTAACTCGTGGCTGCGGCAACTTGCACGGGGGCCGCCTGCGTCCATGATGTAGCGGCCGCCTGCTACCTTGCCATGGTAGATGTGCGGGTTCAACTCCCGCTGGACGCTCTGCAGTCGCGCCCAATGGTCGGAGCTTACAAACGGTTCCGTGCGGGCTGAAACCTCGCGCGGGTTGGTTCGACTCCAACACCCCCCTCTCGCAACCACGGGGGGTAGAAAATGGCTCAGGCGACTTGTGCGACTGCACGCCCAGGATGTGGGAAAGCATGGCAATCCGCCGGCTTGGGGTGCCGGAGAACGTCGGTTCAAATCCGACCATCCTGACTGATCTTGTCCCGTAGCACAACGGTAGTGCGTCTCCCTGTTAAGGAGCGGGTTGTAGGTTCGACTCCTACCGGGACAGCTGGCGCCCGGCATTGCCGGGCACATACAAGGGCGTGCTCCTGGGAGAGCAGCGGGCCTCCAAAACCCGCGGAGAAGGTTCGACTCCTTCCGTCCTTGCTGACCGCCCTGTGCTGGAGCTGGCGTACCAGCCCGGGGCGCTCGTCGTTGGCGCTCCGGGCTGGTTCGACCAGTCGCCTTGTCAGCCCTTCCCAAGCCGCTATACTTACTGTTTTCCATAAACACCGACCCTCGCAGGGGAGAGTTGATTCATGGGCATGCAATGTGACATCTGCGGCAAGAAACCCGTCCTGGGCAACCACTACGCCCGGCGCGGCAAGGCGAAGTATCTCGGCGGCGTCGGGCGCAAGGTGACCGGCATCAGCCGGCGGACGTTCAAGCCGAACCTGCAGCACATCCAGATCATGGAGAAGAATGGCGCCGTCCACCGCGCCCGCGTCTGCGTCGGCTGCATTCGCAGCGGCCGCGTCCAGCGCCCGATCCGCCAAAAGCCGTTCCAGATGCCCAATCTGTAGGAGTCAAGGGCGCCCTCGGACCAACCCGGCGCGCCAGCGCCGGGTTGGTCCGACGGCGCCGGAGGGCGGCCATGTCGCTGAGCGCCGATCAGGTCCGCTGGGTGGCTCACCTGGCGCGACTCGAACTGGGTGAGGAGGAACTGGCGACGATGACCCGCCAGCTCAGCGCCATCCTCGACTACGTCGATCAGCTCAGGCAGGTTCCGACCGACGGCGTCGAACCGCTCGCCCACCCGCTGGCGATCCGGAACGTCTTCCGCGACGACGAGTCGGCACCGTCGCTGCCCGTGGACGAGGCGCTCGCCAACGCCCCCGACCGTCAGGGCGCTTTCTACCGCGTTCCGGCCGTCCTCGATTGATCCCCCTGCCCGAGCCCGAAGCGTTACTTCCTGCCCTTCTCGGGAAGGTAACGGAAGGCGTAGAACGTTGACCCGGCCATGCCGATCAGGCAGTCGTGGGCGGCGTCGTAGCAGAGCGGCAGCCAGCCGCCGCGCCCCGGCACCGGGTTGGTCGTTTTCACCTCGTACCAGCTGTCCTTCGCCGGGTCGTAGGCGAACACGCCGGACGGCTGCTCAGCACCCTTGCCCTCCAGCTTCGCGGCCAGGAAGAACAAGTCCCGCCGGGTGTCGTGAGTCAGGCCAGCCCGGCACATCGCCGTCGGGCAGTCGGCCAGGCGCGTTACCTTCTCCGTCACCGGATCGAAAGCGTACAGCGTGTTGAACCCACCGGCCTTCGTCTGCCACTTGCCGTAGGTGCCGCCGCCCGCGAGCAGCAGGCGCTTGCGCGGCGCGTCGTAAAACACGGTCATGCCCATGTGGTAGCGCGGCAGATCCGTCTTGCCCTGGCGCCACTGGCCGGTCGCGATGGGCAGGATCCAGATCTTGCCGTGCCCGGCGTAGACGATTGATTTCGTGTTCGGGCAGTAGGCCATCCCGTCTTCGAGCCGATTGGGCGGGTGCGCGGTGGAGGCAATCTTGCTCCAGGTCTTCTTCGTAAGATCGAAACGCCATGTGTCCGCGCACAGGTTGTGGCTCCGCCGTTTCTCGTCGCGCAGCGCCGACTGGTTGGCGCCGTTGCAGATGAAGACGGCGTTCAGGTCCGGGACGTAATCGAACCCGTGGTAGACGTGGCGCGAACACGGCGTCGGTTCCGTGTCGTTCGCCGGCAGCGGCATCGTGCGGTAGCCGCCGCCGGGCACGCCGCGGCGCGTCCAGTTGTCAATCTTCAGCGGGACGAGCCGGGCGGTGGCGGGATCGAAGCTGAACAGGCAGTTGCCGTAGATCGTCGTGCCGCCGTGTTTCCTGTCGTGCCAGCGGTCGTAGAACAGGACGCGCTTGCCGTCGGGATCGTAAACGAGCTTGTTCCAACCGGCGTTAATTCGGTAGCCGTGCTCGTCGGGGTTCGCCGGCTGAACGGTAGTCGGCTCGAGCGGCACCCATGTACCGGCCGGGAGGGATGCAAGATCGACCGCTGCTGCCTGCTTCGCCGCCTTCTTCCCTGCCGGCGCCAGCTTCGCCAGGGGGGTCCGCAGGAAGAAGACGCCCGGCCCACCGGGCTGTTTCGCATCGACGTCGTAGAAGACGGTGCCGAGGGTGTCGCGGTCCAGTTGCACCGTCTTCGGACACGCCCGCCCGCCGATCGGTCGCCCCGGGCTGTAGAAGACGTGGGCGCCGTCGAAGTCCCAGGAGCGTCCGTCGTCGCGCGAGACGATGAACCGCCAGGTGTGGCCGCCGACCCCCGGCCCCAGCACCTCCGACGCCACCAGCCAGCCGTTGCTCAGCGCCGTCAGGTCGAAGCGCCAACCGTTGGACCCGATCGCCGGGAACGGCGCGACCTTTTCCCAGGTCTTGCCGCCGTCGGTGGAGCGCAGGCCGGCGCCGCTCACCAGCGTGCCCTTGACCGTCCGCACGATCGGCACCAGGCCGTGATCGCGGCCCTCGCCGAACGGCGCCGCCTTCTCCGTCTGCGGGTCGTAGACGAGGCTCTTATCACTGAGGGAAAACAGCCACTGCCGCGGCCCCAGTTCGACGACCGCGTGCCGATTGACGCTGTGGGCGGTGGGGTTTTTCGGCAGGCTGCGCGCCGTGCTCCAGGTCTGGCCCTCGTCGTCGCTGAGAGAGAACTGCGCGTGGCGCGACTTGCCGCCCTTGGCCTTCGGATCGGGATACCAGGTGTTCCAGACGTGCAGGAGACGGCCATCCTTGAGGGTGGTCAACGAGCCGGGGTAAATGCTGAGCTTTTCGGTGGGCGTGACCGGGGCCGGCCTGCTCCAGGTCTTGCCGCCGTCGGTCGAGCGCGCGATGCGGAGATCCTTGAAATCGGACTGGCTGAAGATCACCACGATCGCCCCGTTCTTCGCGACGCAGGCGGCGGGGTGGATGTGCCCGCTCACTCCACTCGCGAGCCGCACCAGACCCGGCGCGGGCGTGTCTTTCTCCTGGGCGGGCGCCCGCGGCGTCGCGGCCAGAACCACCAGCGCCATTCCGATCACGGCCAGCCAGCAGCGTCGTCGTGTCATCCGTCACCCCCTGTTACAGTCGCCGGAGCACGCATCCCGGCGCCGGCGGACCAGTTCGGAGCGCTAGCGCCGGGAACCCTGGAAAACCCTGTTGATGTACGCCGCCCCTCCCGCCGGGGGCAAGGCGGCGAACCGATGCCTGACCGCAACCGTGTGGCGATTGTTGCTCCGGACGGGAAGTTGGAATACACTCGCTTGAACAGGCCAGACGCTTCCTCTTTCAGCCAGACGGCAGCCCGAAAGAAAGGACCAACCCATGAGTCGCACGTCGATCACGCGGCGCCAGTTCGTCGCCGCCGGTGCCGGGGCCGTGCTTGCCGCCCCGAACTTCCTGCGTAGCCAGGATGCCCCGAACCGACTCAACATCGCGGTCATCGGGGTCGGCGGACGCGGAGCCGGCAACCTCGGCGCCGTCGCCAAGGAGAACATCGTCGCCCTCTGTGACGTCAACGCCCGCGCCATCGAGCGGGCCGCCGCCAAGTTCCCCAGGGCGCGCCAGGTCACCGACTTTCGCCGGCTGTTCGACCGCCCGCGCGATTTTGACGCCGTCGTTGTCAGCACCTGCGAACACACCCACGCCTTTGCCACCATGCTCGCCCTGCGGCACAACAAGCACGTCTACTGCGAGAAGCCGCTGACGCATGGCATCTGGGAGGCGCGGCGCATTCGCGAGGCGGCCGCCAAGGCGAAGGTCGCGACCCAGATGGGCATTCAGATCCACGCCGGAGAGAACTACCGCCGCGTCGTCGAGATCGTGCGTGGCGGCGCCATCGGGCCGGTGCGCGAGGCCCACGTCTGGGTGTCGCGCGCCTGGGGCTGGCAGAGCCCGGAGGCGGCGAAGCGCAATCGCGACATCGTCGCCGTCACCGACCGACCGAAGCAGGCCATGCCGGTGCCGGCCGGCCTCGACTGGGAACTCTGGCTCGGTCCGGCGCCGCATCGGCCGTTCCACGACGTCTACGTTCCCGGGCCGAAATGGTATCGCTGGTGGGACTTCGGCAGCGGCACGATGAGCGACCTGGGTAGCCACTGGATCGATCTGCCGTTCTGGGCTCTGTCGCTGCGGGCGCCGCGCACCATCGAGGCGAGCGGTCCGCCGCCGCACCGCGAGATCGCACCGGCGTCGATGAGCGTGACCTACGAGTACGCGGCCCGCGGGGAGCTACCGCCGGTGCGCCTGTCCTGGCATCAGGGCGAGAACAAGCCGGAGATCTGGCGCAAGGGCGGCATCCCACGGTGGAATAACGGCTGCCTGTTCATCGGCGCCAAGGGGATGCTGCTGGCCGACTACGGCCGCTACGTCCTGCTGCCGGAGAACGCCTTTGCCGACTACCGGCCGCCCGCCCCGACGCTGCCGCGCTCCCCGGGCCACCAGGCCGAGTGGCTCCGGGCGTGCAAGACGGACCTGCGTACCTCCGCCGATTTTGAGTACTCCGGCTGGCTCACGGAGGCGAACCACCTCGGGAACGTGGCGTACCGCATCGGCCGCCGGATCGAGTGGGATGCGGAGAACCTGCGCTGCCCGAACGCCCGCGAGGCGGATCCGATCATCCGCCGCGCCTACCGCAAGGGGTGGGAGTTGTGAGAGAAAGGATGAGGGATGAAGGGAGACAGGTGAGATGCTGTCTTCCTTCATTCCTCATCCCTCCGATAAGTCCCTTCGCCCCAGTTTCTCGCAGACTTCTCTGGAGTCCTCCGATGTGCGTTTCGTTCCTCGCGCTGGCGATCCTCACCGCGGGCACGATCCTTCCGGCCAGCCTTCAGCCTGCGGACCGGGAGTATGACCTCGTCGTCTACGGCGGCACCTCGGGCGGCGTCAGCGCCGCCATCCAGGCCGCTCGCATGGGCAAGTCCGTCGTCGTTATCGAGCCGAGCAAGCATCTCGGCGGATTGACGACCGGCGGCCTCGGCGCCACCGACATCGGCAACAAGGGCGCCATCGGCGGCATCTCACGCGAGTTCTACCAGCGCGTCAAGAAGCACTACGCCGACGACGCCGCCTGGAAGTACGAGAAGCGCTCCGAGTTCAAGGGGCGCGGCCACAGTCCGAAGGAGGACGCCGCCTGGACGTTCGAGCCGCACGTCGCCATGCAGATCTACAAGGACATGCTGCGCGAGCACAAAATTCCCGTCCTCATGGGCCAGCGTCTCGACCTCAAGAAGGGCGTGCAGAAGAAGGGCACACGCATCGTCGCGATCGCGATGGAGTCCGGCGAGACGTACCGCGGCAAGATGTTCCTCGACGCGACCTATGAGGGCGACCTGATGGCGAAGGCCGGCGTATCGTACCACGTCGGCCGCGAGGCAAACAAGACATACGGTGAGACGCTCAACGGCGTGCAGGTGCGGAACGCAGTCCACCACCAGTTTGTCAAGAACGTCGATCCGTACCTCAAGCCGGGCGACCCGAAAAGCGGACTGGTGCCGCTCGTCCAGGCCGAGTCGCCGGGCAAGGACGGTGACGGCGATCACAAGGTGCAGGCGTACAACTTCCGCCTCTGTGCCACCGACCGGCCGGAGAACCGCCGCCCGTGGCCCAGGCCGAAGAACTACGACGCGAAGCGCTACGAGTTGCTGCTGCGCAACTTCGAGGCCGGCGATCTGCGCCTGCCGTGGAACCCGGTGCTGATGCCGAACCGCAAGACCGACTCGAACAACAACTTTGCGTTCTCGACCGACCACATCGGCCTGAACTACGCCTACCCCGACGGCGATCATGCGACGCGCGCGAAGATCTGGCAGGACCACATCGACTACCAGCAGGGGCTGATGTGGACGCTGGCCAACCACCCGCGCGTGCCGGAGAAGGTGCGCAAGCACTTCCAGACGTGGGGCCTGGCGAAGGACGAGTTCGTCGAGACGGACAACTGGCCGCCGCAGCTGTACGTCCGCGAGGCCCGGCGCATGATCGGCCCATACGTCATGATCGAGCAGAACTGCCGCGGGACGAAGACCGCCGAGGATCCGGTCGGCCTGGCGGCGTACACGATGGACTCGCACAACATCCAGCGCTACGTGACGAAGGACGGGTACGTCCGCAACGAGGGCGACGTGCAGGTCGGCGGCTTCTCGCCGTACCCGATCTCGTATCGGTCCATTGTTCCGAAGGCGGCCGAGTGTACGAACCTCCTCGTCCCGGTCTGCCTGTCGGCATCGCACATCAGCTACGGCTCGATCCGCATGGAGCCGGTGTTCATGGTGCTCGGCCAGTCGGCGGCGACGGCGGCGGCGCTGGCGATCGACGGCAAGACCACCGTGCAGGAGGTGGACTACAAGAAGCTGCGTGAGCGGCTGCTGGCGGACAAGCAGGTACTCGAATGGACCGGCCCGCGCCGCAGCGTCACCGCCATCAACGCGAAGACCCTCGCCGGGATCGTTCTCGACGACGCGGCGGCCGAGCGCCAGGGGTTCGATCACGTGAGCCGCTCGGCCAGCCCCTTCGTGAACGAGGGGTATCGCCACGACGGCGGCACGAACCGCGGCCAGCAGTGGGCGCGCTACCGGCCGGACCTGCCGAAGGCCGGCAAGTACGAGGTGCGTCTGTCGTACTCGCCGAACCCGAACCGGGCGACGAACGTGCCGGTCACAGTCGTCCATGCGGACGGCAAGAAGACGTTGAAGGTGAACCAGAAGAAGGGCGGCACCTTCGACCGGGCGTTCATCTCACTGGGGACGTTCCGTTTCGAGCGGGGGACGGCAGGGTATGTCGAGATCAGCAACCGGGACGCGAACGGCCACGTCATCATCGACGCGGTGCAATGGCTGCCGGCGAAGGAGTAACCAGCCCGGACGCCACCAGCCCCGGCTCAGCACAGGTCTTCCCCGCGCAGCGCCGCGTGCGCGAGCGCCAACGTTTCCTCCGGACTCCCGTCGGTGGGCAGGAGGTGCAGGTGCCGCCGGGTGAGGGGGGTCGGTTCCTCCCAGCTGGCCCGCAGTCGCAGGTAGGTCGCATAGTCGGCGTCGGAGGCGTCTCCCGTGCGCCCCTGCAGCCGGCCGCGCACCCTCTCCGGGTCGGCGCGGCACAGCAGGAACACGGCCGGCACTCCCAGCCGACCGGCCACGCGGAGAAACGCCTCCCGGCGGCGCTCCTCGCGAAAGTTCGCGTCCACCAGCACGCGCCCGCCCTCTGCCAGCGCCGCCTCGGCCCGGCGCAGGCACTCCGCGTAGGTGCGGTCGCTCCACGCGGGCGTGTAGATGTCCGTGCCGGCCGGCGGCCGCGCGTCGGAGGCGAGACCGGCCAGTTCCTTGCGCACCACGTCCGAGCGGATCATCGTGAATCCGGCCGTCTCTTGCAGCCGGCGCGACAGGGTCGATTTACCGCTGCCGGGCAGCCCGCCGACGAGCACCAGGCACGGGCGGCGCCCCGGCTCCTCCAGTTCGCCCAGCGCGAGCAGCCAGCGTGCCCGGGCGGACGCCCGCGCCGCCTCTCGCTCGGCCGTCGGCACCTCCGCCTCGCCGGCCTTGAGTCCCTCCACCTTGCCGCGCACCGCCGCCCGGTAGGCGGTGTAGAACGGTAGCAGCAGCCGGCCCTCTTCGTCGGCCGCCGCGCGGAAGTAAGCGTCCGCGAAGCGGCGGCCCAGCGCCCGCCGGTCGTGGAAGGCGAGATCCATCACCAGAAAGGCCATGTCCGCCACCGGGTCGGCGAAGCGGAACCGCTCGTTGAACTCGATGCAGTCGATGATCACCAGGTCGCCGGGGGGCGGGCGCTCCGGGAAGAGGTAGATGTGATCGAGGCGCAGATCCCCGTGCGTGTCGCGCGTCGCGCCCCGCGCTGCTCGCGCGTCGATCAGCGGCCGCAGCCGGCCGAGGGCGGCCTCCGTCAAGGTCCGCAGCCGGCCGAGGACGGCGGAGCTGACGCCGGCCCCGGCCTGGGCCAGGTTGTCCCGCGCGTTACCGGCGACCACCTCGAACCGGCCGAAGGCGCTGACGTGCGGCCCGGACTCGGCGGCCGCATGGAACGCCGCGATCCGCCGCGCCAATCCCTCGACGGCCCCCGCCCCGTCCTCCCCCTGCTCGAGGCGCCGCTCCAGGGTGGCCTCGGCCGGCAGGCGCTGCATCTTGACCGCCCAGTCGATGACCTCCCCCTCGCCCTCGAAGCGAACGCCCGCGGCGTAGCGCGCCACCGGCACGACTCCGAGGTAGACGTCCGGCGCGAGCCGGCGATTGAGCCGCACCTCCTCCGCGCAGAAGTGGCGGCGCTTCTCCGGCGTGCTGAAATCGAGAAAGTCGAGGCGAACCGGCTTCTTGAGCTTGTACGCGAAGCGATCGGTGAGGAAGACCGCCGAGATGTGCGTCTGGCAAACCGTGACCTGCGCGACCGGGTCGGGGTAGGCGTCGGGGCGCGACAGGGCAGCGAGGAGTTCCGGCAGTTGCATCGGCATCATTTTATCAGGCGCAAGGCCCCGGAGGAGGGTGCTCCCCCGGGGTCCACCGCTGCACCGTTTCCATCCCGGACAGGCTACTGTCGGTCCTTGGCGCCTTGCCCGAGCTGCTTGCGGAGCCGGTCCAGTTCGGCCTGCACGGCGTTGAGCTGGCGGCGCGCCTGCTCCAGGGCGTTGCGCAGCTGGGTGTTCTCCTCCTCCAGCTGCCGGACTTTCGCGGCGGCGGCCGCGGTCTGCTCCTCCAACCGCGCCCGCGCGACATCCGCCTCCGCCCGCGCCGCCTCCGCCCGCTGCATGGCTTCTCGGAACGCACGCTCCAGTTCGCGGGCGTCGTTCAGATTTGGAGCCGGCCGGGGTGGCGGCGCAGCGCCCCCGGCGGCGCGCAGCTTGTCGAAGTCCACCGGGTTGCCGTCGGCGCGCTCGATCGCCCTGCGGAGCATCACCGGGTCTGCCTTCTTCCCGAGCAGGTGAACGGACCCGTCGGCGATCAGGGCAAAGAAGTCGCCGCCGAACTGCCCCCCGAGTCGGGGCAGGGCCTGGTTCGGCGCGTACGGCAGATCCTCCGGCTTCGTCCACGGCACGAGGGTCGCTGCTTCCACCACCAGCAGCGTGTTGGTCGTCCCGTCCGTAAAGTCCGTGACCCGTAGCTTCCGGTCCGGCTCGAACCCCGCCCCCTTGCCGACGATGGCCTGATAGTAGGTTCCGCCCGGCATCTTGTCGGGCACCCCGCGGACCGGCATGAAGATCTTCACCACCGTGTTCGCCAGAGGTTTGTTGTGCGGGCTGTCCCACGGCTCGTCGAGCTTGAACTGCTTGTACAGCGCCTTCTGCTCGATGAACGGGAGAATGGCGACGCGCCAGCTCAGCAGCGGCTTGCCGTCCTTCGAGTAAATGGCCGGCTCCGGGAAGCCGCCGTAGACGGTGTGGTAGTTGTGCAGGGCGATACCGATCTGCTTCAGGTTGTTGGTGCTGAGCACGCGCATCGCGGCGGTTTTTCTGGGATCTTCGGCCTTCGGCGGTTCCGCCCCCCGCGAAGGCGCGACGGGCTTACCCCGCACGGCCTGCCGTGGCTCCTCGCCACCCGGGGGACCGCCCGCGGGAGTGCCCCCGAGGGCTGCGGCACCGAACGCGCCCGCACCCGCCAGGATCGCCACGAGCAGGGCGGCCAGGATTGGTTTCAGTCGTGTCAGGAACATCGCGCGCAACACTCCTTCTGTCAGGGCGGCCACGTGGGCGGAAACGCCCGCGGCCGCCGACCCCGCCGGACCGCCCAGCACGGCCCGGACTGTCGCACCCGCCAGGTCGGCGCTCACCGCTGCCAACCCCTCCTCCGCCGCGAGCGCCAGCGCCCCCGCCGTCAGGGTCACGCCGCGCCGCGCCAACCGCAGCCGCAGCCGCTCCCGCGCCCGGGCCAGCCGCGACAGCACCGTCCCCCGGGCGCACCCGAGCTGACGTGCGGCCTCCTCGTTCGACTTGCCCTCCAGGCAGCAGAGGAGGAACGGCGTCCGGTACTTCTCCGGCAAGGCCATCACCTCGCGGTCGAGGACCGAACGCAGATCCCGCCACAGCAGGTCGTCCGGCGCATCGGGCGCGGGCTGCTCGACCCACGGCTGTTCGCGACCGGCGCGCCGCGCCGACGCGGAGCAGGCCGCCAGGGCGGTACGGTATGCAACCTTGTAGAGCCAGCTGCCGACCGCCTCCCGCCGACCGATCGTGTGCCCCTTGCGGACCAGGGCGAGGAACGTCGCCTGAAAGGCGTCCTCGACGTCCTGCTCGCGACGCAGTAGCCGCCGGCATACACCCAGGATCATCGGCCCGTGCCGCCAGACGAGCACCTCGAACGCCGCCTCGTCCCGGGCGGTGACGAAGCGCTCCAGCAGCTCGGCGTCGCTCAGCCCGCCGGAGTGATCGGTCAGCCGACGCAGCCCACAGAGCAGACCGCGTAACGAGTTGTCGGGCATGGATGCGGCCTCTGCAGAAAAGTGGCGGGACTTCCGCCCTGGCGCCTCTATCAGGGTGAGGATCGGGGGGAAAGCCCACGGGTGGCGCCCCGTGAGTGGAGCGCTGGAGACGCCGCCCACGGAACGTTACCTGTGGGCTTTATCCCCTCCTCTCACTCTCCACCCTGAATAGAGGGGACGGACCGGAAATGCTTCCATACTTTTTTTCGCGGTCCGGCGTTAAGGCGCCGCGTCGCCTGCGGTGACGTGCATACGGGCTTCGAGTACCTTGCGCACCACGGCCTCGACATGCTCCTCGTCCACGAACGGTGACAGGATGTACGACTTGAGCGCCACGATCGGCGCCCCGTACGCCGTCTGCCGGTAGCAGTCGGTCAGCGAGATCATCACGCCGCGCCCCGCCATCGCCTCGCGGTGGACGTAGGCGAAGATGCGCCGGTTGTACTCGTTGTGGCGCAGCAGCGATGGCCGGAAGGCCGGATCCTCGAACTCCTGCCGCTTGATCACGAACGTATCGACGTCGTCCGGGTAGACGCGGAACAGTGTCACCGGCCCGAAGTTGTCCCGGTTCAGGACCGTGCTCGCCTCGTGCCCCTCGACGTGCTCGCGCAGCACCTGCGCCATCTCGACCAGGTGGCCGAGGACCGCCTGCAGCCCCTCCTTACCGAACAGCCGCAGGTTCGCCAGCGCGGCCAGCACCCCGGTCCCGGCCCGCGACGTCTCCAGTGTGAACACCCCCGGCGTGTAGTCGCCGAAGTGGTACAGGTACGGCATCTGCTCCGACGCCCGGGTGAGCAGGCTGAAGTCGGCCCGGTCCTTCACCAGCACCAGGCTCGAAATGTACGGCGCGAAGCCGGTCTTGTGGAAGTCGATGCCGACCGAGTCGGCCAGGCGCAGGTGCCGCAACCGCCGGCACGCGCCGGCCAGCGCCCGCACCGTGCGCATCCGGAAGCCGAGGCGGTTCCCCTCCCAGTCGTAGTCGTCGAACACCGACCACACCCAGCCGATGACGGCGTCGGCGTGGACGTGCGGCCGGTACGGCAGGTCGTAGTCGCGCACCAGCCGATCGCGCAGCCTGACGATCGCCTCGAGGTCGTCCAGGCCGAAGCTGTCGGTGCTGCCCATCGTCGCGATGAAGGCGGCGATCTTCTTGCCGCCGTCGAGGGCCGTCCGGGCCAGCCGCTCCAGCTCGCCGAGGTCGATGTCGCTCGTCGGCCCGGTCGGCACGGTAAGGACGTTGCGCGTCCCCAGGCCGAGCCATCCGGCGACGTTGTGGCGGCAGTAGTGGCTGGCGTCGGACGCGAGCAGGACGGCGTTCGGGCAGACGCCGTCCTGCATGGTCCCGGGGCACGCCTTTTCCAGCCCGATCTTGACCGCATACAGGTTCGTGCCCGTGCCGCCGAAGGTGAACACGCCCGCGGACTGCTCCGGGTCGTACCCGACCAGTCGGGCGGTGATGGCGGCCGCCTCGACCTCCGCCTGGGCGACGCCCCGGCTGTACTCGTCCCACGACAGGTTCGGGTTGTACAGGGACGACAGCAGCACGCCGATCAGGCTCGCGATCGACGGCTGGGCGACCACATTCTGCTGGGTGCGTGGGTGGCCGAAGATCGGCATTCCCTCCAGGTAGCCGACCAGTTCGGAGGTGACGTCCTCCAGCGACGACGGGTGTGGCCGGAGGGCCGCCCGGCGCGCGGCCTCGTAGTCGGGTGGAGCCGGGGTGCCGAGCAGCGGCAGCTCGGACTTGAGGGCGTCCACCCGGTCGATGGCACGGAGGACCGAGTGAACGAAGTAAGAATCGTGGATGCGATCTGAAACAGGTTGCGGGAAAGCAGTCCGGATTTTCCGGAGGACATCGCGGTACGGCGCGGTCATATCGAACTCCCGAGGGCGAGGCAGAACGCGGGGCGAACTGCGCAATGCGCGGGCGTCCTGCCCGCGCCTTTCCCCCCTCTCCCCTCGTGGGAGAGGGGGGAAGACATTTCCTCCTGGACCGTGCATGAAATGGGGCGCGGGCAAATCCGTTTGCAATCCTCGACCCCTCCCTCATAATGGAGCGGCACCGTTCACCCGGAAAGACCTCTGCCACTTCCGTATCTCGAACACAAGGAAGCTCAACCGATGTTCCCGACCAGAGCGAGGAGCGTACTGGCCGTTCTGCTGGCCGCCCTGGCCGGCGCGGCCGTGGGCACCGGGGCACTCGCGGGCGGCGCTCCCGGCAAGAAGGACGCCGCCGGCCAGACCACCGCGGGCAAGAAGCAGGACGCTCCGGGTGACAGGGGGAAAAAGGAGGAGAAGGCGGAGGAACCCACCGAGGCCCAGCGTGCCGACAGCATCAACAACCTCAAGCAGATCGGCCTGGCCCTGCACGCCTACCACGACACCTTCCGGAGCCTTCCCGCCCAGGCGACCTACTCGAAGGACGGCAAACCATTGCTGAGCTGGCGCGTCGCCGTCCTTCCGTTCATCGAACAGGACGGCCTGTACAGGGAGTTCAAGCTCGACGAGCCGTGGGACAGCCCCCACAACAAGAAGCTCCTCGCAAAGATCCCGCCGGTCTACGCCCCTGGTTTCAAGACCGGCGCGAAGGTGGAGGGCGGAACGTTCTACCAGGCGTTCACCGGCGTCGGCACGGCGTTCGAGCCGAAGCGAAAACTCCGGCTGGTGGATTTCTCGGACGGGACCAGTAACACCCTCTTCGTCGCGGAGGCGCCCACCCTGGTGCCGTGGACGAAGCCGGAGGACATCGCCTACGCCCCGGACCGGGCGCCGCCGAAACTCGGCGGGTATTTCGGGGGCGACACCAACGTCGTCTTCGCCGACGGGTCGGTCCGCTCGCTCGGGAAGGACATCGATCCGGAGATGCTCCACCGGCTCATCGTTCGCGACGACGGTCACGTCGTTGACCCCGATGGCAAGATCCCGCCGGGCGACAATTATTTCGGCCCGGGAACGAAGTACCGGGGAACAAAAGCGCAGGGTCCTCCGCCTCCGCCGCGCCCGCTGACCGACGTGGATGGCTTCGTTTTCGGGCTCAACTCCACCTCTCTCGACGAACGGCGCGGCGGCCAGGTAAACGCCGTCGCCATCACCCCAGACGGCCTCAAACAGGGGCTCGGCGCCCCCGAGCCGGTCCTGGCCCTCGCCTACTCGCCCGACGGCAAGACGATCGCGTTCGCGCGCGAGGACCGGACCGTTGCGGTGCGCGAGCGGGCCACCGGCGAGGAGGTCGCCCGGCTGCGCGGCCACGGGGACATGGTCACCTGCGTTGCCTTCGCGCCGGACGGCAAGACGCTCGCCACCGGCAGCGCCGACAACACGGTCCGGATCTGGGACGCCGGCAGTGGCAAGGAGCGACTGACATTCCGCGGTCACGGCAACTGGGTCTACGCCGTGGCGTTCGCGCCGGACGGCCAGTTCCTCGCATCCGCCGGGTACGACCGCACCATCCGGTTGTGGGATCCAGCCACCGGAGCGGAACGCACGATCCTGCGCGGCCACGAGGCGGCCGTTCGCGCCCTGGCCTTCACCCCGGACGGGAAGTTCCTCGCCAGCGCCGGCAGCGACCGCGCGGTGAAGTTGTGGGACGTGGCGACCGGGCAGGTGCAGGCCGACCTGAAGGGGCACGTCGCTCCGGTGCGGGCGCTGGCGTTCTCGAAGTCCGGCAAGACGCTCGTTTCCGGCAGCGACGATGCCACCGTCCGGGTATGGGATACGACCATCGGCAAGGAGCGCCACGTCATCAAGGGCCACCGCAACGCGATCCTGGCGGTGGCGTTCGCGCCGTCCGGGGCGCGCTTCGCGACGGCGAGCCTCGATCAGCAGGTACTCCTCTGGGATGTCCGGAATGGCAGTTCCCGCGGCCGGCTGGCGAACATGCACTCCGACGGCATCGCCGCCGTCGCCTTCGCCCCGGACGGCCGCGAGATCGCCACGGCCGGCTACGACCGCAACATCCGCCTCTGGCCCGCGACGACCGTCCCCGTCCGGCTGCTCACCGGGCACAAGGCGCCGCCGGGTTGCGCGACCTTCTCGCCGGACGGGCGGTTCATCCTCTCCGGCGGGGCCGAGCGGGACACGCGGCCGCTGGAGCAGCGGCAGAAACTGGAGCGCGCCGATCTGTTCGGCATGGGCGTCGGGGCGCCCGATAACGCCCTGCGGCTGTGGGAGGCGGCCACCGGGAAGGCGTTGCGGCAACTGGCTGGCCACACCGACCGGGTGACGGCCGTGCGGTTCACGCCGGACGGCAAGCAGGCACTGTCGGCGAGCCGCGACGGCACCGTGCGGGTGTGGGATCTGGACGCGGGCAGGACGGTACACGTCTTCGCGGACCACGGCAAGCCGGTCCTCGACCTGGCGCTGAGCGCGGACGGGAAAGTCGCCGCGTCCGTGGGCGAGGATGGCATGGTGCGCCTGTGGGATGTCGCCGGTCGCAAGGCGCTGCGGACCATCAAGACGGCCGGTCGGCTGCGTGCCGTCGCCCTCTCGGCCGACGGCAAGAAGGTGGTCGCGGGCGGCAACGACGGCCAGTTGCAATTGTGGGAGGTGAACGGCAAGAAACCAGCGAAAACGGCGCGCTCGCGGGGCGCGGTTGCCAGCGTCGTCTTCCTGCCCGACGGCCGGCGCGTGCTGTGCGCTGCGGTCAAGCCGGGGTGGGCGCAGGGTGTGGAGATCTGGGATCTCCAAATCGGCAAGAAGCTGAAGGAACTGGCCGCGCGGAACGAGGGCGACGGTGTCATCGACCAGGTAACCCTGCTGCCCGGCGGCAAGCGTGCCGTCAGCATCGGACGGGACGGCGCGGCCCGATTCTGGGATCTGGAGAAAGGGATCGAGATCGCGCGTCTGAACGCCACGCCCACCGCGTCACAAACCTCCCGGGGGGGACCGAAGGGTATGCCGGGCATGATGGCTCCTCCCGCCGCGCCGGCGGACGCGGTCGAGGTGCAAGACATCCCGGCCGAGGGCAAGGCGGCTTCGCCCCCGCTTCCGCCGGGTGCGGAACCTTCTGGATTGCCGGGCGGCCCGATGACTCCCCTGGGCTCCTCCGACTGGGCCGGGTCGGTCGCGGTGTCGCCCGACGGCCGGTTCGTCGTGACGGTGGGCGTCGCGCGGCACACGCAGTCTTTCAACAGCCCGTGGCTGGCCGCAATCCAGCTGTGGCGGACGCCCACCGCTGCCAGATAGCTGGCGAAGGGCGAGGAGAGCAGACGAAGCCCACGGGCCGCGGGCTCGAAACCACCCGATGCGATCTTAAATTGTGCTGTCCCAGGGCCGGGAGGCGGCGTAGAATTGAGCTGCACCTTTCGAGTGACTGCCAACCCCTTTTCGCAGTCGTCCAGTCCGACACCTGTCAGGAGTCGCGCCTATGACCCGTATATGCGTGTGGACGGTAACCGCCCTGGCCTTCTTCGGTCTGAGCATCCCGGCCGCGCCGGCCGCCGGCAAGGCACCGGCCCTGGACGCCCGCGCCCTGGCCGCGAAGATTGACGAGCGCATCGCCGCCGCGTGGCAGACCGCCAAGGTCCGACCGGCGGCCCCAGCCACCGACGCTGAATTCCTCCGCCGCGTGTACCTCGACCTCGCCGGCCGCATCCCGTCCGTCGCTGAAGCCCGCCGGTTCCTGGAGGACAGGCGGTCCGACAGGCGGTCGCGCCTGATCGACGAGCTGCTCGACGGCCCGCGCTACCCGACCCACTTCAGCCGCATCTGGCGCGCCCTGTGGCTGCCGGAGTCAGCCGCCGGCATCCAGGGCACGCTCCTGGCCCCCGGGTTCGAGGCGTGGCTGCGCAAGCACCTGGCGGCGAACACCGGGTACGACAGGATGGTTTACGAGTTGCTCACCATCCCGCTCACCGGCGGCCGACCGCAGCAGGCTCTGGAGGAGAGCTTCACCGGCAAGCCGACCGCCGTCGCCTTCTACATGGCCAAGGAGGGCAAGCCGGAGAACCTGGCGGCGAGCACGTCCCGGCTGTTTTTGGGGGTGAAGCTCGAGTGCGCTCAGTGCCACAACCACCCGTTCGCGGAGTGGAAACGCGAGCAGTTCTGGAACCTGGCCGCGTTCTTCGGCGGCATTCAGGCCCAGACGCAGAATGAGTTCACCCTCATCCAGAAGGAGAACCTGGAGAAGCGTGACATCAAGATTCCGAACACCGAGACCGTCATCCAGGCGAGCTTCCTCAACGGCGCCAGGCCAGAGTTCAGGAAGAACGTCGGCTCCCGGACTACACTGGCCGACTGGCTGACGGCTGAGAACAACCCGTACTTCGCCCGGGCGGTGGTCAACCGCGTCTGGACCCACTTCTTCGGCACGCCTCTGGTCGATCCGATCGACGAGATGGTCGGCGAGGAGGCGAAGACGAACCACCCGGAGCTGATGGACGACCTCGCGCGGCAATTCGTGGCCAGCAAGTTCGACCTGAAGCACCTGATCCGGGCGATCACCAACTCGCGCACGTACCAGCTGAGCAGCGCCGGCAAGGCCGACCCGAAGGAGCCCGAGGGGTTCTTCGCTCGCATGCCGCTGCGCGGCCTCACCGGCGAGCAACTCTACGACAGCGTCGCCCAGGCGACCGGGTACAACGAGCCGGCGTCGGCGTTCCCGATCAGCTTCGTCCCGGGCGCCAAACCGTCGGCCCGGCAGGAGTTCCTCACCCGGTTCGCGAACACCAGCGAGAAGCCCACGGAGTTCCACACGTCGATCCTCCACGCCCTGGCGCTGATGAACGGCAAGCTAATCAGCGACGCCACCAGCCTGGACAGGAGCGAGACGCTCGGCGCGGTCGCGAACTCGCCGTTCATGGACACGGCCGAGCGGATCGAGACGCTGTACCTGGCCGCCCTGGCCCGCCGCCCGCGGCCAGACGAGTTGGCCCGCCTGACGCGCCACGTCGAGGGCGACCGCGCCGGCCCGGCCGACGCCGCCCGCTACAACCGCGCGCTGGCGGACGTCTTCTGGGCTCTGCTCAACAGCGGCGAGTTCATGCTCAACCATTGAAGTGGATGGTGGACGGTGGACGGTGGACAGTGAAAACAGGGGAAGCCCTCTTCCCTGTCCACCGTCCACTGGCCACCTTATACGGAAATTCCCCCATGAGACTCCGCCTCCCCTGCCTGGCGCTCCTCGCGCTGGGGACGGCCTGGTCGCTCACCGCCGCGCAGCCGCCCGCGAAGGGGGGGGCAGCGCCGGCGAAAAGTGAACCCTACGACCTCGTGTTCCTGAGCCAGTCGCGGCCCCTCCTGGTCCGCCTCGACGTGCGCATGGACGGCAAATCCCTCCACGCAGCCTGGGACGACTTAATCGACTACCTGTTCAAGTACGCCGACAGGGACAGCGACGGCACCCTGAGCAAGGACGAGGCCGACGGGGCGCCCCCGCCGTCGCTGCTCAACGGAGCCGCCCTGTTCGGCGGCGGGTTCGGGATGATGGGCAGGCCCGGCGGCGGCAACCTGGATGCCAACGGAGACGGCAAGGTCACCCGCACCGAGTTCGGCGCCCACTACCGCCGCGCCTTCACGGCATTCCAGGTTCACGCCGGCACCAGGCAAGACCCCGGGATGGACGGGTTTTCTCCGTTCCAGACCAACACGCCGAGCCCCGAGGCGCTGAACAAGGCCCTCCTGAACCTCCTCGACACGAGCAAGGACGGCAAGCTGTCGCGCCAGGAACTGGCCGCCGCGCGCGGTCTCTTCCACCGCCTCGACCTCGACGAGGACGAGGTCATCACGCACAAGGAACTTTTGCCGGACTTCACCGCCTTCAGCATTTACGGCGCCCGTCGCGCCCGTGCTCCCGGGAGCAACCCGCCGAGTTCCGTCCCCCAGGATCCCGTTTTCCTCGCTCCCGCCGGGTCGTCGCGCAGCGTCGCCCAGGCGCTGCTGGCGCGCTACGGCAAGGACAGGGCAAAGAAGACGCTCGCCCGCGCGGACGTCGCCCTGGACCAGGAGACGTTCGGCCGCCTCGACCGAGACGGCAATGGGGAACTCGATTCGGAGGAACTGGCGCGGTTCACCCACCGCACCCCCGACCTGCAGTGCGTGGTCCGCATCGGCGAGCGGAAGCCGGACGACCCCCTCGTCGAGGTGATCGGCGGCGCGGGCGGCCAGCGGCTTCCGGGCGTCGAGGTGCGGACCTCGCCGGAGGGGGTGGTGCTGGTGTTCGGCAAGGAGCGTCTGGCGATCCGCGTCGCGGAAGGGAAGCCACGCTCGCAGCTCGGGTTCATCCTTCGCGCCGGCTACCTTCAGCAGTTCCAGCAGGCCGACCGGGACAACAACGGCTACATCGAGGAGAAGGAGGCTCAGAATAGCGGCCTGCGCACCTTCTTCAAGATGATGGACCGGGACGGCGACGGGAAGGTGTACGAGAAGGAGGTGACGGCCTACGTCGATACCATCGAGGATCTCCAGACACGGGCCACCGTTGCCACCGCCTCACTGACTTTCAGCGACGGCGGCCAGGGGTTGTTCGAGCTGTTCGACTCGGACCGCGACGGCCGGCTGAGCCTGCGCGAGATCAACGCGATGGTCCGCCTGGTCGAGGAGCTGGACCGCAGCGGCGACGGCATCCTCGCCCCCGACGAGATCCCGCACAGCTACCTGTTCCGGCTCGAACAGGGGGCTGGCGGCGGAGCGGCCAACCCGTTCGCAATCTTCGAGATGATGGGCGTGCAGTCCGGGCCGCTTCCGCCGACCGGCCGCGGCCCCCAGTGGTTCCAGAAGATGGACCGCAACCGTGACGGCGACGTGTCGCGCGCCGAATTCCTCGGCAGCGCCGACCTGTTCCGCCACATGGACACGGACGGCGACGGTCTGCTCAGCGCCGACGAGGCGACTCGCTACCAGGCTGGCCTCGGCAAGGGGCGCCGGCCGAAGCGGTAGGGTGCGGGTTCAATCTGGTGAGCGGCGCGGCGTGAGCCCCGGACCGTGAATGAGGTGGGTTCCGTGAAGTGTGTCGTCATCCTGTCCGGCGGCCTTGACTCCGCGACGGTCCTCTACACTCTCAAGGCGGAGGGCCATGAGGTCAGGGCTCTCACGGTGGACTACGGGCAGCGCCACCGCCGGGAGCTGGACGCCGCCCGCGCCCTCTGCCGCCACGCCGGGGTGGAACAGCGGGTCGTCGATCTGTCCACCCTCGCCCCCCTGTTCGGGGAGAACCGGCTCACCGCCCCGCGCGGCGCCGTCCCGGAGGGGCCGTACACCGCCGGCACCATCGCCCTGACGACGGTCCCTAACCGCAACATGATCCTGCTGGCGATCGCGCTCGGCTGGGCGATCGCGCTGAGGTACGACGCGGTCACCTTCGGCGCCCACCAGGGGCCGCACGCCAACTACCCCGATTGCCGGCCCGAGTTTGCGGAGGTCATGGACCGAGCAGCCCGCCTCTGCGACGCGCACCCGGTACGGATCCTGGCCCCGTTCATCCACGCGGACAAGGCAGCGGTCGTCGCGGCCGGGCACAGAGCTGGCGTGCCGTTCGAGCTGACCTGGAGTTGTTACCAGGGCGGAGCCAGACACTGCGGGCGGTGCGGCACCTGCCTCGACCGGCTCGAAGCGTTCCGCCGGAACGGCCTCACCGATCCGGTGGCATACGAGCCCGCCGCAAGACCCTAACCCTGCTAACGCCGTCCCAGCCCGAAGCCGCA
>JADLBT010000160.1 GCA_020847555.1 Gemmataceae bacterium
TCACCGTCGCGGCCGCGCTGTAGAGGTAGGCCGCTCCGACGCCGAGCGCGATCAGTGTGAACATGTTCGGGCTGGCGTTGACGACGGACGCCCAGGCGCGCTGGAAGAACGGCCAGCCGCACCAGAAAACGACCGGCGTTGTCAGCAGCAGCTGCACCCAGTTCATGACGCGCATGTCGAGAAAGTGCAGCGGCTGGCCCGGGAGCATGTCGGCCATCGCCAGAACGAAGACCGGCAAGCTGAGCACCAGCCCGACCCAGAAGCGGCGGCTCATGTCCACCAGCTCGGGATTCGGCCCCTCCTCGGCGGCGACGGTGCGCGGCTCCAGCGCCATGCCGCACTTCGGGCAACTGCCGGGGCGGTCGCTGACGACCTCGGGATGCATCGGGCACGAGAACTCGACCTTCGTCGTCGGCGCCGTCCCGGGTTCGGGCTCCAGCGCCATGCCGCACTTCGGGCAACTGCCGGGGTGGTCCTGGCGGATCTCGGGATCCATCGGACAGGTGTAGATCGTGCCGGCCGGGGCGGACGGCGCGGCGTGGTCCTCGCGGGCGCCGCCCAGGTAGCGCTCGGGGTCCGGCTCGAACCGGGCCTTGCAGGAGGGGCAGCAGAAGTAGTACGTCTGGCCGTGGTAGGTGTGTGACGCGCGCGCCGTGGCCGGAGCGACGCTCATCCCGCACACCGGGTCGGTTGCGGTCGCGGTCGTGGGAGGGGCCAGGTTCAGGGAGAACGGCTTGCGGCCCGGGTTCGGCTCGGGCGGCCCCTCGGTGGTGTGGTGATCGTGGTTCATCTTCCGTGCTCCCTGTGAAGGCCGGACCGGGCGAAGGGGGCGAGGTGAGCCTGCAACGACGCGGCTCTACCTTAATAGATACCGACTCGGACAAGGGAGGTGCAAAGCCGATCGGACCAGCAGCGCCAGCGCCGGACGCCTGGAGCGTCCGGCGCTGGCACTCCGGGCTGGTCCGCCGGATGGGGCTGGCGACAGCGCTGCGAACGTGCAATAATAAGGCATCATGCGCTCCCGTCGCAGCACAGCCCTGGCGCTGCTCATCTGGCTCACGGCAGCCTCGACGTTGTTCGCCGGCCTGCCGCGCTTCGATTGTCTCTGCCCGGGTGGAGAACGACGCTCGTTCGGTCTTCCGATCATCCCGGACGAAGCCGAAGGTTGCTGCGGCGGCCCCTGTTGCACCGCAGGGAGCCACGGACCGTGCTGTACCGCTGCCGCCACGCCGGCTGTTGAAGAGCAGCCCGAGCACGACTGCTGTCACGCTCCTCCGGAGCAACCGCCACAGGCAGCTGCAAGCGAGGACGACAGCGAAGGGGCGACCGGGAGTACCGACCGCGCTGCCGACGAATCTGCCTTCTCATCCCCTCGCTGTGCGCGCACCCTCGCCCAGCCGGACACCTTCGCGGCCGCCGTCCAGCGCTCGACGAATGACGCGAACCCAGGTCCGATCCCGGTTGCCGGCCATTCGGAGGGATGGCGACTCTCACCTCTTCCGGACGCCGCGCCAGCGTGGCCAGCGTGGCAGGTTAACCGCGTCCCACCGCCGACCGATCTCGTCATTACCCTCCAGCACCTCACCATTTGAGCCCGTCTCACGCGCACGCGGCGGAACGCCGCGGTCCGTCTCGATCCATTCCCCCGCGCCGGAGTGAAAAACTCGCTTTCTACCAGCGGCTTCGCGCGCGATGTGGCACCGTCGGCCTGGCCCGGCGGTTTTCCCAAGGTCATCTCATGGACCCGAACAACGTTCGTCCGCAGAGTGCAGGCGGTGACGACCGCCCGGCCGCCCGGCCCGCTCCCGAGGCCGAGGGGGGACTGCGCGCCCCGCCAGGGCTTGGCCGGTGGGGGAAATTCTGGTGGTGGGTCCGGTTCTGGCTGTTCGTCAAGACCGCCCGGCTGCGCTTTATCGCCGTGCTGGCCGCGGTCGGCGGCGTGATCGCCTACTGGGACACCCTCATGGCGTGGTACGACAAGGTGACCCGGCCGGCCGCCGAGCAGGTCGCGGCCGCCGCCGGGTTCGAGTTCTGGTGCCCGATGCACCCGACCATCACGCGCGAGCAGCCGGACAAGTGTCCCATCTGCGGCATGCCCCTGAGCAAGCGCAAGAAGGGCGAGATCGGCGAGGAGGAACCGTTGCCGCCGGGCGTGGTCAACCGTATCCAACTCACCCCGTACCGGGTGGCGCTCGCCGGCATCCGTACCGCCCGCGTCGGCTACGAGCCGCTGACGCGCGTCATCCGCACCGTCGGATTTGTCGAATTCGACGAGCGCAAACTGGCGCGCATCACCGCGCGGGTCACCGGCAAGACGCGCATCGACAAGCTGTTCGTCAACGTCACCGGGCAGACGGTCCGGCAGGGCGAGCCGCTGGCACTGGTGTACAGCCCGGACCTCGTCGTCACCGTCCAGAACCTGCTCGACGCCCGCGATAGCCGCAACGACGTCTTGCTGCGCGTCGCGCGCGACCGGCTGCGACTGTGGGGCATCGAGGAGAGCGAGATCAAGCACGCCCTGCACAAGGAGAAGGGGCTGACGCAGCTGATCGTCCGCGCGCCGATGAGCGGTCACGTGATCCGGAAGTACCCGGTCGAGGGCGAGTACGTCGAGGAGGGGAGCCCGCTGTACGACGTCGCCGACCTCTCGACCGTCTGGCTCGAAGCGCAGGTGTACGAGGACGACCTGGCCTTCCTCCGGAAGGAACTCACCGTGGAGGCGACGACACGCGCTTTCCCCGGGCGCGTCTTCAGGGGCAAGCTCGCCCTGTTGCAGCCGCACCTCGACGCGGCCACGCGGACGCTGCGGGTGCGCTTCGACATGGACAACCCCGGCCACGACCTGCGTCCGGGGATGTACGCGGCCGTCACGCTCCGACTGCCGGCCGCCCAGCTCGACCTGATGCAGGCCGCGGCGCGCGACGACCTGACCACCCGGGCGGCGGCGGCCGGGTTGGGGTCGGCGCTCGCGGGCGGCTGGCCCTCACCGACGGCCGGTGTCGAGGCGCTGCTGCGCGAGGCCGCGGCCCGGGGTCTGCGCGACCGCGGGCTGGTGCTGGCGGTGCCGGAAGCGGCGGTGATCGACTCCGGCACACGCAAGATCGTCTACCGGATGGTCGAACCGGGCGTGTACGAGGGGGTCGAAGTGCAGCTCGGACCGCGCTGCGGTGAGTCCTACCCGGTCCTTCGCGGGCTGAACGCGGCAGACGAGATCGCGACAGCGGGGTCATTCCTGATCGATGCCGAGACGCGCCTCAACCCGGCTGCCGGCTCGACGTACTTCGGCGCTAGCGGCGGCCCGCACGAGAGCAAGCACGGCGGCACCGTGCGCCCGTCGCTCAGCGACGACCCGGACGCGAAGGTCAAGGCGGCCCTCGCGCGGTTGAGCCCCGCAGACCGCAAGCTGGCGGAGGCGCAGGAACTGTGCGTCGTGCTCAGGAACAGCCGCCTCGGCTCGATGGGCGTGCCGGTGAAGGTGGCGATCCACGGTCGGCCCGTGTTCGTGTGCTGCCGCGCCTGCGTCAAGCAAGCCCGCGACAACGCCGAGCAGACGCTCCGGCGGGCGGACGAACTGAAGGCAAAGCGGCAGGGCGAGACGGGCGCCGATCCCGCGGAGGAGGCGAAGATCCGGGCGGATCTGGCGAAGCTCAGCCCCGCCGACCGCCGCCTGGCCGAGACGCAGCGCTACTGCGCGGTGCAGAAGGAGAATAGCAGGCTCGGGTCGATGGGCAAGCCGGTCAAGGTGATGATCCAGGGCCGGTCTGTGTTCCTGTGCTGCGAGGCGTGCGCGGACGAGGCGCGCGAGCACCCGGCCGAGACGCTGGCGACGGTGGAACGGCTGAAGGTGAAGAACGGGCGGCGCTGACGCGGGGGCAGGTGGGATGGGGTGGGAGAGGGCTTTCCAGAACCCTCTCCCACCCCATCCTGTTGTTCCTGACGCGGGCTGCGGCCAGGGTCAGCGGCTGCCACCCGGAGCAGGGTAGACGACGTAGCAGCGGCCGCCTTCGTGAACGAGGGCGCAGCCCAGGTCGCGCACGGCCGCCTCGCCGCGCGACAGCAGGTGACCGAGCCGGCCCGCCTCGATGCGGAGTGAACCGGCGCCTTGCATCGTCCGCACCGCCCGCACGAACCAGTCGCTCAGATCGTGGCACGCGGGCGCCTCGGGCTGCCCGCCGCCCGACCGCGCCTCGCGCACGATGAGGTCGCGGACCGGCGGTTCGACGAACAGGCTCACCGGCCCCTCGGGCGGCATCGCCCCGCGGCAGGGCCACACGGGAGCCTCGGCCTCCTCCTCGCCCGCAGCGCTGCGCTCTTCCATGACGAGGCGGATGGACGCGGGCGGCTCCGCCGTTTCCGTCAGCAGGCGGTCCAGCGCCTGTACGATTTCCAGGTCAATCGCCGGCAAGACGGGCAGGAGGCAGACCGGCCGCGGGGCGTCGCACGCGCTCACCTCGCCGGTGTACGGCGCCAATTCTTCTTCCTCGCTCGCCGGGACCGTGCCGAGGTAGCGTTCCTGCTCGATCGCGGTGAGGCGCTCGATCGCCTTGCGGCCGAACCAGCAGTCCGGGTGCTGCAGGTGGGTCTGCTGGTACAGCTGGTACGCCCGGTCGAGATCGCCGGCCCGCCGTTTCGCCTCGGCCGCCCGGAACAGCTGCCGCGCCGCGAGAACCCGGCGGCGTGCGTCGGCCTTGCTCTCCGGCGTGGCCGGGATGTGCCGTGGGCTATCCTGATACCAGAAGCGCCGCCACTCGCGTTCGAGTTCGCGCTCGGTCGGTTCCTGCTCCTCCGCCGCGCCGGCGCCGCGCCGGTCGGCGTCGATCTGCTGCATCCGGGCCAGCGCCTTGCGGCCGTAGGAGCAGCTCGGGCAGATCTGGTGCGCCTCCTTGTAGCAGCGGTAGGCCATCTCGACGTCGCCACTCCGCCGGCAATATTCACCGAAGAAGTACATCTTCCGCGTCTCACCCAGCCTGCGCACGTCGTCGTCACACTCACGAATTAGCCCACTGGCGGGCCGGGGGGCGGAGGTTGCTGGTTGTTCCTTCGCTTCCTGCTCCTCCGCGATGTCGGACTGGTCCCGGGCGGCCCGCGCCGCTTTCACCTGCTCCAGCCGCCAGGTCGCCCGGTCGGCGTAGGCGCCGACCGGGCAGATGCGGTACGACTCCTCGTAGCAGTTTCGCGCCATGTCCAGGTCGCCGGCCTTCCGGCACCGCTCGCCGATCAGGTACATGCGGCGGGCCGCCTCGAAATCACCCGGAGCGACGCACGCGGGGCAGGTCGGCGGCGCCGCCGATTCCTCCTGCGCGACGCCGGGCACGCATATTTCCTTGGTGTCCACCGGGAGATCCGGCGGCCGGGCGGCGGCCGTTCCCGCGGCCAGGGCGGCGGCCAGCAGCGCGCTGACGAGGCGCTTCGACATGAACGATTCCCTCCGTTCCAGTGATGAGGCGACGGCGGGCGCCGGCGCACCGACTCCGTTCCATGACTCGGGGCGTCGCTTCGCTAGACAGCGAAGCGGAAGTGGCGGGCGACCGCGGGCGGAACGTTGAGGTAGACGCGATCCTCCCGGAACTGATGAGCGCGAATCTTCGCCTCCAGAATGGTGCTCAGCGCCTGCAGCCGCTGCCGGTCGGCGTCGCCGACGAGGAGCGTCTTGACGCGGCGGATCAGGATGTACTCGAAGTACGACAGCACCCCGCCCGGCCGCAGCAGACGCTCGTAGGCGCGGAAGATCTCCTCGACCAGCGCCACCGAGAAGTTGTTCAGCGGCAGGCCGGAGATCAGGTAGTCGTACCGCCCTTCACCCTCGACCTCCTGCAGAGGGCTGTGGATCAGCCGTACCCGGTCGCGGCGGCTCCGAAAGAGCGGCTCCTCGTCGAAGCGGCGCCGCAGCAGGGCGACGAAGTCCGGGTTGATCTCGACAATGTCCAGCCAGTCGCCCGGCCCCAGGACGCGGAGGATCTCCACGGTTACGGCGCCCGTACCGGGGCCGACTTCCAGGAGGCGCGCCGGGCCGCGCCGCCGGCGCACCTGCGACACCAGGGCGCGCGCAAGCGCCCGGCTGCTCGGCAGGACGGAGCCGGTGGTGTGATACCGCTGGCGAAACTGCTGGAAGAACTCACGACACTCCGTCAGGTAGCGCATCCGGGAGCCTCGTCGGGGAGCGGCGGCAAGGGGCAACGCCAGTGGTGACGGCAGCATACCGTTTTTTCCTCCCCGGACAACCGGAACCTGAGCGCGTTCCGACCGGGCAGGCTGCGCCAGCTGGGAGAGGGCCGCGGCCCCAAATCGAGGTCGTTGCGTTTGAATCCTCGCCATGTGCCTGGCCGGGTGCATATAATGTCAGACGATGTATTTCGCACCCAGGGGAGGCCGCGCATGAGCCGCACACCAGCAACCCGCGCTCCGAACCGTCACGGCCCGTTCCTGCCTGTGAAGATCCTGATGCCCCTGATCGCCCTGGCCTTCCTGGCCGGACCTGCCGATGCGGGGTTCCTCATTCCGGCGGGGAGTGTCACCAAGTCCGTGACCTCCTTCCAGCACGCGGGGGAGAAGATCACCGTCTGGCGCTACCTCCCGAAAGCAAAGGGAAAGCACCCGACGCTCGTCTTCCTCTACGGCATGGACTGCCTGGCCGAGAGCCCGGTGCGGTACGAATTCGTCGCCCAGCGCTTCGCCGCGAAGGGCTACGCAGTCAACTTCGTCCACTACTTCGACTGCGGCCGGGTGGCCTCGAAGGGCGTCGGCATGTTGCAGGAGCGACTGAAAGCGTGCCTGATCGCCAGCGGCCCGGCGGCGAACGACGCGGAGGTGCGCAAACACTTCCAGAGCTGGGTCGGCACGGTCAAGGCGGCGGTGCGGTTCACGCGCGGTCTGCCGGACGTGGACCCGGAGCGGGTGTGCCTCGTCGGCTTCTCCCTCGGTGGATTCGTGGCGATGTCGCTGCTGGCGACCGAGCCGGATCTCGGCCTGGCCGCAGTGGTCGAGTGCTTCGGCGGACTGCCGCGGGAGCTGCGCGGTGAGCTGAGGAAGGCTCCGCCGGTCCTGATCTTCCACGGCGATCAGGACGACGTCGTGCCGGTGCAGGAGGCCCACACGCTCAGGTCGCTCCTCCAGGAGAAGCGGTGCCGCGTCGAGAGCCACATCTTTCCCGGGTGCGGCCACATGTGGCTGGACGACCGCGGTAACGTGCGCTTCGACCGCATCCTGGCGGCCGAGACCATCTGCCTGCAGTTCCTCGACCGGCACCTGAAGAACGGGGCGCCGAAGCGACGCTGAACGCGCAAAGCCCACGGGCCGCGGCCCGTGGGCTTTGCAGGTACTTTTCTGTCACAGCAGGTCACTTGCAGCCGAAGAGATTACCAGCCGCAATGAACCGCCACGTTACCGCGGGGCGCGCGGCTGGGTGGTCTTCTGGCGCTCCTTCAGGATCTGCTCGGCGTCCTGCTTGACCATCTTCTGGCGCTCCTTGGCGCTGAACTCAGGCGTGGGCGGGCTGGATGAACCGCACCCGACGGCGGTGCCGAGCAACCCGGCCGCGAACACGAGAGTGAGGGAGCGGGTCAGTATCGAAAAGCGCGTCATGAATTCCCCTGAGGCGTTGTGGACCGAATTCTTCGGGCCGCTTGCGGCTTCTGAGCCGCAAGCGGCATCGAGAGCAGAGGCAGTCTCTGATTACTCCTCCAGGTTGAGCGGCTCGCCGCCGTTGCGGCTGCCAGCCGCCATCCACGCATCGGGGTTCACCGAGTCGGTGATGAAGCGGACGGACCCATCGCAGAACAGGACGCTCGCCCCGCCGGTGTGGTGGCTCGACGCGGGAACGACGAGGGAGTACCAGTCGCCGTTCGGCCGCCAGCACGGACTGTTCGGCGGGAGCAGGTGGGTGTACCCGGTCCGCCACACCGACCGCTCGACGTACGGATAGCCCTTCCACCGCCACCCGGCGCTCGCGACCGCGGCCGTCCGCCAGTTCAGGGCCTGGAACGTGCCGCGGTACGTCACCAGCTGAACGAAGTTCTGAGCGGTGGCGGGAGCGGCGGTGGTCGTGTCGAAGCAGTCGCCCTGCAGGTCGCTGCCGCCGCCCTGGGGGGCGTTGGAAACCTCGGCCATGTACGCCGTGTTGCTCGTCCCGTCTCCGATCTGCGCCGCCCGTCGGGGGGTGGCGGTGTCGTCCATCATCCCGTCGTTGCCGCTCCTGGCGTTCCAGATGCCGTAGTTCATGTGGTAGTTGGTCCACGCCATCGCGGTGTCGGTCCGCGGGTTCGGCTCGGTCGGGCAGGCGAGCATCGCCAGCCGAGTGCTGGCCAGGGCCGAGTTCGGCGCCGACGCCCACCAGCCGGTGTTCACGTCATACGACTTGAAGATCGCCCCTTGCTCGACATACGGCAGCAGGTGAACCAGGGCCGAGTTCGCCCCGCCCTGCGGGAACTTGCTGTTGCTGGAGTGATAGTTGTGGGCGGCCAGGCCCCACTGCTTGAGGTTGTTCTGGCAACTCATCCGGTTGGCGGCCTCGCGCACCTTCTGGACGGCCGGCAGGAGCAAACCGATCAGGATGGCGATGATGGCGATCACCACCAGCAGCTCAATCAGAGTAAAGGCAGACCTTTTGCGGGTACGATTCATGGGGCACTCCTTTGGGCGAGGCAACGGGACGAGGACAACGAGGATAGATTTCTACCAATCGGGCACCAGGTGAACGTGGGAACATCCCCGACACCGCGGCGCCGCATTAAGTGAGTCGGTTTCTGCTCGGGTCGGCATCCCAACCCGAAGGAAGTTCTTAAAAGCGTTGTGACATCCCGTCGGGGTGCGGTGTCCCCCTTCTGGAGACACACGAGGTTCCGAGGAGTTGGCGAGCTGGGTTAGCTCACCTGGAACTCCTGGTAGTCAGGCGGGTTAAATACCTGCAATCCATATCGCGCGGTTCAGAGCCTGGATACGGAATTCACTGGCGGGTGGGCGCGTAGCAGGGTATTGGGCCAAGGTTCACTACTAATACTTATAAGGGATTTTTTTGCAGTGGCAAGGTGGGTTTCGGCAGAAACTGCGGCGGATGCGTACATTCACGGAGTCCGAGTCACTCGTGCAGTTTCAAGGGAGGATTGCAACCGTGATTGGTCAAACCCACGAGTGGCGTCCCGTGGGCGCAGTGCTGGGTACTTGACCCTCTCCCCTCCCTCTTGTCGGGGTCACACGTCCGTTTTATCATAACCGGGAATCTGGATTACTAGCCCCCGTGGGCCTCGGGAAGCAGACAAGGATACGCCGATGTCGATTGACAAAAGTTTGCGCCGGAAAAATCAGCTGCAGCGTGCCCGCAACGTGCTGACGCGCGGCGAACGGATCAAGACCTTGCAAGACGACGAACGCTGGCAGGACGGCCGGAGCCCGTATGGGCTGCCGAAGGTGAAGGTGATCAAGCTCGCCGTCAAGAAGAAGGCGAAGAAGGAAGAGAAGGCCGAGGGCGAGGGCGAAGCCGCCGCCGCGGAGAAGAAGTAGCCTCGCCTCCGCCGATTCCTGGTCGTCTGTCAGTGGGGCGGGCCGGTCGGTGAACCAGTCCACCGGCCGGCCCGCTCCGCGTTACCGCTCGGCCAGGGCGATCTGGGTCGCCTCGGAGTGCGCGTGCTCCTCCCACCACCGGCGCGCCTCGCGCCGCCCCCACAGATCCGCACACTCGCACTGCGCCAGAGCCTGTTCCAGGCCCTCCGCGTCCTGGTAGCGCGCCGCGGGATCCTTCTCCAGGCAGCGCATGACCACGTCCGCCAGGTCGGCCGGAACCTCCGGGCGTACCTCCCGCAAGGGCGTCGGCTGCTCGCGGGCATGGGCCATGAGGATCTCCATCGCCGTCTCGCGCGGGAACGGAGCCTGCCCGGTCAGCAGGAAATACGCCGTGGCGCCGAGGCTGTAGATGTCGGTCCGGGCGTCGAGATTGGGCCGCCCGAGAGCCTGCTCCGGGGCCATGTACGGCGGCGAGCCGAGGATCGTCCCCTGCACCGTCAGCTTCTCGCCGCTGCCCATCCCGAGTCCGGTGCCGTTGCCGTGGACCAGGCCGAAGTCAAGCAACTTCGCCACATCCTGCACGCCGCCGCGTGTGCAGGCGATCACGTTGCTCGGCTTGATGTCGCGGTGGATCAGCCCGATGCCGTGGGCCTCCTCCAGCGCCCCGCACACCTGCCGTAAAAAGTGGACCGCCCGGGCGGGCGGCAGCGGGCCGTGCCGGTCGATCAACTCCTGCAAGCTCAGGCCGGGCAGGTACTCCATGACGTAGTAGAACGTCCCGTCCTCGGCATGGCCGTAGTCGTACACCTCGACCGTGTTCCAGTGGGTCAGGGTGGCCATCGCCTGCACCTCGAGCTCGAACCGCGACAGGTTGACGCGGTCCCCAGTCTGGTCCGGCCGGATCAGCTTGACGGCGCACGCTCGGCGGAGCAGCAGGTGTTCGCCCAGGTAGACCTCGCCCATCCCGCCCGACCCGAGCTTGCGCTTGAGCCGGTACTGACCGAGCTTGCGCGCCTCCATCGCCTCGTGCTGCAGTTCGCTGAGCTTGTATGACCCGAAGATCGCGATGGCCGCCCCGATCCCGAGGATGATGGTCATGTCCAGCAGCGCCTGAAGCTGGTACACGAACAGGTGTGGGCAGCAGCCGCAGCTGACCGCCGTCAGGGCGAGCGGCGTGACGACCATGAGCCCGACGACCAGGGCGCAGCGCCGCCAGGTATTGGGGATGAAGGTGCCGTAGGTGACGATCAGGATGAACCAGCGCAGCGAGTGCCCGGCGATGGCCATGCGTAACACATGCTCGACGCTGCGGCCGTCCGGCCGGCTCGTTGTCGGGTCCAGCTTGACCAGTTGCCAGACGTGGCCGTTGTTGAACACCACAAACTGGAGCCAGAAGAAGTACGTGGCGGCACTTCCGAAGAGGAGCAACTCCAGCGACCGCAGCCACCGCAACGACAGCTGCCACCCGCTCCACAGAGCGGTGGTCACCGCCACCATGACGGCGACGACGAGGGCGTGAATCGCCAGGTCGAGCGATCGGTTCTGATAGGGCCGCGGGTCGAGCAGCGAGCGGACCAGAAAGATGCCGAACCCGGTCAGGGTGATCACGGCTGCGATACGCAGCCGCCGGCGCAGCAGCCCGTCGATCTCGCTGGTGATGTGCTGGCCCGAATCGCCGACGAGAGCAAGGCGTGGGCGAACCTTCGATACCGTTTTGCTTTGCGGAGGAGATGGAGGGGCGCTCAGCGGGGCGGTCAACTCGACGTTGGTGTACCCGGTCCCGAGTACCTCTGAACTCGTCATCGCGACCCCTTTGCTGAATTCAGCACGCACGCGGAGGCGGGCGACGGGTGGCTCCGGGCGTTGGTCTGGCTGCTATCCCTCTATCTTATGCAGGTTCGTCCAGTGGGTGGGGCGATTATGGCAGCGGGCGCGCCGGCCCAGGCGCGGTACACGGCAGCGGCGTCAGGAACCGCTGGGTCAACTCGGCCAGCACCTCTGGATGAGTGAACATTGGCACATGCCCGCAGCCGGTGATCTGCGCCCGCGTCGCGTCCGGGAGCCCTGCCAGCAGGTCGCGCTCGCAAGCCGGTCCCACCAGCGGGTCGCCGTCCCCACAAACCAGCAAGATCGGCTGGCGGATCTCGGGGAGCAGGGGGCGCAGGTCGGTCCGGTGCAGGAGCAGGGCGCGTCTGCCAGCCGCCGCCAACGGGGTCGAGCCCCAGCGTTGCAGGAAGAACTCCCAGACCTCCGGCGGCTTGCGCGCGAAAGCGGCCTGGTGGGTCAGGTCGAGCAGACGGCGCCGCCCCGGCAACCGGCTGAGCGTTCCGGGCCAGTAGCGGGCGAAACTCGCCAGGGCGACCTCCGCCCAGGCGAGCGGGCGCCGAGCGAACCCGCCCTGCAGGATCCCTCGCGGCAGCCGGTCGGGGGCGGCATGCAACGCGGCCAGGGCGATCGTGGACCCGAACGACGAGCCGAGGACGTAACTCCGACGGGCGCCGACGTGGTCGAGCAGGGCGAACAGATCCGCCACGAGGTCGCGATGCCGGTAGCGGTCCAGGCGGGCGCCGTCCCCCTGTCCAGTCGGCAGGTTGTACGCGACGCACCGAAAGTGCGCGCTGAGCAGCGTGACCGGCAGCACGAAGGACAGCCCGTCGTCGGATAGCCCCGGGATGAACGCCAGCGGCGGCCCCTCGCCCCAGACGTAATAGGGGCAGCGGTAGCGCCCGGTATCGCAGGTGCCGCGGACCGCCTCGCGCTCGAAGCGCGCCAGCGCGCCGGCGAGCGTGAGCGGCGACTCGGTCCGGGTGGCCGGGAGTGCCCGCGCCGCGTCCCACGGCCGAAGCGCCGGCGATCCGGGCCGCGGATCGCACCCGGCGGCCGTGGCATGGTCGTCTCTCACCCTGTCACCGATAAAACGTGACGCTGGCGAAACTGACGCTCTCGGACCCGCGCGGGTGGACGTACTGATCGTAGTGCATCACCTTCCCGCGCCCGGGGCGGACTGCTTCGAGGACCATGTAGGTCGGCGGGAGGCCGCAGATATTGCGGCTGTCGCCCTCGGCGGCGATGACCTGGAAGAACCCGGCCGGGTCGGCTGCCTCGGTCTGGCGCAACACGTTCTGGTCCTGCCCGCGGCTCCGGCGCAACACCGGGTCGGTCAGCGGCGGGGAGAGGCGGTCGAACTTCGGCCCGATGTGGGCCAGATCCCCGCTGATGATGTAGCAAATCGGCTCCTGCGTCTCGCGCTCGGCGGCGCGGAGAGCCTCGACCATGCGGGCGATGTCCTCCTGGACCGTGGGCAGTCCGCCGTCGGCGACGCAGTCGTGGAACGAGCCGACGACCAGGGGGACGATGCGGATCGGCCGCAGGTTCTCGTAGAGATACTGGAGGAAGACGACCTCCAGCTCGATCGACCACTCCGGCAGGTGGGCCATCAGCTCGTCGTCGAACAGGCCGTCGCCGTGGTGGGCGATGAGGCGGTCGATGTAATCCTGGTCGGTGTGGGCGACGCCGAGGGGCGTCCGGAAGTCCTTGCGGGTCAAGGTGAAGCGGCCGTGGCGGGTCTTGCCGTTCCGGCCGAGCGTCTGCGGGTGGGCGGCA
>JADLBT010000161.1 GCA_020847555.1 Gemmataceae bacterium
AAGACCATGTACGTCAGCAGAAAGGCGTTCAGCGCCAGGCCGTAGTCAGCGTTGCTCAGCCCCAGTTCGGCGCAGATCTCCACCTGCACCACACCCAGCACTGCCCGGTCCAGGTAGTTGAGCACCGAGCCGAGGAACAGCAGCGTTACGACCAGCCAGGCGAAGCGCGTCTGCACGGCGGGGGGGACGGACATGCGGCCTCCGGTCGCCAGCGGTGGAGGGCGGGTCGTTGCAGTTACCGGCTAAATACCATAATGCGAGTAATATATACCGTGATTCGGGACTGGCGATGACCCACCGGAGCAATATCATGACCGACCGCGAGCGGATCCTGGCCGCCATCAGCGGCGCAGTCCCCGACCGCCTGCCCTGGGTGCCGCGGCTGGAGTTCTGGTATCGGGCGCGCCGCCGCAACGGGACGCTGCCGCCCCAGCTGCGCGGACTCGGCCTGGGCGAGATCATCGATCGCCTCGGCGTCGGCCACTACGCCGTGGTGCCGGACTTCACCGCGGGCGTGGCCGAGACCGACATGCTCGACCGCGCTCGGGGGATTTACAACCTCCCGGTTCTCCCTTATCGCGCGACGCTCGAAGGCGTCGAGCGCCGGGTTCTTTCGCGCGGGCAGGAAACGGTGATCGAGTACCACACGCCCATCGGCTCGATCCGTACCGCCGCCGTGATGACCGACGAGATGCTCGACGGCGGCGCCTCCATCTCTTACGTCACCGAGTACGCCATCAAGGAGCCGCGCGATTTTGCGGTGGTCGGCCACATCTTCGCCCATGTGAAGGTGGAGCCGCAGTTCGACGGCTACCTGGCCAGGCGGGCGGAGGTCGGCGACCGCGGCCTGGCCATTGCCTTCGTCAGCGGCACAGCCTGTCCGATGCAGCACATCATGAAGGATCTGATGCCGGTCGAGCAGTTCTTCTTCGCCCTGCACGACTACCCGGGGGCCGTCGAGCGGCTGGCCGAGCAGCTGGCCCCCTTCTTCGACGGTATCCGGCAGTGCGCCGCCGACTCGCCGGCCGAGGTGGTGCTGCTGGGGGGCAACTACGACGACGCCATCACCTATCCGCCGTTCTTCGCCCGGCATATCCTGCCGCATCTGCGCAGCTATGCCGAACTGCTGCACGCCCGCGGCAAGTACCTGATGACCCATACCGACGGCGAGAACCGCGGCCTGCTGCCGCTGTACCTGGAGGCCGGTTTCGACGTCGCCGACTCGGTCTGTCCCTATCCCATGACCAGCTGCCGGCTCGAGGAGTTCCTGACGACCTTCGCCGACCGCATCACGATCTGGGGCGGCATCCCCTCGGTGCTGTTCTGCGCCGACAGCGCCAGCGACGCGGAGTTCCGCCGGTCCGTTGACGAGTTGCTCGACCGCCACGGCCGGCGGAGCCGCTTCGTGCTGGGCGTCAGCGACATGGTGACCGCCGAGGCCGAGTGGGACCGGCTGCGCTACGTCGGCGAGCGGGTGGCTGCGCTCGGCTGATTCCCTGCGGCGCTGCGGACGCGGCTCCGACACCCTCACCCGGACCGGGTCGCTGTTGCCCAGCAGCGCCTGCCGGGCCGCCGACAGCGGCGCCGGGAAGTCCAGATCGACGATCTCGCACCCCGGGCGAAAAAGCAGGCAGGCAGACTGGCGCAAGAGGGATTGGAATCGTATGATAGTCTGCCTATCCCCTTTTCGCCTTCTGGGGTGCTCGTGCGACTCTTCTTCCGCAGCTGATGCCGATTGCACCCTCGGCTCACTCGCCCTGGCAATTCCGGTTGCGGCGTCAGGCGGGCGGGAAGTGACCTTCCTCGATCAGTCCTTCGCGGAGTTCGACGCGAAAAGGGTCGTTGAGGTGAAGCACTGCGACGGTGACGCGGCCGACAGGGGTGCGACCGATCAGGTAGGCCCCCCGCCAGCGAAAGTGCCTGGCCCACTTGTGACGCCGCGGGTTGAACAGCGGGGTGAGCTTGCGCGTCTTCGGGTCGAGGCCGGCGATATTGGAGCCCTTGTGGCTGTTGTCGTGAAAACAGGAGAGGGCGAGATTGCTTGCGGCCGTGGGGCCGTCGTGCTTGCGGGCGATGATGTGGTCGATCTCGAAGGGGGCGTCGTCGAAGTCCTGGGGGATTTGACAGTATTCGCAGCGGTCGCCGGCGCGCTGCCGGACGAGTTGTACCAGCGCTGCATCCATGAGCGTCTCATGCGGGGGTCTGCTTGCGGGGCTTGCTCTTCAGGACGCGGCGGGCTCTGGACTTGAGGATGGACAGCAAGGTGCCGGCCCTGGAGTAGGCGAGGAGTTCTTCCTTCTCCGCGGCGGAAAGTTCGTCGGCCTGGTTGCGGACGGCGAGGTCGTGCATGCGGGCTCGGTCGTCGTCGCTGAAGCCGAGGGTCAGCAGGTAGCGGGCGATTTCCGGCGGCAACTGGCCGTGCGCGTTGCCGAGGACGCGCGCGAGGATGGCGACTTCGCCTGGGACGGCGCGGTTTGTCGTGGGGGGATGCATGCGGAACCCTCCGGCGGGAGGCGGTTGCCTGCCCGCGAATATACCGCGCGCCAGGGCGAGAGAACGTGAATCGGCGGCGGACGTTGGGTGAAGACAGAGACACGGCTTACGGCTGCTTCCCCGTTCGCCGCACGCGGTCGAGCAGCGCCGCGACGTCCGCCCACAGGGTCTGCCAGCGCTGCCGCTCCGCCTCCGAGAGGCGGGCCAGGTGGTCCGCGTCGCGGACGGAAGCGAGGTCGGCGTCCTTCTGCCAGTGACGCAAGTTTCCTTCCACGAACGCCTGGTCCTTCGCGGTTCCTTTCTCGAGCAGGCCTGTGAAGGCAGCCAGGTGAGCCCGCAGCCAGTCCAGCGCTTGCCGGCGCAGCCGGGTCCGCTCCTTGTCTGCGAGTTTCCGCGCGTCCTCCCCTTCGCCAGCAGCGGCCAGGGCGGCGGCGCAGGCGGCGTTGTAACGATCGCCACGGCGTAGATCGTCGGCCCGCCCGGCATCGGCCTGGAAGGCGGCAGTGTAGAAGCGGGCGGCGGCGGCGGGGCACTTCCTGTAGCGCAGGCACAGGTCCGCCAGCGCCAGTTGTTCCGCCGCATCCTTCGGTTCGCGGCCGCCCTTGAGGACAGCGGGCAGGAGCCGGTCCAGGACGAGCAGCCGCTGGCAATGCTCCACCCACTGAGCCGAGGGGTAACGCCAGTGCGGTTGCTTCATCCCCAGGTCATGGCCGCGCTGCAGAGAGGCCAGGGCGTCGGCAAAGTGGCCTCGATCGCGCAAGATGAGGCCGAGATTGCAGTGGGCCAGGGCATTCCTGGGGTCGAGCTGGATGGCCTTCTGGTAAGCGGCGATGGCCCCCGCCAGATCCTGCCTGGCGTACAGCGCGATGCCCAGGTTGTTGTGGGCCAGGGCGTGCCTGGGGTCGAGCTGGATGGCCTTCCGGTAGGCGGCGATGGCCCCCGCCAGATCCTGCTTGTCGCGCAGCGCGTTGCCCAGGTTGTTGTGGGCCAGGGCGTGCCTGGGGTC
>JADLBT010000162.1 GCA_020847555.1 Gemmataceae bacterium
ACCGTCGAAGCCCTCGTGGACCACGGCACGCTGGCGATCGACCGTTCGATCTTCGTCGCCGTCCCCCACCCCGGCGATCCGACCGGCCGCAACCCCTACCCCCCCGACGCCGCGGCCCTCCGCCGCCACGGCACGAAGGACAAACTGCTCATTGACAGCCGTTTCTACTCCGACAAGTCGCCCGTACCCGCGTTACTCCTCGCCGTCGTCTACCAGATCCTGCAGTGGCTGACCGGACTGACGGCGCAACAGGATCCGGCGACCTTCTGTTACGTCCTGACGGTCGCGTCAGCGGGCGCGGCCTACGTCGCGGGCGTGTGGGCCGTCTACCGCCTGGGGCGTGTGACGGGCCTCCCCGCTCCCACCCGAGTTGCCCTGACGGCCTGTTTCGCCCTGTCCACGGTAGCCCTGGTCTACGTCCGCCACGTCAACAACCACATCCTGCTCCTGGGCGTCGCCGCTCTGCTGATGCTCGGGCTGGCCCGACTCGCCGAGGCGGCGCGGGCTGGGCGCGTGTCGTGGGGCCGACTCGCCAGCCTGGGCACCCTGGCGGGACTGGGGTACGCGATCGACCTCGGCGCCGGGCCGGTCCTGTTCGCGTGTACGGCGGTACTGGTGACATGGCGTTGTCGCAGCCTCAGAGCCGCGGCGCTGTTCGTTCTGGCCGCCGCGCCGTGGCTGGCGCTGCACCACGCAGTCAACTACGCGGTCGGCGGGACGTTTGGACCCGCCAACGCCGTCCCGGAGTATTTCCTGTGGGAGGGCTGTCCGTTCACCCCGCAGAACATGACGGGGGCGTGGAATCACGAGAACCTTGGCGGGTTCGTCGTCTACGCCCTCGCCCTGCTGTTCGGCAAGCACGGGTTCATCGGCCACAACCTGCCGCTGTTTCTGGCCGTGCCGGCGCTCGTGGCGCTGCTCTGGCGGCGCGTCCCGGAGTTACCGGAACTCCTCTTCGTCGGGTTCTGGTGCGGCGGGACGTGGCTGGCATACGCCATCACGTCGCGCAACTACTCCGGCCAGTGCTGTTCGGTGCGCTGGTTCGTGCCGCTGCTGGCGCCGGCGTTCTACGCGCTGGCCGTGTACCTGGCCCGCTGCCCGCGCTGCCGCACCGACCTGCTGCTCCTGGGCGGGTGGGGGGCGGTGCTGACGGCGGTGGCGTGGTGGTACGGTCCGTGGATCCGGCACATGGTCCCTGCCTTTTGGCCGCTGCAAGGCGCGGCCCTGCTCTCCTGGTTGGCGTGGCGGGGTCGGGTCAACCGCGGAGCGGAACCAGGCCAGGGTGTGGCGGCGTCGTCCCCTGACTGCTCCGCCCGGGCAGCGTAGGAAGCCGTCGGCGCGGGCCGGAGATCCGGGCCGCGCTCATCCTGCGGTTGACCGCGCCGCTCCTTCCGGGCTATATTCCCCAGCCGGCACGATGCCGATGTAGGGGAGCGTGGAGGGAGCACGCCGATGGGCTTTTTGCCGTTCGACCTGGACGCCTCGGTCACGGACACCCCGAAGCCGACCGTCGAATGGGAAGAGAGTAACTGCCTGCTCTGCGACGGGCGCCGGTGGTCGATCCTGGTCGAGGCGCCGGACCCGGCGCCAGGCTGCGGCGGATTCTGGTTCGCCGTCGTGCAGTGCCAGGACTGCGGGCTATGCTTCACCAACCCCCGCCCGAGCCCCCGGTCGATCGTCCAGTTCTACCCCGACGAGTACCTCCCGCATCACAACCGGCCGCACCCGGGCCGGTCCTGGTGGCGGTCCCTCTGGCCGCGCCGGCGGGCGTCCCGCGCCCGGCGGACGGTGGCGTGGCACGGAGAGGGTCGGTTGCTCGACTTCGGGTGCGGCGGCGGCGGATTCCTCGAGCGGATGAGCCGGACGGGCTGGCAGGTGACCGGCCTGGATCTGTCCGAGGCGGCCGTCGAGCGCGTCCGGTCCGAACTCGGACTGTCCGCCCTGGCCGGGTCACTCCCCCATCCCGCCCTGCCCGAGCAGGCGTTCGACGTGATTACCATGTGGCAGGCACTTGAGCACGTCCACCGGCCGCTGGACGTGCTGCGGGCCGCCCACCGCCTCCTCGCCCCGGGCGGGAAGCTGGTCGTCGAGGTGCCGAACATCGACAGTCTGCCGTTCCGGTGGTTCGGACGCGGGTGGTTCGGGCTGGACCTGCCGCGACACTTGACCCATTTCGTCCCGGCAACGCTGACGCGCATGCTGGAGCGGGCCGGGTTTCAGCCGGATCCGGTGACAACGCTCCGTCACAGCAACTGGCTGCGCGCGTCCGCCCGGCTGGCGTGCCGGCTGAAGGGGTCGGGTCTGTGGCGGGGCTGGCTGCGGTCGAAGGTCGGGTCGGGCCTGGCGAGCTGGGTCGCCCACCTGACCGGCCGGTCCGACTGCATCCGGGTGACCGCCGTCAAGGCGGAACCCGGACCCGCGGCCCAGGCGGAGGTCGGCCGGACGGCGGGGGCCGAAGCGCCAGTCAGGTCGTCCCGGACCCGCCGCCCCCCTGGAGGCCGATTCCGTAGTATGTGAACCCGCGCGCCTCCATCGCCTGCGGCTCGTACAGGTTCCGGCCGTCGAAGATAACGGGGGCGCGCAGCAGGCCGCGCATCACGTCGAAGTTCGGCCGGCGGAACTCCTGCCACTCGGTCACAACCGCCAGCGCGTCCGCCCCCTCCAGCGCTCCGTAAGGCTTGTCGCAGTAGACCAGCCGGTCGCCGTAGACGGCGCGGACGTTGGGGATCGCCTCCGGGTCGTGGACGCGCACCGTCACCCCCTCGGCGAGCAACTCGTCGATCAGCACCAGCGCCGGCGCCTCGCGGATGTCGTCGGTGCGTGGCTTGAACGCCAGCCCCCAGACGGCGAGCGTCTTCCCCTTCAGGTCGGCCCCGTAGTGGGCGCGGATCTTCTGCCCCAGGACGCGCTTCTGGGCCTCGTTCACCTCGTTGACCGCCTGCATGATGCGAGGGAGCAGGCCAGCCTGGCGCGCCATGCAGATCAACGAATGCACATCTTTCGGGAAGCACGATCCCCCGTACCCGGCGCCGGGGAACAGGAACTGGAAGCCGATGCGCTCGTCGTGGCCGATGCCGCGGCGGACGTCGTTGATGTCGGCCCGCATGCGCTCGCACAGGTTGGCCATCTCGTTGATGAAGCTGATCTTCGTCGCGAGCATGGCGTTGGCGACGTACTTGGTCATCTCGGCGCTCTCCGGCGACATGACCAGGAACGGCCGCTCGGTGCGCAGGAACGGGGTGTACAGCTCGCGCAGCGCCTCCCCGACCTCGGGCCGGCGCACGCCGACGACGACCCGGTCCGGCTTCATGAAGTCATCGACCGCGGCCCCCTCCTTGAGGAACTCCGGGTTGCTCGCCACGTCAACCGGGTGGCGGGCCCGGGCTGCCACCCGGTCCGCGACGGCGCGGGTGGTGCCGACCGGGACGGTGCTCTTGATGATGAGGATCTTCGGCCCGTTGAGAACGTCCGCGAACGCATCCGCGACCGCCCACAGGGCCGTCAGGTCGGCGGACCCGTCGGCCGCCTGCGGGGTGCCGACGGCGACGAAGACCAGGTCGGCCCGCTGGACCCCGCTGGCGAGATCCGTGGTGAAGGCCAGGCGCGCCTCGCGGCGGTTCCGCTGCACCAGTTCGAGCAGGCCCGGCTCGTAGATCGGCAGCCGGCCGGCCTCCAGCGTCGCGATCTTGCCGGCGTCCTTGTCGATGCCGATGACCTCGTTGCCGCTCTCCGCCAGGCAGGTGGCGGTGACGAGCCCGACGTACCCCGTCCCGATGACTGCGATCTTCAAGTGACGTGCTCCTTGGCGGCCAGGCGCGTGGTGTGGGCGAGGTTCCTCCGCCTCGCCTACGCCAGCCGCCCGTACTGCTTCTCGTAATACTTCAGGTACTCGCCGCTGCGCACGCCTGCGACCCAGTCGGCGTGATCGACGTACCACTGCACCGTGTCGCGCAGCCCCTGCTCGAACGACACGGACGGCCGCCAGCCCAGCTCGCGCTCGATCTTGGTGCAGTCGATCGCGTACCGGCGGTCGTGGCCGGGGCGGTCCGGGACATACCGGATCAGCGAGCGCGGCTTGCCCATCAGGTCGAGCAGGGTGTGCGTCAGTTCCAGGTTCGTCTTCTCGCACCGGCCGCCAGCGTTGTACACCTCGCCCGACCGGCCCCGGCGGCGCACCACATCGATGGCCGCGCAGTGGTCGCGGACGTGGATCCAGTCGCGAACGTTCTGGCCGTCGCCGTACACCGGCACCGGCTCGTCGCGCAGCAGGTTCGTGATGAACAGCGGGATCAGCTTCTCCGGGAAGTGGTACGGGCCGTAGTTGTTCGAGCAGCGTGTGATGACCGCGTCCAGCCCGAACGTGTGGACGTAGCTGCGCACCAGCAGGTCGGCGGCCGCCTTGCTGGCGGCGTAGGGGCTGTTCGGGGCGAGCGGCGTCTGCTCGGTGAAGTACCCGGTCGGCCCCAGGCTCCCGTACACCTCGTCGGTCGATACCTGGTGGTAGCGCGGCACCTTGAACGCGCGCGCGGCGTCGAGGAGGACCTGCGTGCCGACGACGTTCGTATGGACGAACGGCCCGGAGTCCTGGATGCTGCGGTCCACATGGCTCTCGGCGGCGAAGTTGACGATCGCGCTGACCCCGCCGCCGAGGGCGTCGCGCACCTGCTGGCGGTCGGTGATGTCGCCGCGGATGAACCGATAGCGCGGGTTGTCGGCGAGATCGGCGAGGTTCTGCAGGTTGCCCGCGTAGGTCAGCTGGTCGAAGTTGATGACGTGGGCCTCGGGGTCGGTCTGGAGCAGGTAGCGGATGTAGTTGCTGCCGATGAATCCGCAGCCGCCGGTGACCAGGATCGGGGCAGGCATGCCAGTCCCTTTCGCGAAAAGTGGGCCGGTTGACGCCCCTATCTAAGCGGATCCAGGCGCGGGAGGCAAGGGCGAGCGGGCCGGACGCCGCACCGCCGGCGCTTGAATTCCGGGCCGGCAACCCTATCATGACGCTGTCTCGCGGCCTGAGCACCCGTTCCTGGTCGGCACCTCTCCGCGGCGGCCTCGGGAGTGGACGGAATCATGCAGCCCCGGAAATACCTCTTCCCCCACGTCATCGAGATGAACTACCAGGCGGGCCGGCCGCTCGGGGTGAACGTCTACCTGATCGACGGCGGGGAGGAATTCCTGCTGATCGACATCGGCTACCTCGACACGGTGGACGAGATGGTCGAGTTGATCCGGCGGATGGACTTCAACCTGTCCAGCTGCAAGATGGTGATCGCCACCCACGCCGACGCCGACCACATCCAGGGCATCGCCCGGGCACGCGACCTGCTGAAGACGAAGGTGGCCGGCCACCCGCTGACCGCCGAACCGCTGGAGACCGGCGATGAGGTGATGACCTACGCCACCATCAAGGCGCAGGACTTCGCCATCGAGATGCCGCGCTGCAAGGTGGACGTGCTGCTGAACGAGGGGGACGTGATCGAGGTCGGCGACCAGAAGGTGACCGTCTGGCACACGCCGGGCCACACGGCCGGCCAGCTCAGCTTCAGGATGGGCAACCTGCTGTTCAGCGGCGACAACATCTACAAGGACAGCTGCGTCGGCGTGATCGACGCCCACCACGGCTCGAACATCCCGGAGTTCCTGGCGTCGCTCAAGCGGATCCTGCGCGACGACGCGGAGTACCTGCTGCCGAGCCACGGGCCGGTGTTCCGCCGCGACAACCGCATCATCCAGAAGGCGATCGACCGGCTGACGCAGTACCAGTACATGGCGGACTTCGGGACGTGCGCGGTCGCGTGGCCGCTGCTGGACGAGTGGAAGGCGAGCGTGCTGGCGGGCCGCATGCCGGACTTCAGCAAGGAGAAGCCGCGGTAGATCCGCTTGTTCCTACGAACCGTGCGGCGGCTTCGGCGCGATGGCCAGCACGTCGCGCCAGTAGGTCGGCATGGCCTCCCAGGCCGACTGGTATGTTGCTTCCAGCGGCACCAGCACGTACACCTCCGGGGTCAGAAAGAGCGGCATCTCGGGTAGCGTGTCGCCGACCGCGACAAACTCAATGAAGGCTTCCGCGCCGGGGCCGCCGACATACCCAACACACGTCAACTGCCTGTCCTCCGGGAGTCCGAAGTCCGCGCCGCAATCCTCACCCCAGACGGCGCCGTGAATCCCTTGCGGGTCGCGTGCGCCCGGCGGGAATAGATCAACGAGCAAGAGGTGGATGCCGGCCGCGAGCGCCTCCCGCGCCTTCCGCACGAACGCATTCAGTCCGTTCTGGTTGTTCTTGTTCCCCGGTGAGACGATCTCCACCAGCGCCACCACCTGGTGGTTGCTCACATGTCGAATCGTGACCGCCTTCGCCTTTGCGGCGTAACGGTTCGCGTCTGAGTGCATTCGAAGCCGGACCCGGGGTGGCGTCACCGCCAGGGCGACGCCGCCTTCCGGGAAGTCGGGAGTGGGCGGGGTGCCGTTCCCACCCGGTCGTCGCAGCGTCAGGATGTCCGGCCCGAGACCGCCGACAATCTGCTCGGGCAGGGCGTAGTAGTCGGCCGGCAAGAGTCCACGGTTGAGTGCGCGTGAAATCTCCGTGATCCAGTCGTGGTGAAATGCATGAAATATGCCCGCATCAACACGGGTCCAGTCGTGTATCGGCATGGTAGTTTCTCCACGAACCACGCGACAGCCCAGGGATATTATACTGCCGCCAGCAGGAACACCGTCTCGGCCAGCTCGATCCCCGCACCGAGACAGTCCCCCGTCACCCCACCAAGGCGGCGTTGACAGACCACCGTCAGCACCAGCACCGCCGCGAGCCCCGCCACCGCCCCGAGCGCGACGCCCGGCCAGGCCGCCCCGACCGCCGCGCCGGCCGCCGCGGCGCCGCCCAGCGCCGCGAACAGCCCCAGCTCCCACCGCCGTGACGCCTCGATCAGCGCCTTGCCCGTCCCTTCCGGCCGCGGGTACTTCGACACGGCCGCCATGCACAGCACCAGGCACCGGCTCACGGCCACCGCCCCACCGACCACCCAGGGCGCCTCCCGCGGCCAGCGCAGCACCTCCGTCAGCAGCACGAACTTGCCGAGCAGCAGCAGCACCGCGCCCGCCAGACCGAACGTCCCGATATGGGGATCCTTCATGATCCGCAGCCGGTCCGCGGGCGTGCGGCCGCCGAACAGGCCGTCGCACAGGTCGCAGAACCCGTCCAGGTGCAGCGCCCCCGCCAGCACCACCCACGCGGCCAGGACGAGCACGGCGGTCAGCGACGGCGATTTGCCCCACAGGCCGAGCAGCGCCGTCCAGCCCGCGAGCGCGGCACCGAGCAGAATGCCGACGACGGGATACCAGAAGCGCGACCGCGCCACCATCGCCGGGTCGGGCAGCGTCCGGAAGCGGATCGGCACGGTAGTGAGGAAGGCGAGCGCGACGAGGCAGCTGCGCATGAGGGGTAAGCGGTCGCCGCTTGCGGCTTCGCGTCGAGCGCCGGAGACTTGACGCGAAGCCGCAAGCGGCAGGGGTGGCGGGGTCAATGGCGCGGGCCGCCGTGCTTCTCGCGGCGGACGAACGCCGGGTGTTCGGGGTCGCCGCCGGCCGCGACGAAAGCCAGCAGGTCGAGGATCTCGTCGCGGTCCAGCGTTACCAGCAGCCCCTGCGGCATCAGCGACAGCTTCGACTCGCGCTTCTCGATCACGTCATCCACGGCAATGTCGCGCGGCGGCAGGTTCGGGTTCGTCACGACCTTGTATGACTTCCCGTCCTGGGCGACGATCACGCCGGTCACCAGCTCGCCCTTGCCCGTCTCGATCACCCACGTCTTGAACTTCTCGTGGATGACCTTTGACGGCTCGATCACGTCGCGCAGCAGATCGGCCCGCGTGTACTTCCTGTCGGCGAGCTTCTTGACGATCTCGGCCAGGTCCGGGCCGATGATGCCGCCGTCCTTGCCGGCCTTGTGACACTGCACGCACGACGCGGCCGCGAAGAGGGCCTTGCCGCGCTCGAACGACCGGCCGCGGTCCATCCGCTCCAGGTCCGGCGCCACCTCCGCGATCGTCCAGTTGCGCACGAACGGCCGCGACTTGAACTCCGCCACCACCGGGTCGAGTTCAGACGGCGGAATGTCGGCCAGCTTTGGCACGACGTGCATCGTCCCGAACATCACCCGCCAGTGGCCGGGGAACGTGCAGAGGTACGGGTACTCGCCGGGCGTCTTCGGGGCGGTGAACTGCAGGCGGCCGACCTCGCGCGGCTGCAGCAGGCGCGTCGCGTGCAGCACCTTGTCGGTCTTCGGGATGAAGTGGAGGGCGAACGCCTTCGGGTTGGTCGCCATCAGGTCTGCCGCCATGCCGACCTCGGCGAGCGCGCCCGGCACCGTGATGAGCAGGTTGTGCGGCATGATGTCGGTGTTGTCGAACACGAGCACCACCGGCTTGCCGGCCTCGACGTAGATGCGCGTCCGGTCGTATGCCATCTTGTGCGGGACCGCCCGCACGAGCACGACGTTCACGCCCAGGTCGCCGAGCTTCGCCCGGATCGCCTTCGCCTCCTTCGCCGGCAGGAGGGTCGTCAGGTCGTTGCCGAGCTGCAGGGCGTCGATGACCGCCGGCTCGGTCCGCTCCCTGTCCGGGAGCTTCGAGACGTAACCGAGGATGGTCTTCAGCAGCGGGCGGATCGCGTCGGCCGGCCACTTCGTGCGCGGCAGACGGCGGATCGCCTTGACGGCGGCGGCGCGCGCGTCGTCCTCACGCACGAACTGCGCCAGTGCCCGGAACGTCTCGGCCTCGTGGCCTTCGATGAAGGTGACGGCATTCATGGCGGCCTGGCGGATCGTCCCGGCCGGATCGCTCCCGAGGTCGAAACGCACGCTCGGCTTCGGGGCCGGGTTGTCCGCCCTCGTCCACACCGGGCGCCGCTGGGCGTCGAGGACGACCACCTTGAACCCTTCGAGCCGCAGCCCGAGCTGGCTCTCGTTGCGGTTCCAGATGACGACCGCCTCGACCGGCACCTCGCCGCCCAGGTCCACCTCCCACCACGGGCTCGTGACGGCCTCCGTCGTGTGCGTCTGGCTGCCGTCGGCGTAGGTGCCGCTCGTGTTGCCGTCGATGGCCCGGCGGGGCGCCCCGCCGTGGGCGAGGCTGTGCTGCCTCGCCTTGCCGCGCGGGGCGACGTTCACCCCGTCGCTGAAAACCTGGACTTCCGCGAGCGTCAACGTCCGCTTCTTGCCGGGTAGCTCGATCCGGACGAACCGACCACGCGGGGCGACGGTCTTCTTCGCCTGGGCGGCGAGCGGGGCCGGCAGGCCGTGCAGCAGCGGGCTCACCTTCGCGTATGCCGACGCCCGCAGCTTCGCGTCCGGGATGATCGGGACCGCCTCGACCACGTCGCGCAGGGCGTCGAGCGATTGCGCCGCCTTCGCCCACGTCCGGTCGAGCGACCCGTCGGCGGTGATGAGGGCGACGTAACCGACCTGGCGGGTCAGCGGCAGCCGCCCGCCGGCCGCCAGCTTCTCCAACCGCGGCCGCAGCGCCTTCAGCTCGTCGGCCTTGCGCTCTGTCAGCAGGTGGGCGAGGTCATGCAGAACGTGCGGCGAGGTGTCCGCGCTGGTGTCGATGCGTTCGATGGCCGCGAACAGCTCGGTCAACACGTCAGTCCTGTTGAGTTTCGCCAGCCCTTCCAGCGCCTCGTGCCGGTACTTCGGCAGCACGCCCTCGCGCGACAGCAGGGCCATGTAGACGGGGGCGGTGCGCGTCATCTTGACCAGCTCCGCGGTCCCGACGCTGCCGAGGACGAACGTGGCCGCCGCCGGGGTGGTGATCGCGAACGGCTTGCCGGAGGTGAGGGCCGCCTTCCACTCCGGTTCCAGCGTCGTCATCGTCTCCCGCAGGCCGTAGTCGAGGTAGTAATCGCGCGGATGGCTGAGCGCCTGCAGGGCGATCTCGGCGGCGCGGGCGTCCTTGAAGAAACTGAGCGCGACGACCGCCTCCAGCCGCACGCGCGGGTGCTCGTCGTTCACCTGGACCTGCAGCAGATCGAGGGCGTCAGGGATCGACTCGCGCCAGTGGCGCAGGGCGCGGGTGGCCGCCGCGCGGGCGTGGTAGTCCTTCGCCCGCAGCAGCTGCCGGAGCGGCTGCGGCTCGATCACGTTGACCGTCTGGTAGACCCACAGCGCTTCGAGCAGGTGGTGCTCGTAATCCTTGTCGCCTGAGTCGAGCTTTGCGATCCAGCCCTTGACCGCCTGCGCGACCTCGTCCTTGTTGCGGTCGCGCAGCTCGCGGCGGACCCGGTAGCGCGTCCGGTCCTCGTAGGACTTCAGGGCGTCGAGCAGCTTCGGCAGCGGCGCGCCGGCGATGGGAGTCGGGGTGACGAGCGGGCGGCCCTTTGCGGTGATGCGCCAGATGCGGCCGTGGTAGTGGTCGCGGCCCGGGTCGCGGATCGAGTGCTGCATGTGGCCGACCAGCGGATTGAACCAGTCCACGACGTAGAGAGCGCCGTCCGGGCCGAACATGATGCCGACCGGGCGGAAGTTCGGGTCGGTCGAGAACAGCAGCGGTTCGACCTCCTTCGACGTGAAGCCCGAACCCTCCTCAATGACCCTGTGCTGCTTGATGCCCTGGAAGCCGATGTTGTTCGGCACCAGGAAGTTGCCCTGCGCCGCCGGCGGGAAGTGGCGGCTGCTGACGATCTCGGCGGTGCAGGTCGGGCGCACGACGCTGGTGAAAACCTTCATGCCGGGGTGCTGGCGCGGGTACTCGACGTGCCCGGTCAGCGGCAGGCCGAAGTAGTTGGCGCCGCCCGACGCATCGGCGATGAGGTTCTGGCCCCAGCGGTCGTAGACGTGGCCCCACGGATTCGCGAAGTTATAGGAGACGAAAACTTCGAGTTTCTGGCGGCGCGGCAGGTAGCGGTAGATGCCCGCCTCGGCCTGGCGCACCGGACCGTGCGGCGTCTCGACGCCGGTGCGGTGGAAGATGCCCTCGTGGAAGTGCAGCCCGCCGTCGGGCGCCCAGACGAAGGTGTGAATCGCGTGGTGGCTGTCGCCGGAGCCGAATCCGTACAGGACGGTCCGGCGTTCGTCGGCGAACCCGTCGCCGTCTGTATCGCGGAGGAACAGCAGGTGAGGCTGGGCGCCGACGTAGACCCCGCCGTCGCCGAACTCGAATCCGGTCGGGAGGTAGAGCTTGTCGGCGAAGACAGAGTGTTTATCCGCCTTGCCGTCGCCGTTGGTGTCTTCGAGAATGAGGAGCTGGTCGTTCGGCGGGTGGCCGGGGAGGTAGTGCGGGTAGGACGGCATGGTGCTGACCCACAGCCGGCCCTTGCTGTCGAACTGCATCGCCAGCGGATTGTGCAGCGGGAAGTCCTTCTCGGACGCGAACAGGTTGATCTCGTACCCCGGCGCGAGCTTGAAGTGCTGGCGTGCTTCCTCGGGATCGTTGGCGGTCGGGAACAGCTTGCCGTTGATGTGGCCCTGCGTCTGCCTGTACATCTCCTTGACCATCGCCGTGTTCGGCTCCGGCTTGCGGGCGGTCTGCACCGGCGGCTGCTTCTCGGCGGCAGCCTCAACGAGTTCGACCGACTTGACGGCAGGCACCTTGTTGAGGCTCCGGATGCGGGCGTCGCCCTCGCGCACCAGCTTGTCGAGTTGCTGCATCTCGCCGGGGAAGTTGACCACGCCAAACGGTCGGGCGCGGCGGCCGTAGATGTACTCGCCGTTGACGGCGCGCCACTGGTAGAAGAATTCGCGGTTGCGATCAACGATGGCAGCACGCCGTTTCTCCGCAGCGTCGTGCAGCGGCGACGCCGAGAGGATGACCCCGCCCGCCCACTCCCGGTTGGTCGTGGTGAGGCAATCGACACCGTTGATCTTCAAAGTGTACCGCCCCGGCGCCAGATCCTTGAGCACCGCGCGCGGTAGGTGGCCGTCGAGCCCGATATGAACTGACGCTGGCGGCGGCGGCACAAGCAGGTAGCGCTCCAGTTCCTTCGCCTGCGCACCGAAATCGACCATCTTGCCGCCCTTCGCATCACCCTTGAGAGACCACGCCGGGACCGTCGCCCCGAGCTGGGCAGCGATCTCGTGAGCGACCGCCCAGTAGCCGTATCCGGTCAGGTGGATGCCGTTGAACGTCAGCCTGTCCGCGTGCTTCCCGTTCATCAGGGCGAGCGTCGGCGTGTAGAGGTCGATGAAGGGGATCTTGTTCGCCTCCGCCACCTTGCGCATCGTCTTCGTGTAGGCGCGCAGGTTCATGTTGTGCGGTGTCGAGTCGGGCAGTTCCCCGCCCAGGCGTTCGTGCGCGATGGGCGAGACGAGGATCAGGCGCGGCGGCGTCTTGCCGTTATACTTGCGCGAGGCGAAGGAGCGGAGCTGGTCGTCCAGCGCCTTCGCGAAGTCCTTGAGGGCCGCCGCGCCCCTGAACGCCTCGTTCAGGCCGAAGCAGACGAGGATCACGTCCGCCTTCTGCTCCGAGAGGAGGGTGTGGGTGTCGGCGAAGTTGAGCGGGCGCGGCTGCAGCCACACCTCGTCGGCGGCGTAGCCGAGGTTGCGGAACGTCAGCCCCAGGTCGGGGTAGCGAGCCTGCAGCAACGCCTCGATGTAGCCGAACTCGCGTGCCCGCTCGGCGAAGGTGTTGCCGAGCAGGATGACGCGGTCGCCCTTCTGAAAGGTGAACTGGGCGGGCGCCTGCTGTGCCGCGGCCGGGGCGGCGAACAGCAAGCCGGCGGCCAAGGCGAGCACGAATGTCGTGCAGCGAGGGAGAGAGTGGTGCATGCGCTGTACTCGGAGCGGGCGGTCAGGGAAGGTCCGAAGTACAGGGCATTATAGAGAATCGCTTTTTACCGCAACATCGTCGCCGTTTCCAGTCCCGTGCTATCGCCCCAGCAGGCGAATGCGGCCGGCCGCCAGCGCCTCCACGTCCCAGCGGCCGTGGCGCTCGCGCACCAGCCGCGCGATCGCCTCGGCGCCCGCCCGACTGGTGACCGCCGACGAGTGGCCGCCGTTGAACAGGTACGCGGGAATGCCCTGGGACTGCAGATCCTCCGTCCACTGAGACGAGGTCGCCACCACGCCGTCGCCGTTCGCCTCCCGGTTGAGCCACGGAATCGGCAGGCCCAGGCGGCAGACGAGGCAGACAAAATCGACGTGGCCGGGGATCCGCTTGTCCGCCCGGTCCCGCAACACCTGGGTCCGATTGCGCCTGGTGAGCGAGGCCAGGAAGTCCTCCTGTGCCTGGCGTGCGACGAACCGCGCCCGCGCCAGTCCCGACCCGGCATTGGGCGAACCGACCTGGATCGCGCGCGTCACGCCGACGTCCGGATAATCTTCGACAAACTGCCGCACCACCAGGCCGCCGGCGCTGTGGCCGACCAGCACCACCTCCCGATACCCCAGCTTCCGTAATTGCCGCACACTGTTGCGCAACCCAGGGGAGCGAACGACCCGGCCGAGCGGCACTTCCTGGCTGTAGCAGAAGGAAAAGAGGTCGTTCTCTTTCTGGAGGGTCTGCACCAGGGTGCTGTCCGGCAGTTGCCAGTCGGCCCACTCCGCGACGGTGGCGCTATGGCCGCTAAAGGGGTGGAGGTGCAGGCCGTGGACCAGCACAACTGCGCGCTCCCGGCCCGGCGACCGCTCGAAGGCCGCCCACTCGCGGTGGACGGGGGCAACCTGGGCGAAGCGCGTCTCCGGCGAGGCGGGGGGCGTCAGGAAGGCGGCGTAAATCAATGCGAGCGAGATATTCATGATACCTGCGCGTGGAAGCGGGAAGGATCTGCCCGACGGCTCGATCCGGATGGTTTCGGTGTCCTGGTGGGCACCGTGCGGGGGCAGATATAACGTCGGCCGGCAGACTTCGCAACGGTCACTCTCCCGCGCCCGGCCGACGGTTTTACTTGACGGGGGTACAGGTCAGACCGGCCGTAGCGGTCATGTCCCGGCGATCGTCTTGCCCAGCACCTCGGCCAGGCGGCGGATCTGGGTCAGTACCTCGGCATACCGATTCGGCAGCAGCGCCTGCGGGCCGTCCGAGAGCGCCTTCTCGGGGCAGGAGTGGACCTCGATGTGTACGCCGTCGGCGCCGGCTGCGACCGCGGCGTAGGCCATCGCCGGGATCAGGTCGGGGCGCCCCGTCGCGTGGCTCGGATCGACGATGATCGGCAGGTGGCTCTGGCCCTTGACGTTCGGCACGGCGCTCAGGTCGAGCATGTTCCGCGTCGAGTCCTCGAACGACCGCACCCCGCGCTCGCACAGCACCACGTCCGGGTTGCCCTCGGCGAGGATGTACTCGGCCGACATGAGCATATCCTTGACGGTCGCGCTCATGCCGCGCTTGAGCAGGACCGGCTTGCGCGCCTGGCCAACCTCCTTGAGCAGGTCGAAATTCTGCATGTTGCGGGCGCCGATCTGGAACATGTCGGCGTAGCGCTCGACGAGCGGCACCTGCCGCGGATCCATCACTTCCGTCACCACCGGCAGCTGGTGTTTCGCCCCGGTGTCACGCAGGATCTTGAGCCCTTCCTCGCCGAGTCCCTGGAAGCTGTACGGGCTGGTACGCGGCTTGAACGCCCCGCCGCGCAGCAGGTTCGCGCCGGCCGCCTTGACGCGCCCGGCAATCTCGTCGAGTACCTCGGCGCTCTCGACCGCGCATGGGCCGGCGATCATCACGAGCGACCCGCCGCCGATACGCACCCGGCCGACGGTCACGACCGAGTCCTGCGGGTGCATCTCCCGGCCGGCGAGCTTGAATGGCTTGAGGATCGGCAGCACCTGCTCGACGCCTTCGATGGCTTGCAGGGGCTCGGTTCGGAGCTTGTTCTCGTCGCCGATCACGCCGATGATGGTGCGGTGCTCGCCGCGGCTCAGGTGGGGCTTGAGGCCCAACTCCTGGATGCGCCCGAGGATGTGGTCGATCTGTTCCGGCGTGGAGTGCGGCTTGAGAACGATGATCATGGCAGGGAGGGGGTCAGGGGTGGATCATCCGAGCCCGAGGCGTAAGCGAGGGTTTAACTTTGGCCTTCGCTTACGCTTCGGGCTCGGACGCTACTCACTCACGGTGGCGATCGGGAAGGAGCCGAGGATCGAGATCTGCTCGCAGTGCTCGGTGGCGGCCGCGAGGGTTTTCTTGACCTTCGGATCCTCGACGTGGCCCTCGAAGTCCACGAAGAACAGATACTCGGGCTTGCCCTGACGTGCCGGGAATGACTCGATCCAGGTCAGGTTGAGCTTGTTCTGCTTGAACAACTCCAGCACCTCGACCAGGGAACCCGGGCTGTGTGACACGCGGAACATGACAGCCGTCTTGTCGTGGCCGGTTTTGCCCGCTTCCTGGTGGCCGATGACGGCGAAGCGCGTCTCGTTGTTCGGATAATCCTCGATGTCCGGAAACAGGATGCGCAGGCCGTACTTGACGGCCGCCTGGCGACTGGCGACCGCGGCCGCGCCCGGCTCGCGCTGGGCCAGTTCGGCGGCGACCGCCGTGCTGGCGACCTCGTGCAGGGAGGCGTGCGGAACGTTCTTCGACAGCCAGTTGCGGCACTGCGACAGCGCCTGCGGCCGCGAATAGACCCGGCGGATCTCCTGCTGCTCGCAGTTGGCCAGGAGGTTGTGGTGAATGCGCAGCCGAACCTCCGCACAAACCTTCAGTTGCGGCAGCCGGGTGAACATGTCGAGGGTGTCGGCAATGCGGCCGTCGGTCGAGTTCTCCAGCGGAACGACACCGAAATCGGCGTGCCCGCGGTTCACCTCCTCGAAGACGGCGGCGATGCTCGCGACCTTCATGAACTCGACCGCCTGGCCGAACCGCTCCAGCGCCGCCAGGTGGCTGAAACTGTAGTCCGGACCCAGGAAGGACACCTTGAGGATCTTCTGCAGCGCCCGGGCTCCGCTCATGATCTCCCGATAAACGGCGCGGATCGTCGCCGCGTCCAGCGGACCCTTGTTGCTGTCCAGGACGTTCTTGTACACTTCCTCTTCCCGGGCCGGCTGGAAGATCTCCCCGCCCTGGTCGTTCTTGACCTTGCCGATCTCTGCCGCCAGGACCGCCCTTTTGTTCACCAACTCGAGGATCTGAAGATCCAGCTTGTCGATGGTGTTTCGAAGGGTCTTCAGCGCGGCGATGGACTTGGCCGAGAGCGGGGCGACGTCGGGTTCGGGTTTGCGGGCCATATGGGGTCTCGTTTGGGATGATCATGCGCTTCTCGGGTAATTTATTCGTCTCCCAAACGGGTGTCAACTAACAAGATAGCAGGATGCTTCTCGCCCCCCGACGGCCCGTCGTTTCGATACCGGGTGAAGCTGCTCATCTAGACATTCGATCAGGTAATCGAGGCGTGGTTTCGCTATCCCGTCGGCCTGTCCCGTCACCCTGTCATCCCGATGGCGGGCGCGGCTGCCATTTTGACGGGTGGCAGCCTCTTGCGCACACTTCTTCCTGAGAGCGCTGAATCCCTTGGGGTGGTGTAACTCTCTAATCGTGGCGAGGATTGGGCCGACAACGCTCTCTCTGTTCCTGGCGGCATGACAGTTGCTCCAGGAGAAGAGGGGGCATGTTGAGCGCCAGCCGAGCGTACCTGCACATAAAACATGAACTTCTGTCTCAGGCCGTGGACCGTGGGTCGTGGACGGGGAAGAAGGAAGGTCTTCTCTGTCCATTGTCCGCTGTCCACTCCCGAAGACCGCTGAAAGGAGAACAGAGCATGGCGGAGGGTGAAAAAATCATCGGCATCGACCTGGGTACGACGAACTCGGTGGTTGCCGTGATGGAAGGGGGCGAGGTCAAGGTTATCCCCAACCAGGAGGGGCACCGCCTGACCCCCAGTGTTGTTGCGTTCACCGACAAGAACGAGCGTCTGGTGGGCGAGCTGGCCCGCCGGCAGGCCGCCCTGAACCCGCGGCGCACCATCTACTCAATTAAGCGTTTCATGGGCCGTCGGCACAACGAGGTCCAGGGCGAGGAGAAGCTCGTCCCCTACAAGGTGGTGGGCGGGGCCAACGAGCTGGTCAAGGTCGAGGTGGACGGCAAGCAGTTCACCCCGCCGGAGATCTCGGCGCTGGTGCTGCGCAAGCTCAAGGAGGCGGCCGAGGCATACCTGGGCCACACCGTCCGCAAGGCCGTCATCACCGTGCCAGCGTACTTCAACGACAGCCAGCGCCAGGCGACCATCGACGCCGCCCGAATCGCCGGCTTCGACACCGAATGGGAAATCGAGGATCCCGCCACCGGGAAGAAGACACGCCAACGTATGCGCATCATCAACGAGCCGACGGCGGCCTCGCTGGCGTATGGGCTGGACAAGAAGAAAAACGAGAAGATCGCCGTCTTCGACCTGGGCGGCGGCACGTTCGACATCTCGATCCTCGACGTCGGCGACGGCGTCTTCGAGGTGAAGGCGACGAACGGCGACACCCACCTGGGCGGCGACGACTTCGACCAGGTGGTCATCGACCACGTCGCGGAGGACTTCAAGCGCAGGGAGCTGATCGACCTGCGCAAGGACGAGAAGGCACTGCAGCGGCTCAAGGATGCATCCGAGCAGGCCAAGAAGGAGCTGTCCCAGGCGACGAGCACGCGCATCAACCTGCCGTTCATCACGGCCGATCAGACCGGACCGAAGCACCTGGAGATCGAGCTGACGCGCTCCAAACTGGAGCAACTGACGCACGACCTGGTCGAGCGCTGCCGCGGGCCGGTCCTGCAAGCGCTCCGGGACGCCGGGTACAGTCCGCGCGACATCGACGAGGTCGTCCTGGTCGGCGGCATGACGCGCATGCCCAAGGTGCAGCAGCTGGTCAAGGACATCTTCGGCAAGGAGCCGCACAAGGGCGTCAACCCGGACGAGGTGGTCGCGGTCGGGGCCGCCATCCAGGGAGCGCAGCTGCTGCTCGGCAGCAAGTCCGACGTGCTGCTGCTCGACGTCACCCCGCTATCGCTGGGCATCGAGACCCTCGGCGGTGTGATGACGAAGCTGATCGAGCGCAACACGACCATCCCGGCGACGAAGAAGGAGAAGTTCTCGACGGCGGAGGACAACCAGCCGGCGGTGACGGTGAAGGTGTTCCAGGGCGAGCGGCCGATGGCAAGCGACAACCGTCTGCTCGGCGAGTTCGACCTGAAGGGCATCGAGCCGGCCCCGCGCGGGATGCCGCAGATTGAGGTGACGTTCGACATCGACGCCAACGGCATCCTGAAGGTGGCGGCGAAGGATCTCAAGACGGGCAAGGAAGCGACGATTGAGATCAAGTCGTCGAGCGGTCTGAGCAAGGACGACGTCGAGAAGATGCGGCGCGACGCGGAGGCCCACGCCGACGAGGACAGGCAACGGCGTGAGATGGCCGACGCCCGCAACGAGGCCGACTCGGTGGTCTGGCAGATCGAGAAGCTGCTCAAGGACAACGCCGACAAGATCCCCGAGCGCGACCAGGCGCCGATCAAATCTCAGATCGAGCGCGTCAAGCAGGCAATGCAGGGCAAGGATCTGCAGGCGCTGCGGCAGGCGCTGAGCGACCTGCAGGCGGCCGCCCAGGCGATGGCGCAGCACATGCACCACCAGCCGCCCGGCGACGGCGCCGAGCGCGCGACCGACGGCGGCCGCGGCAAGGACGACGTGATCGACGCCGAGTTCGAGGTCAAGAAGTAAGCCGCACTGGTCAGTGATCGGTAAAACGCGAACGCCTCCGAGCCACAGCTCGGGGGCGTTCGCGTTAACCGAGAGCCGTCGAGGGGCCGTCAAGTGCGGACCATAGTAATTCTGGACAGACAGTGAGAGTGCAACGTCCCGAGCCGTGGCGGAAGTGGCCGACGGAGGCACCTCGACATCACTGCGGCTGCTTCCCCTCGACCTCAACCCTGCGGAGCGACCTCATCGCATCCCTCCGAGCCCGCAGCGTAAGCGCGGGACGAGACAACATCCCGCGCTTACGCTGCGGGCTCGGAGGGCGGCCCACTCTTCAAGGCATCCCATGAACGACCACCCCGGCGCCCTGATCCTCACCATCAACAGCGGCTCCTCCAGCATCAAGACAGCCCTCTACCGCACAGGTTCCGGCGAGGACATGCTGTTCCGCGGCCAGCTCGACCGCATCGGCGCCGGCGTCGGTCGGTTCGAGATGAAGGACGCCGCGGGCAGCGTGATGGAGGCGAACGAGCGCGAGCTGCGCGACCACGGCGCCGCCCTTGAGGTGCTGTTCGAGTGGCTGCGCGGGCGGCCCGACGCGGGGAAGATCGACGCGGTCGGGCACCGCGTCGTCCACGGCGGATCGCGGTATCGGGCGCCCGAGCGCGTCGCGCCGGAGATGCTGGCCGAGCTGCGCCGGCTGGCGCCGTTCGACCCGATGCACCTTCCCGGGGAGATCCTGGCGATCGAGGTGGTGGCTCAGCGGTTCCCCGACCTGCCGCAGGTCGCGTGCTTCGACACCGCGTTCCACCGCACGCTCCCGGACGTGGCGCGCATCTTCGCCTTGCCGCGGCGGCTGGCCGACGAGGGGCTGCACCGCTACGGCTTTCACGGTCTGTCCTACGAGTTCATCATGGAGGATCTGGCCCGCCTCGACGGGGCGGCGGCGCAGGGACGGGTGATCGTCGCTCACCTGGGCAACGGCGCCAGCATGGCGGCCGTGCGCGACGGCCGCTGCCTCGACACGACGATGGGGTTCACGCCGACGGGCGGCCTGGTGATGGGGACGCGCAGTGGCGACCTCGATCCGGGGCTTCTCCTGTACCTGCTGACGGAGCGGCGGCAGACGCCCGAGCAGCTGAACCGGCTCGTCAACCACGACGGCGGGCTGCTCGGGCTGTCGGGAGTGAGCGCGGATATGCGCGAGCTGCTCGCCCAGGCGCCCACGAACCCGGCAGCGCGCCTCGCGGTGGATGTCTTCTGCTACCAGGCGCGGAAGTTCGTCGGGGCGCTGGCGGCGGCGCTGGGCGGGCTGGACACGTTCGTCTTTACCGCCGGCATCGGCGAGCACGCGGCCCCGGTGCGCGAAATGATCTGCGCCGGCCTCGACTGGCTCGGCGTGCATCTGGATCCGCGGCGCAACGCGGGGAATGAGCCGATCCTTTCCGCGGCCGACAGTCGGGTGGCCGTTCGCATGATGCGGACGAACGAGGAGCAGATGATCGTCCGGCACACGCGGCGCGTGCTGGGGCGTTACTGAGTCCCGCAGAGGCCATGTCACGGCGAGCGGCGGGGCGTCAGCCCGCAGGCAGTAACGGGGCAGTTTCGGCCCCGACCACCGATCTTCCGTGAGGGCGAATCCAAGGACAGGGCGCGAAGGCGTTCCCTGGCATACCAGTTGCAAGTAAAATGAGAGACCAGGTTCAGCTGTTGAAACCATAACTCGCCTGAAGGAGACACAGCGATGGCGATTCCGCATGCACAGCCGGGTGAAATCGTGAGCGTTCGGCCTCTCGGCGCGGCGCTGGCGTCGGCCCAGACGAAGACGCTGGTGAGGGCCGAGGAGGTGGAGGTTCTGCGGCTGATCGTTCCGGCCGGCAAGGAGATCCACGAGCACAGAGCCAAGGGCGAGATCATCGTGCAGTGTCTGGAGGGGCAGATCGCCTTCACCGCGTTCGGAAAAACTCAGACCCTTCAGGCCGGGGAATTGCTCTACCTCCCCACCGGGGAGGCGCACACCGTCAAGGGAATTGAGGATGCCTCGGTGCTGTTGACGATTCTCCTGCCGAGGGAGTGAGCGAGGCGTGCCTGTCCGAGCCCGAGGCGTCCGCGCGCGCGGACGCCTCGGGCTCGGACAGGCGTTTGGTCCGCGCGCTCTCACCAGCTACCCGTACCGGGTGGAAACATTCTCGGCTCCCCCTCGGTGCCGCTGGAGCAGAGCATTGATGCGGGCGATAATCTCTTCCGGCGCCTTGCCCTCACTCGCGGCGAGGGTTCCCAACGTGAGTTCCCGGGGGACCGAGCGCACCCGGCCGACGTAACCGAGCCCCCAGGCAAAGAGTTGGTCTTCCAGCCAGGGGTATTCACCCAGCAGCACGGCCACCGAGGTTGTGGACACGACCTGACCTGTCCGTAACAACGGGTCGGGCGGCGGCCACAAGGTGCGCAGCGCGTTGGCGGCGAACAGGGTGAGCGCCGCCAATTCGAGCGCCGCGGAGAAGGGCATGAGGGCAAAGGCGACCGCGCTCAGCGGTGTTGCGAACTCCGTGAGCACCCGCAGCAGGTTGCCGACGGCAATGAGTACAAAGGTCGGCAGGACCAGCCGCGGCCAGGGCAAGAGCGTGTGGCCCAGGATGGGCAAGAGTCGCTGGCCGACGCCCAGGATGAGCGTCGTCATGAAACCGACCGTGAGGGCATGGCGGACAGCCCCCAGGTAAGCATGCGGCGGCGTGAGGCCGCGAGCGGTCCAGTACAGGTCGGCCGTCAAGAGCAAGGCGAGTCCGGCCAGCAGCCAGCAGAAGGCGAGCTGGACGTAGTGATCGAGCATGCGCTGACCCACTTCCGGCCGCGCGGAGGTTCGCCGCACCCGCACAAAGCCGCGCATCGCCAGCGCGTAGCTGAACGCTCCCGCGGCCAGCGCCGCCACCCCGAGCGGTCCGACCCAGACGAACTGGCCGGTGTGGCCCAGTGCCAGGAGGACGACGCCCGCGTTGTGCAGCCAGAAGGTCGCTTCGACGAACCCGCCGCGCGGGGCCGCGCTACCCACGATGCCCGACAGCAGCTTCTGACCGAAGCCGTAGATGGCGTTCAGGGAGAAGCCGAAGATGGCCAGGTCCATGAGCAACTGTCGCGCTGGCTCGTCATACATACCAGGCCCTTCGGCCGCCGCCCAGCTGCGCAGCACCAGCGTCGCAGCGGCCCAGAGGACCATCCATCCACCCGCGGCCGAGATCAGCCGCGCCCAGGGGAAACGCAGCTTGCCGGCGGCCTGGCGAAGCAAGAAACCCAGGAAGAGGGCCGCCGCGAGCACCAGCGCGGCGCCGCTGAGGGGACCAAGCCAGCTCGCCTCCCGCGCCGTCAGGGACCAGACGAAGCCGCCGACCACGCCGGTGAGGAAGGCGGCCAGCAGGAGCCGGCGGAAGGCGCGGCCCGGCCGTGGACCCGAGGTGGCCATTGGCAGGTAGCGCAGCGCGATGCCGGCGACGAACAGCCCGATGAAGCCCCACAGCTGGGCGGCTCCGTGCGCCACAACATGGCTGTTGAGGACGGCGTCAAAGCGGCCGTGCCAGCCGATCTCGAACAGCAGGAGTGCCCCCCAGCCGGCGCCCAGGGAAAGCGTGACGGTCAGTGCCGAGGTAATAAATGGGCGGTGGACAGGTTCAGCCCCGGCGCTGCCCCGGTCCACCCCTACCCCGGCGGCCTGAGCCAGTTCGGCGAGGAGAGCCTCCAGGTCGATGCCCTGCCGTCGTGCGAAATGGTCGAGCGGCTCGAGGTGTCCGAATTTGGTGGGCCGATCCTCCGGCTCGCCGTGACGGCGGAGTACCTCGCGACAGACCGGGTAATCCAGGGCGATTTGCCGAAGGGTCATGTCCGGACGAATGGGCGGACGGGTCGCCGCGTTGTTCGGCCCGGCAGCGGCAGCCCTGGAGATGCCGGGTGCGAGATCCCTGGGATCATTCCTTGCCTCATGGCTCATCGTTCTCCCCCGCCCTGTTGGTCCCGCCGCGTCGATCCTGACCGGAGTCGCTGTTCTGACCTGTGCCGGCGGCCTTGCCTGGCTGGCCGCCCGTGCTTTCTCTCCAGCCTCTTCAACGGCGACCGCCTCCCCATAATCCGAAATCGCCTTGAACTGGCTTCGTGCCGCTGGCGGCACGAAGCCAGTTCAAGGCGATTCGCTATCGGTAACCCGATCGAGCGTTTCTGAAGGTGCTGCTGCGAGCGATGCTTCGGGCGCGAACGGCCCCGGGATCGTCAGCGCGCGTGGGCCGCCCACGGCCGACCCTCGCAGACCTTTGACCAGACGGCGGTGCCGGCGCGGTCGAGTTCGGCGACCGTGCGCGTCGTCATGCTGACCGCCAGCGTGTTCCCGTTGGGCAGCCGGGTGGCCCGGAACACGCCCTGATAGCGGCAGCTCCAGTGGATCTTGCCGGCCGCGTCGATCTCGCGCACCTCCCCAGGGTTCATCAGGGCGACGAGGTAGTTCCCGTTCGGAAGGACGTCCACCCCGCACCAGTTCCCCTGCGACCCAAGCGCGACTGTGCGGACGATTCGCCGCGCCGCCATGTCGAAATCGACCAGCATCCCCTGGGAGGTGACCGCGACGACGTGCCCGTTGCGCAGCTTGCGGGCGCCGAAGACGAAGAAGTTCGGTGACAGGTTGTGGGTGTAAACGACCTTCCGGCCGGCGTCCAGCTCGACGAGCGTGTTGTAGGTGGCGATGAACGTGTTGCCGCCCGGCAGGCGCTGAACGGTGACCGGGTTGGCGATCGTGTGCTGCCAGATCACGTTGCCGGTCGCCAGGTCGCGCTCGCTGACGCGCGACACGTTGTTCTCGGCGATCAGGATGCGCCCGCCCGGGAGAACCTGCGCGTCCATCGCTCCGAACAGGCTCTTGATCGCCCAGCGCGGGTTGCCGTCCCGCCCACACTCCCACACCTTGCCCTGGCGGTTGCCGACGGTGGAATCGTACTCGACGATCAGCGTCAACCCCAGGCGCTGATCGTCTCCCACGGCGCGAGCCAGGTTGATGCGCGACTCGTTGTCGCGCCACCAGTCCGCCCAGGCGGCGACCGCCTTCCGGCGCCCCTCCGCGTCCGCCGTCGCCGGCAGGTCGGGACCCCGGTCACCGGCGACCCGGTAGAGCAACTCCTCGACGCGCCACCGCCATGCGTCGGGCGCCTTGCCGAACAGGTCGATCAGGGCCGGGACAGCGGCCTTCTCGCGGGCGGCAAGCAGCCCCTGGGCGGCGCGAAGGCGCACACGCGGCAGCGGATCGCGGAGCAAGCCCTGCACCGCCTGGCAGTCCTCGCCAGTGCCGGCGCGACCCAGGACATATGCGGCGGCCGCACGCCGCGCCGGCAGGGCGTCGTGGAGCGCGCTGCGGAAGACCGGATCGACCCGGCTGTCGCGCACGCTCAGGACGGTCAGGGCGCCGATCACCTCGTCCTCGACCGATTCGTTGTCGGCGAACGGGACGTAGGTGAGCAGAACCTGGACCGCATCGGCCGGCTTCACGGCGGCGGCCCTCTTCTCCTCGCCGACCGCGCAGGCGAGGAGACGGGCGGCGGCAATCGGCACGCCCGGGCCGGGGCCCTGCTTGATCCGGTCGATGCACCGGGACGCCCGCAGCGCGATCTCGGGGAACTCGCTTTCGGTAGCGGCCAGCAGGAACGGGATCGCGGGTGGGCCTTTCTCGACCAGCTTCCGCGTGGCCTGCTCGCGCGCCGGCCAGGCGCGGTTGCCGAGCTGACGTATCAGCTGGTTCAACTCCTGCTGCGCCCGCTCGTCGAGGGAACGCTTGCGGAAGAACTCCAGCAGGCCCGGACCGTCGGTGCTGACCCCGGCAGCGCGCAGCTGCGACTCGTCGGCGGCCGTGCTCGATCGCGGGGCTTCGAGGACACGCCGGCCGACCAGTCCGATGGCAACCCGCGTGCGGACGGCCGGGACCGGGTCGTCGAGCAGTTGCCGAACGGCCTTGCGCTGGTCCAGCGTGCCGCGCCGGGCGACGACGTGCCCGGCCGCGCCGCGCCGCTCGGGCGCTCGGTCCTGCAGCGCGGCCGCGAGGAAACCGAGTTGCCCGCGGCGCTCGGCGAGGACGGCCAGGCTACCCAGCACCTCGTCCTCCAGCCACTCGTCATCGGCCCCCGCCAGGAAATCCATCAGGACGGTAGCGGCCGCCCGCGCCTCGCCGTCCTTCAGCGGGAGTGCGGCCAGTACCCGGGCGGCCGCGGCCGGCCGGGCGGGGTCGCTGGCGGAGTCGGTCTCGATCTTCCGGATGCACTCCTCGGCCCGCAGGACCATTTCCAGCGACCCGCCCTTCATCCCCTCTCGCAGGTAGCGCAGGGCGAGCGGCCCGCGCTGCATCAACTCGCGCCGGGCCGCCTCGCGCTCCCGGTACGACTTTGCGTCGAGCTTTTTGACGAGAGCTTCAAGAGTCTGACGGTCCGCCTCCTTGAGGGTGCGGTTGCGGAAGTAGGCCATCAGGCCGGCGGAGTCGGTCGGTAGGCCCGCCGCCTGGAGCAGCTTGACGTCGGCGTTCTCTGCTGGTGCCGCCGGTTGCTGCGCGTGACTCCGCAGGCCAGCCAGCGCGGCGGCCGACAGGGTAAACGCGAGGAGGCCGACAACGAGGGCGGACCGTTTGCCGCGCGGCATGGCAGCTTCTCCCGGATGTTCGCGGGGAATTCTCCCCCCTCATGATAAACGGCCCGCGGCGGAAAACCTAACGGAAAGACCGGCGTGCAGCCGCGCCTCCTTCCCATTTCCGGCCCGGCACGCTAGCATGGGGCAGGGACGAAGCACCTCGACGTGCTCTGAACCATCATCCAGACGATTGTCCGGCCCGCCGGCATCTCCCCAGTCCCGGCAGGCGCTGTGGCCCGAGGGGCACCGCGCGATGGGCGACTTCTTTACCCGACTGTTCGACCCGACCGACTTCGTCCGCCGCGCGGATCAGCCGGCATGGGAACAGGGCCTCGGCCTGCTCCACAGCGCCGCGAGCCTGCTCCTGGCCCTCGCCTGCCTGGGCCTGCCGGCCGTCCTGCTCATTCGCGTCCGGCGGCGCCACCTGCCGTTCCGACGCCACCTGTGGCTGCTCGCCGTCTTCCTCATCCTCGCCGGGCTGACGTATCTGCTCGACGTGTACACGTACTACACCCCGGCCCACCGCTTCGCCGCCGTTGTCAAGCTCCTCGCCGCCCTGGCTGGGTGGGCAACCATCGTCGCCCTCGCCCCGGTGATCCCGGATCTGCTGACCATGCGCTCGACCACGGACCTGGCGCGGGAGGTGGCCCGGCGGAAGCGACTCGCCCGCCGCCACCGCCGCGCGCTGCGCGCCCTGCGCGCGAAGCGTCGCCAGCTGGCCGACGCCGAGCGCGGGCGCAGCGACTTCTTCGCGGGCGTGTCCCACGAGCTGCGCACCCCGCTGACGCTGATCCTTGCCCCTCTGGAGTCCCTCCTCAGCGGCGAACACGGAGCGCTCGCCGATCCGGCCCGGCGCACTCTACAAACCGTCCACAAGAATTCCCTCTTGCTGCTCCAGCTCCTCAACCGTCTGCTCGACCTGTCGCGCTTGCAGGGCAAGCCGGTCACCGTCGAACGCCACGCCACGGATCTGCGCGCCCTTACCCGGTCGGTCCTGGCCGACTTTCGGCCGCTCCTGGATCAGCGCGGCATTGGCCTGCGCGCCCTCGTCGAGCCGGACGGCGTGTGGGTGAGCATGGACCGCTACCTGTACGAGCGGATCCTGTTCAACCTCCTGTCGACCGCCGTCAAGTTCACCCCCGAGGGCGGGCGGGTGGCGGTCGAGGCGCGGGTCGCCGACGACCGGCTCCGGCTGGCCGTGCGCGACACCGGCGCCGGCATCCCACCCGGGGAGGCGGAGAAGCTGTTCCGCGGGTTCCGCCAACTGGACGGCACGCCGCGCGACACGTTCCAGGGCGGCGGGCTAGCGCTCATCAAGGAGTTCAGCGAGCTGCTCGGCGGCACCGTGACGGTGGCCAGCGCCCCGGGAGAGGGGACGACGTTCACCGTCGAGTGCTTCGCCCCGACGTGCCCGCCGCGGGCGGCCAGCGACGTCGAGGACACGCTCACCGGCCGGACGGCGCTGCTCCAGAAGTATGGGTATCGGGCCGTCCCCGGCACCGTCCGCACCGAACCGGCCTCGCCGGAGCTGCCGAAGATCCTCATCGCCGAGGACAACGAGGAGCTGGCGTCCTACATCGCCGCCCTTCTCCAGGGTATCTGTCACGCCGCGTTCGCCCGGGACGGCGCGGAGGCTCTGGAGCTGGTCCGGTCCTGGGCGCCCGACCTGGTCCTGGCCGACGTCATGATCCCGCATCGGAGCCCGGGGAGTGAGGAGGAGAAAGCCCTCGGGTTGCGGCCCGCGGGGCAAGCCTCAAGAGACTCGGCCCACGGGCTGCAGCCTGGGGGCTTCAAGGCAACCTCCCCACTCCTCTCCTCCCGCTCCGCCCCCTCACCCGAGGAGGGCGGGCTGCGCCTGTGCAAGGCGATCAAGGCGAGCCCGGAGACGGCTGCCCTGCCGGTGGTCCTGGCGACCGCGCTGGTGCAGCGCGAGGCGCTGCTGAAGGGGTGGGAGGCGGGGGCGGACGAGTATCTGTTCAAGCCGTTCCACCCCAAGGAGCTGGTGACGCGCGTCCGCTCCCTGCTCGTCGGGCGACGCGAGCGGCAGCGGGCCGAGGAGCGCTATCGCCGGCTCCTCGACTCGGCCCCCGACGCGATGGTCATCGTCAACGCCCGCGGCGAGATCGTCCTCGTCAATACCAAGGCGGAGGAACTGTTCGGCTACACCCGCCAGGAGCTGCGCGGGCAGCTGGTGGAGCTGCTTATCCCCGAGCGGCTGCGCGCCCGCCACGTCGAGGAACGCGCCCGCTATTTCGCCGACCCGCTGGCGCGGGCGATGGGGGCCGGGCGCGAGCTGTACGGCCGGCGCAAGGACGGAACCGAATTCCCGGTCGAGGCCAGTCTCAGCCCGCTGCAGACGGACGAGGGGGTGCTCGTCTCCAGCGCCATCCGCGACATCACCTGGCGCAAGGAGACGGAGGAGCGGCTGCGCCAGGCGGAGCGACTCGCCGCCATCGGCCAGATGGTGACCGGGCTGGCCCACGAGAGCCGCAACGCCCTGCAGCAAAGCCAGGCGTGCCTGGAACTGCTCACGCTGCGCGTCGAGGACCGGCCCGAGCTGCTCGCCCTGGTGATGGACATCCAGAAGGCGCAGGACCGGCTGCACTACCTGTACGAGGAGGTGCGCGGGTACGCGGCCCCGATCAAGCTGAAGCGGGAGCGCACCGACCTGGGCACCCTGCTGGAGGAGACGTGGACCGGCCTGGCCGCGCGCAAGGATCGGGTCGCCGTCCTGACGCAGGAGACGAGCGGCGCCGATCTGGCGTGCGACGTGGACCCGCTTGCCCTCGAACAGGTATTCCGCAACGTCCTGGATAATGCGATGAGCGCTTGCCCGGACCCGGTCGAGATTCGGGCCGTCTGGTCGCCGGCCGGGCTGAACGGCGACCGGGGGCTGTGCGTGGCCCTGCGCGACAACGGCCCCGGCATCCCGGCGGCCGAGCAGGCGCGCGTGTTCGAGCCGTTCTTCACGACCAAGACGCAGGGCACCGGGCTGGGGCTGGCGATCGCGAAACGGATCGTCGAGGCCCACGGGGGCCGCATCGTCGTCGGCGGCCCGCCGGCCGGGGACGCTCTGGGGGCGGCCTCCCGGGGTGCCGAAATCGTCATCACCTTACCGAGGAAGAAGGCATGAGCCGTTCCCTCAAGATCGCCGTCGCGGACGACGAGCCGCGCATGCTCGACTTCTACCGCGAGATCCTGCCGCTGCTCGGTCACGAGGTCGTTTGCGCCGCCCAGACCGGCGCCGAGCTGGTCGCCCAGTGCCGGGTCCGCCGACCGGATCTGATCATCACCGACATCAAGATGCCGGACACCGACGGGATCGACGCCGCCCGCCAGGTCTGCCAGGACGAGGTCATCCCGGTGATCCTGGTGTCGGCGTTCAGCGAGCCGGACCTGATCGAGCGGGCCGGAGCGAACCACGTGATGGCGTACCTGATCAAGCCGATCAAGCAGAAGGATCTGGAGCCGGCGATCACGATCGTGTCGCGCCGCTTCGAGGAGTTCCAGGCGCTCCGCAAGGAGGCGGACAACCTGCGCCAGGCGATCCAGGACCGCAAGCTGATCGAGCGCGCCAAGGGCATCCTGATGAAGCGTACCGGCCAGGACGAGGCAGCCGCGTTCCGGCGGCTGCAGAAGCTGGCGCGCGACACGAATCGCAAGCTGGTCGAGGTGGCGCAGATGATCCTGACCGTCGAGGAGGTCTACGACGGGCCGGAGACGTGATCCGGCCCGCGCTGCCACACCGGGGTCGGGAGGGTCGCCCGCAGAGGCAAAGTCCACGGGTGGCGGCCCGTGGGGCAAGTCTCCAGCACGGCGCCCAGGGGCCGCCACCTGTGGGCTTTGCGCTTTCACCCAGGCTTCCTCTGCTTGCCTTTCTTCCCACTCCCACCGCATCCCGAACGCCGATTGACAGGTTTGCCACACCGGCTAGAATCCACATCTCCATCGGATCATCACCTTGCGCCGTCCTCCAGTATGAAAGCAGCCGACCGTGGCAGACACCCCAACCGTTTACGAGGCCAGCCGACTCGACAAGCTGCGCGCGATTGAACAGCTGGGCATCGATCCGTGGGGCCAGCGCTTCGACGGGCACCAGCCGATCGAGGCGATCCGCGCCCTGAACCCCGAGGCGACCCCGCTGCTGCGCGTCCGCGCCGCCGGCCGGATCGTCTCCCGGCGCCTTGGCGGGAAGGTCCACTTCCTCGACATCGTGGACTGGTCCGGACGCCCAGTCGCGCGGCAGACCAAGAGCCAGCAGACGGACAAGCACGAGGCGGCCGAATTCGTGGACTGGTCGAGTCGCATTCAGGTGATGGCCGGACAGAAGCAGGTCGGGGCGCTCGGGTGGAGCCTGGCCCAGAATCTCGACCTCGGGGATCTGCTCGGCGTCGAGGGGACGTTTGGGAAGACGCGCACCGGCGAACTGACGATCTTCGCCGATAGCCTGTACTTCCTCGGCAAGTCGCTGGAGTCGCACCCCGACAAGTGGGGCGGCATGGAGGACATCGAGTACCGGCTGCGGCATCGCTACCTCGATCTGATCTACAACCCCGAGACGTTCGACCGAGCGATGAAGCGAATCAAGGTGGTGCGCCGCATCCGGTCGTTCCTCGACGGGCAGGGGTTCGTCGAGGTCGAGACGCCGACGCTGCACGCCATCGCGGGCGGGGCGGCAGCCCGGCCGTTCGTCACGCACCACAACGCCCTCGACATCGACCTGTACCTGCGCATCGCCCTGGAGCTGCATCTCAAGCGACTGCTGGTCGGCGGGGTCGAGCGGGTGTACGAGATCGGCCGGGTGTTCCGCAACGAGGGCATCGACGCGCGGCACAACCCCGAGTTCACCATGCTCGAGCTGTACCAGGCGTATGGCGACTACAAGAGCATGATGGACCTGACCGAGGCGATGGTGAAGGCGTGCGTCGCGGAGCTGTACCCGGACGGGCGCAAGCACCTGACCTACGGCCCGAGTACGGTCGATTTCGCGCGCTGGCAGCGGCGCACCTACGGCGAGCTGTTCGCGGAGCACGTCGGCGTGGCGATGGACGACGCTGCGGGGGTCCGCCGTGCCGCCCGGCCCGGCGACCTGGAGCGGCTGGCGGGCCAGGTGAAGCTGACAGTCGAGCAGTTGCACCCGGACGTGATCGTGCATCATCTGTTCGAGGAGCGCGTCGAGCCGCACCTGGCCGGGCCGATCTTCGTGTACGACTACCCGGCGACGCTGTGCCCGCTGACGAAGCGCAAGCGTGACAACCCGGCCCTTGCCGAGCGCTTCGAGCTGTACGTGCAGTCGATGGAACTGGCGAACGCCTACACGGAGCTGAACGATCCGCTCACCCAGGAGGCGACCTTCCGCCAGCAGCTGGCCGGGCTGCCGGAGGAGGAGTCGATGGCGAAGATGGACGAGGACTTCGTCTGCGCCCTGCGGCACGGGATGCCGCCCGCGGGCGGGCTCGGCGTCGGCATCGACCGTCTCGTCATGTTGCTGACCGACACGCAGACGATCCGGGACGTCATTCTGTTCCCGCTGCTGCGACCGGAGAAGGGATAAACGAACCACAGCGACCCAGAGGAAAAGCAACAGCCACAGATGAACACAGATCAACACGGATCGGAATGAGGAGTTGTTTTTGGGAACGACCGGGTACGCCGATCGGAAGATGATCGGTGTTCATCTGCGTTTATCTGTGGCCCTTCTGGGTTTCTGCGATTAGCTCTCACGGAGGAGAGTCTTGTACAAGCTGCTGCTCTGCTGGCGGTATCTGTTGACCCGCTACCTGGCGCTGGCCTGCATCGTCAGCGTCCTGCTGGGGGTGGCGACGCTGATCGTGGTCAACAGCGTCATGAGTGGCTTCAGCACCAAGCTGCGCGAGCGGCTGCACAGCCTGCTGTCGGACGTGCTGATCGAGGCGACCACGCTCGAAGGATTCGCCGACCCGGCCGGCAAGATGGCCCGGATCAAGAGCGACCCGTTCCTGCGGGACCGGATCGAGGCGATGAGCCCCACCCTGGAGGCGTTCGCCATGCTCCAGTTTCACATGCCCAATGGCGAGCTGATGACGCGGCCGATTCGCCTGGTCGGCATCGACATGGAATCGCGGGCTCTGCTCGGCGGCGTCCGGGAGAACTTCGTCCACCAGAAGAGCAAGGCGAAACCGTCGTTCGACGTGCCAGCCGAGGCGAAACGCCGGTTCGAGCTGCGCCAGCTCCGCCAGCTGCGCGAGGTGCCGCGCCAGGTCCAGGCTCCCGGCGAGCCGCCCCCGCCGGCCCCCCCGCCGAGCCAGATCAAGCTGCCGCGCGGAGCGATCGTCGGCAACCTCATCGCCAGCTTCCGCCTCAAGGACGAAACCGGCAAGGCGACCGAGCACTACCTCCTCCACCCGGGCGACCAGATCGTCATCACCACCGTCAGCGGCCAGCGCCTCGCTCCGGTGTACGACAGCTTCCTCGTTGTGGACTACTTCAAGTCGGAGATGAGCGAGTACGACAGCAACTACGTGTTCGTCCCGCTCGATTACCTGCAGCACCTGCGGACGATGCAGGATCGGGTCACCAGCATCCAGATGAAACTGAAGGATCCGGCCGACGGCCCGGCGGTGGTGGCCGCCCTGCGGAAGCTGTTCCGGCAAGACGTGGCGGCCCACCGCGTCCAGATCGAGACGTGGGAGGGCAAGCAGAGCCCCCTGCTGCAGGCGATCTCGATTGAGAAGGGGCTGCTGAACGTCCTGCTGTTCCTGATCATCGCCGTCGCCGGGTTCGGCATCCTGGCGATCTTCAGCATGATCGTCGCGGAGAAGACGCGCGACATCGGCATCCTCAAGGCGCTCGGGGCGTCGCACTGGGGGGTGATGAAGATCTTCCTCGGGTACGGCCTGCTCCTCGGCCTGGTCGGGACCGGCCTCGGGAGCGCCCTCGGGTTGTTATTGACGACGAACATCAACGGCGTGGAATACTTCCTGTCCCGACTGACCGGCTCGGACATCTTCCCGCGCGACGTGTACTACTTCAATGAGATCCCGACCGACATCCAGGGGTGGAGCGTCTTCCTGGTGAACGTCGGGGCGGTGTCGATCGCCATCTTCGCCAGCGTGCTGCCCGCGCTGCGCGCCGCCATGCTCCACCCGGTCAGGGCGTTGCGGTACGAGTGAGTTGCTTCCCCCTCTCCCCTGGTGGGAGAGGGCGCCGGGGGGTGAGGGGCAAGCCATTGCGGAAAGGATGCCAGAGCCATGCTCGATTCTGTTCCCCTGCTCAGCGCGGTCGAGTTGCACAAGGTCTACCGCAAGAGCGCCGAGAAGGTCGAGGTGCTGCGCGGCCTGGATCTGGAGGTGCATGAGGGCGAGTTCGTCAGCGTCATCGGCGCGTCCGGGTCGGGCAAGAGCACGATGCTCCACCTGCTCGGGACACTCGACCGGCCGGACCACGGGGCCGTGTACCTGCGCGACCGGCGCATCGACAACCTCCCGACGCGCGAACGCGATCAGCTGCGCAACGGGACGTTCGGGTTCATCTTCCAGTTCTACCATCTGCTCCCGGAACTCAACACGCTCGAGAATGTCCTGATGCCGCAGATGATCAACCACTCGGTCCTCGGGTGGTTCGCCCGTCGCCGCACGCTGCGCCGCCGGGCGACGGAGTTGCTCGACCGGGTCGGGCTGGGGCATCGCCTCAGGCACAGGCCGCGCGAGCTGTCCGGCGGGGAGATGCAGCGCGCCGCCATCGCCCGCGCCCTGATTAACCGCCCGCGCATCCTCCTCGCGGACGAGCCGACCGGCAACCTCGACGCGGCCACCGGCGGGCAGATCGTCCGCCTGCTGCGCGACTTGAACGGCGCCGACGCCCTCACTATCATCATGGTGACTCATAACCTCGAGCTGACCGAGGAAACCGACCGCGTGGTTCGCATCGCGGAAGGGCGCATCAAGGCCGAGTCGCCCCCAGTCCTGGTTCCGGGGACGGACTAACATCATGACCGCCAAGGTCTGGATCAACGGCACGATCGTCGAGAAGGCGGACGCGAAGATCAGCGTCTACGATCACGGCCTGCTGTACGGCGACGGCGTCTTCGAGGGCATCCGCGTTTACGGCGGCAAGGTGTTCCGGTTGGCGGCCCACGTCGATCGGCTGTTCGAGAGCGCTCGCGCGATCAAGCTCGAAGTTCCGATCACCAGGGAGCAGCTGCGGGACGCGATCACGGCCACGGTCAAGGCGGCCGGCATCAGCGACGGGTACATCCGCCCGCTCGTCACGCGCGGCGGCGGATACCTCGGCCTGGACATCCGCAAGACGCGGGATCCGCAGGTCATCGTCATCGCGGACACCATCAGCCTCTACCCGCCCGAGTTGTACGAGACCGGACTGAAGATCGCCACCGTCTCGACGATTCGCAACCACCCCAATGCCCTCAACCCGCGCATCAAGTCGCTCAATTACCTCAACAACATCCTCGCCAAGATGGAGGCGGTCCAGGCTGGGTGCGATGAGGCGCTGATGCTCAACCACAAGGGCGAGGTGGCGGAGTGCTCGGGAGACAACATCTTCCTCGTCAAGCGCGGCGTGCTGCTGACGCCGCCGATTGACGCCGGCATCCTGGAGGGGATCACGCGCGCCGCCGTCCTCGAACTCGCGGCGGCCGCCCGGATCCCCGTGCGCGAGCAGGCCCTGACTCGCCACGACGTCTACAACGCCGATGAGTGCTTCCTGACCGGGACGGCCGCCGAGGTGGTGCCGGTGGTCGAGTGCGACACGCGCGTTATCGGCGCCGGCAAGCCCGGCCCGGTCACGCGCCAGCTCCGCGAGCGCTTCCAGCAGCTGGGACGCACCGAATCCTGACCGATCCGCCATCCGCGCCCGAAGCGTAAGCGCGGGGCTGGTCTCTCCCCCGCGCTTACGCTTCGGGCGCGGGCAGCCATCTCCAACCCGTGACTTCCGATGATTGACCTGCGCCGCATCCTCGTGCCGACCGACTTCAGCAAGCACTCCGAGACGGCGCTGAAGTACGCGGTCAGCTTCGCCGAGAAGTTCGGGGCGGAGATCCACCTCCTCCACGTCGTGCAGGATTTCGCCCTCTTCCTGCCGGACGCCGTCACCGCCGGCCCGCCGGTGTTGCCGCCCATCGAACAGCTCACCGCGTCCGTCCGGGAAGCACTCGCCCGGGTTGTCCGCGACCACAACCTCGAGCACTTTCCCATCCACGCCGAGGCCCGCGAGGGCACCCCCTATCACGAGATCGTCGGCTTCGCGAAGGAAAAGGAGATCGACCTGATCATCATGGGTACGCACGGCCGCGGCGGGCTCGCCCACCTGCTGCTGGGAAGCGTTGCCGAGAAGGTGGTGCGCAAGGCCCCGTGCCCGGTGCTGACGGTCCGCGACCCCGAGCACGAGTTCGTCCACGATTGACGTCTCCCGCAAGTCTGCCGGCCGCGGCCCGCGGGCTGCGACGTCCAGGATCCGCCCTGCGGGCCGCGGCCCGTGGGCTCCGAGAGGAGACCACCATGCCGGCGCATACCCATTCCCTCGACCCCTTCTTCCGCCCCAGCGCGGTTGCCGTCGTCGGCGCCAGCGTCACCCACGGGAGCGTCGGCAGCATCCTGATTCGGAACCTGCTGGAGAACCCGTTCGGCGGCGTCGTCTACCCGGTCAACCCGAAGCGGCACGCCGTCCACGGCGTCTACTGCTACCCCGACCTCGCCCACGTCCCCGAGGCCGTCGATCTGGCGGTGATCGCCACCCCGGCGGCCACCGTTCCGGCGACCGTCAAGGACTGCGTCGAGCGCGGCGTCAAGGCGGCCATCATCATTTCGGCCGGCTTCTCCGAACTCGGTGCCGAGGGCCGGGCGCTGGAGCGCCAGGTCAAGGACATCGTCCGCGGGCGGATGCGCGTCATCGGCCCGAACTGCCTGGGAGTGATCCACCCGCCGAATAACCTCAACGCCAGCTTCGCTGCTACCATGGCCGCGCAGGGGAACCTCGCCCTGCTCAGCCAGTCGGGCGCGATCTGCACGTCGATCCTCGACTGGGCGCGCGAGCGGCACATCGGCTTCAGCAGCTTCGTCAGCGTCGGCGCCATGCTCGATGTCGATTTCGCCGACCTGATCGACTACTTCGGCGACGACCCGGGGACGCGCAGCATTATCCTGTACATGGAGTCGATCGGCGACGTGCGCACGTTCCTCAGCGCCGCCCGGGCGGTCGCGCGGACGAAGCAGGTCATCGTCGTCAAGGCCGGCCGCCACGAGGCCGGCGCGCGGGCGGCCGCATCCCACACCGGGGCACTGGCCGGGGCCGACGCGGTTTTCGACGCCGCCTTCCGCCGGGCCGGCGTGCTGCGCGTCACCACCATCCCGGATCTGTTCAACATGGCGGAGATCCTCGCGACCCAGCCCCCGCCGCGCGGTCCGGCCCTGGCCCTGATTACCAACGCTGGCGGCCCCGGGGTGATGGCGACCGACGCCCTCATGATCAGCGGCGGCCAGTTGGCGGCCCTGAGCGCCGAGACGATGGCCGCCCTCGACGCGGTGCTGCCGCCGTTCTGGAGCCACGCCAACCCGATCGATGTTCTCGGCGACGCGACGGCCGAGCGCTACCGCCGCGCGGTCGAGATCTGCGCCCGCGACCCGGGCGTGCAGGGCATCCTCGTCCTGCTGACGCCGCAGGCGATGACCGATCCGACCGAGACGGCCCGGCAACTCGTCCCGTTCGCCCGGCTGGACGGCAAGCCGCTGCTGGCGACGTGGATGGGCGGGGCCGAGGTGCGGGCCGGCAAGGCGGTCCTCAACCAGGCCGGCATCCCGACGTTCGACGCGCCGGAGGCCGCCATCCGCGCCTTCCTCCACATGGTCCAGTACCGCCGCAGCCAGGAGTTGCTCTACGAGACACCCGAGGCGCTGCCGGAAGGGTGGGAGCCGGACCGGGCGAAGGTGCGCGCCCTCATCGCCGCCGCCCGGGCCGCCGGCCGGACCCTGCTGACGGAGGTCGAGGCGAAGGAACTGCTCGCCGCCTACAGCATCCCGGTCGCCCCGACCGTCCATGCCGCCACCGCCGACGCCGCTGTCGCCGCCGCTCGCAAGCTCGGCTATCCGGTCGTCCTGAAGCTCCACTCGCAAACGGTCACGCACAAGAGCGACGTCGGCGGGGTCCAGCTCAACCTGGCCGGCGACGACGCGGTGCGGGCCGCGTTCGACACCATCGCCGCCAATCTGAAGCGGCACCACCCGGACGTGCCGTTCGAGGGCGTGGCGGTCCAGCCGCTGGTGCGCGTCACCGGGTACGAGCTGATCGTCGGCAGTTCGGTGGACATCCAGTTCGGCCCGGTCATCCTGTTCGGCGCTGGCGGGGTGATGGTGGAGGTGATGAAGGACCGCGAACTGGCCCTGCCGCCGCTCAACCGAACCCTCGCCCGCCGCCTCATGGAGCGGACGAAGATCTACGAGGCCCTCAAGGGCATCCGCGGCCGGAAGCCGGTGCCGCTCGACCAGCTGGAAACGCTGCTGGTCCGGTTCAGCTCCCTGCTGTGCGACTTCCTCGACATCGCCGAGGTCGATATCAACCCGCTGCTCGCGTCTCCGGAGCGGATCATCGCCCTCGACGCGCGCGTCCTCCTCACCCCGCCGGACCAGCCGGAGGAGAAACGGCCGCGCCTGGCGATCCGGCCGTATCCGAACCAGTACGTCGCTCCGCTTCGCCTGGACGACGGGACCGAGTTGCTCGTGCGCCCGATCATGCCGGAGGACGAGCCGCTCATCATCGAGCTGCACGCCGGCCACTCGGAGCGCACCATCCGGATGCGCTTCTTCAGCATGGTCAAGACGCTGTCACGCGACAGCCTGATTCGCCTCTGCCACCTGGACTACGACCGGGAGATGGCGCTGGTCGCGGTCCACCACGACGCCGCCGGCAAGCCGCACTTCGTCGGCGTCGCGCGTTACTACTCGAACCCGGAGACGCACAGCGCCGAGTTCGCGGTGGTGGTGACCGACCCGTGGCAGGGCAAGGGCATCGGCCCGCACCTGATGCAACGGCTGCTGGAGGTGGCGCGCGAACGTGGGGTGCGCCGGCTGGTCGGGTCGGTGCTGCGCGAGAACACGCAGATGCTCAAGCTGGCGGAGGAACTCGGGTTCACCGCGCGGCCGACCGCCGAGCCGTCGGTGGTGCAGGTCGCGCGCGACCTGGCCCCGGCCTGAGGCAGGGCCAGAGGAGTTGGTGCGTAAAGCCCACGGGTGGCGTCCGCCCGATGGCGGCGCGACGCCGGCCCGTGAGCTATGTTTCGGATGGAAGCGTTGGGGCGGAGACACCACCCCGGAGGGTTTCACCGTGTCTACCCGGGTCGTTTACGCGGCGCTCGGCT